>NZ_JBOZCC010000005.1:0-149014 GCF_051265055.1 Actinotignum saccati
TCCGGAGTGATCGTGGCCGTCGACTGGTCCGGGAAGGTTACGGTGACCGTGCCGTTTTCGGAGACGGTGATCGTGGTTCCTTCGGGGAGCTTCGGATTCTTCTTCTCGACGGCCTTCTTGACCTGTTCGCGTTCGGGATCGGTCAGCTTATTGACATCAACAACACCGGTGATTTCGGGGTCGTTGATCTTGATCTTCTCATTGTCCTTGAGCTGGCGAACCGTCTTGTCCGGAGTGAAAGTAGTTGAGGAGCCGTCCTTGTAGGTCACGGTTGCAGTGCCATTGTCGGAGACAGTGATCTTGGCATCCGTGGGCAGGTCCGGGTTCTTAGCCTTGATAGCATCGCTAACCTTGGTCTTTTCCTCGGGCGTGAGTTTATCGAGGTCAACAACGCCGGTGATGTCAGGATCCTTCAAAGTGATCTTCTCTGCCATCTTCGGCTTGGTGACAGCGATCTTGAAGGGAACCTTCACCGGATCGGGCTGGCCGGGAATCGTGACGAGCACAGTGCCCGTCACATCGCCCGTCTCCTTATCCTCGGGGATCTGGTAGGTAATCTTGCCGTCGTTGCCAACAGTGAGTCCAGCGGGAGCTTCGCCGTCGACCTTAAACGTGGAACCGTCCGGGAAAGTGAAGCCTTCCGGCGTGGAGATCGGAACCTCAACCGTGGAACCGGACTTGCCGCTGGAATCCGGGTATGAAGGCGTGACGAGCGGCGCCTTGAAGGTCTTGGTGCCGAGTTCCTTGCCGTTACGGTTGAAGACAATCGTGACATTGCCTTCCTTGTCCACGGTGACTTTGTCCGTGTCCTTGAGCTGGTTGAGTTCCTTGACCTTGGCCTTGATGGCATCCTGTTCGCCGGGCGTCGGGTTATTCGGGTCAGTTACTGCTGTCTCAGAAATCTTGGACGTGTAGTAAATGATGGTGGCGGTCAGCTTCGGGGAGACCGCACCAAGGTCGGTTGTGAGCGTGCCGGGGAATTCCTGGGTGCCGGGTTCGTGGCTGATCCCGGGAACCTCAATATTCTTGGTGATTTTGCCCTTGACCTCGTTGTGAACATCCTGCTTAGAAAGTCCCGCGTCGTCCCCGTACTTGAGAATTCCGAGCTTGCCGTAATCCACATCTATAAGCCCCTTCACATCTTCGGGGGTGAAAGGCGCGTCGGTATCCAGGCTGCGGATGAGAGTGTCCTGCTTCGTGGGAAGAACACGCACCTTAAACAGATTCGAGAAGGACTGGGTGTAGCGCATATCGTCGGCTTTGTCCGTACGGATTCCGATAAAACGCTTACCGCCAATCGAATTGGAGATACCAGCGTCATACTGACCGGAGATAACGGCGGTATTGCCGGCGAGCTTGAGGTCGAACCCGGAAAGCTGTTTCGTAGCTGGCCACGCCTCGCCCTGGCCCGGGGCGTTAGTTCCCCAGAGCTTACCCTTGCTGTAGTCATCGGCTTTCAGAGTAACTGTTACCGGAGGTACGGGGGTGGACTTCAGTTTGTTCTGGTTTGTGTTCGTGGAAGGATCGAGGAAGACCAGAATATTGGGAACCTTCCCGATAACGCTCACGGATTCGCTGCTGGGAACGACGACGCTAAACCCGTCTTCACCGGCTTTGTTCGCAATAGTGAGCTTTCCTTGGTCATCCACGGTGACCTGATCACGGGTGAGACCGAGGGCGGGGTTGTTCTTGAGGAAAGCGTCAACAATCTTTGCCTGCTGATCCGCGGACAGGGTGTAACTATTCGGATCGGCAACCGTCATTTTGCCCGCGTTATGGGTGCTTTGATTTTGAGGGGCACCCTTTTGGGGATCCGGGTTTTCCTCCCGGAACGCGAACGGTGGAGCGTAGTAGAAAACCTTGACGTTGTAAGTGTCGAAGGTGTCCTGAGTCCCCTTCTTGGCCACGATAACCGGTACGTCCTTAACGCGATCTTTACGCTTTGGGCCGTAGGAGTTAGCGTTGGCTTCGCTGAGGTTCTTTACCGTGAACTCATACTCATCGGGATTCAGGTTGTTTTTGGTGAGCTGAGCCTTGACGGAGTCAATCACCTCAGCCTCGGTCAGTCCATTGACTAAGAAGAAGTTCTTTGCGATGGCACCGCCGAACTTTGCGGAGTTGGCTTGTTCGGCGCTGGAAGCTCCCGCGGGGGAGGCTGGATCGGCGAGCGCGGGTGTGCCGCCGAAGAATATAAGGGTGGCCGCCAGGGTGGCACCCGCTATCTTACGAAAAGAGGTCACGAGATCCCTTCCTTATTTCCCAATCGTTGAACAATGAATACAACATTGATTTGAATAGAGAATTCGTATCATTATTCTAATCCGCAGGTCAGAGGGTTGAAAACCGATTTCCTGTGACGTATGACCAGGTCGTAGTGGGAGTGTGGCGTCGTCGTGCCTTATTGGGGTGGAGCGTGACTGAGCTGATGTGAAATGGTGGGTAGGTGATGGTGGTGTGATGCTTGGTGGTCGGAGCGCTGGTGGCTATTGAAATAAAATGGCTATGGGGTTGATGTGGACAATCTCGTATACCGCTGAGCATAGGATTGCGTTGAATTTCCAAGTTTTCCGTGGAAGATCCGATTCTCCGGCAGTTCCGGGAATTTCGATTCCCACATCTCGTAGACGCGCCACGGCAAGCTAAGTGTTGGCCAGACCCGCATGAGGAGCTCCCGATTTAGCCAGCGCTCCTGCTGTTCTGTGGTTCCCTCGTTGATCAACGTTGTATAACCGCGCTTGATGAGGCCGTTGCTTTCAAGATGGATCGTCTGGGAATTTGGTGCCCAGATAATCGAATGGTCGAGATAAAGCGTGCCGCCCATGCCGGGGCCGCGAAGCGCAGCCAGGGAAGAGGGCAGTTCGTAATGCTTGCGTTGTGAATAGGGTGCAATATCGCGCATGCGGTCTCCTCCCTGGTTCTTCCTCCAATTCTAGAGGGGAAGAGGGCCGCCGGCCACAGCGGAACAATTAAATTGAATACGGCGCGGAGTGAATGCGATAAAATTATGCGTAACAGTGTTATGTAGGGGCGAGGTTATGTAGGCACGAGGAGGTGCGGGTCATGGCACGGCTACATGTGAGAAGGCGGTGGTCCTTCTTTGATGACAGGAGCCGCCATTATTTGAGCGTGAACGGAAAGAGATGCCCGGAGGTACTACTTCCCGAACGCGATAATGTTTTTGAGGTGAACGACGGCGCCTGCGTTGCTCAGGTGCGAACGCTGGTTCCCCTCAAGAGTAATCCCGTATCTTTCTCCGCGGCGGAGGAGAGCGACATCTATCTCAGCTATCGCCTCAAGAAGGGAGTCATTATTGGCCTCATTGTGCTATTCGGCGCGGTGGCGGCCCTGCCCTTCGTGGTGAAGTCCGTGGATCGCATGATTCTGCTTCCGGTGGCCGGGGTGTGCCTGATCGTGCTGCTGGTGCTGTCGCTCACCGTTTTTTCGACGATGTACACGCTCAAAATAGAGGACTCATCCGGAGTGGCTGCATAGCCGGCTGCGCGGGCCGGCCTTCCACAGCCGCATGTACTGGCGGCGGGCTAGGCGGCGTCGTCGTTCTTATCGGGAATGCACTGCGTTGTTGACGAAATGCGCTGGGCGCCGCGATGGTCGGCGAGCCAGCGCTGGCCGTTGACGTCCGTGAAACAGAAACGGAAGTTTTCGTTGATGACGGTGCGCGGGGGTCGGTCGCCGAAAAGGGCGTCGCCGTAGGTGTCCACGTACTCGGCTTTTTCTTTCGGCGGGAGCGTGGGGAACGTGATTTCGTAGCCGGCGGCGGTTTGCCGGAATTCGTGATAGTGGTCGGCGGAGATGGTGAGGCCGTCGAGCGGGGCGGGCAGTGCGAGCGTGAGGTCGAAAACCGGGTTGGGGGAGGCGTTGTGGAAACTCGAGGTGATCTGCCGGCCGATTTTCCCGGTGTCGGTGCGGTGTTCCTCCGCGGTGATCTTATTTTGGGTGAAGGCCTGGTTGGCCTGGGAGAATTGCTCGGCTTTGATCGCTTCGTGGCGGTCGTAAATATTCAAGCCGAGCACGGCCACGGCGATAACCACCGAAATCAGCGAAAGCGTATCGGATAGCGGCAGCCAGCCGCGCCGCTTCCCGCGCGGCTGTTCAGTGCCGATGGCCTTCTCCTCATCCATGCGGTTGTCCCTTTTCTGCCTGTTTTCAAACTGTAGCCGCGCTTGGCGTGACCGATGCTGGCACCGTGCAGCGCGGGCCCACAGCGTGCGGACACCGATGAATTTTAGCGGTTGGGGTTGTGGTGGGAAAGCTCGGACGCGGTCTGAGTGGAAAGAAATCCAGCCCGTCTGCAATCGAAGGTCGCAGCGGGCTGAACGATTGATGTAAATGTACCACGACTGGGGCGGGGACGCACGGGCGGTGAATCAGGAAGATCTGCCGCTTACTTAGGTATTTCACTTGGCCAGTTCCTCATATGCGCGCGCATTTTTTCTTATGAGTGCGGCTGAGACCTTCGCGAGCTCGGCATCGTCTGGCGCTGTGGTCCCATCGAGCTTGTTAGATTCTGTGAATTCCTTGGTCACCGTCATCCCTCCTTGGATATGGGTGGTAGTGCTGACACTTTGATTCTAAACCGCAATTCTCGTTTGGTACCGGTAATGAGTATCGCTATGGGGGGCGTTGAACTTTTGTGTTTCGTGGTGGCTAGACGGCGCGCCTAAATGCTTGCTGATGCACTGACAAACATCATAAACTGTCAGTGCGATCAACATCTGGAGGAGAAATGGCGTCGAGTAGTCTTACTATCCGTCTTGATAGCGAATTGAAGGATGGTGCGGCAAGTGTCGTGGAATCCTATGGACTCGACCTATCGTCCGTTGTGCGAGCGTTTTTCACTGAAATGGTGAACACTAACTCGATTCCTTTGTCCTTCGATTACAAGCGTCCAAACGAGGAGAGTTTTCGAGCTATTCGTGAGACTCAAGAAATGATTGCCTCGGGCAGCGGTAAAAGTTATGCGACTGGCCGCGACCTCATTGAAGCGGCCTTGGCGTGAGAAACTGGAGCGGGCGACGGGAATCGAACCCGCCTCTGCAGCTTGGGAAGCTGCCATTCTACCGATGAACTACGCCCGCGAGAGCGGTGAAACCTCACGCAAGCGGCCGAACCGTAGCGCGAAAGAATCACTAGGTGATTATCCTAGCGTGCCATCCCCGCCAGCGCAAAGCGCGCCCGCGGCTTAGTGCTTGCGGCAGGTGTTGTTCAGTTTCCGCGGCACGTGCGGTCCAGCACTCGCTGCGCGGAAGCGCGCCCAAATTGCTTCAATTACTCCACATACCGCCGCGCGGGTAGCGCCCACCCGCGCGGGCGTGTCAGAATCTAGGCGTGTTACTTTCCGATGTTGATATTTTGCGTTCCGTGAGCGAGGGCCGCATCGCCCTGCACCCCTGGGATCCGGCGATGGTGCAGCCCTCCTCCATCGATATTCACCTCGACCGCTTCTTCCGTCTCTTCGATAACCACAAATACCCGGTCATCGACCCTGCCGCAGACCAGTCCGACCTCACGCGCCTGGTAGAAGTCCCGGCCGACGGCGAATTCGTTTTACACCCGGGAGAGTTCGTGCTCGGCTCCACTTTTGAGCAGGTCACCTTGGGGAACGACGTCGCAGCTCGCCTGGAAGGAAAATCCTCCCTCGGGCGCCTGGGACTCCTCACCCATTCCACTGCCGGATTCATCGACCCGGGCTTCTCCGGGCATGTCACCCTTGAGCTCTCCAATACGGCAACGATGCCGATTAAGCTCTACCCGGGCATGAAAGTGGGCCAGTTCTGCTTCTTCCAGCTCTCCTCGGCGGCCAATAACCCCTACGGAGCCGGCGCGAGTGGTTCGCGCTACCAGGGTCAGCGTGGCCCCACGGCCTCGCGCTCCCACCTTAATTTCCACCGTATCGACGTGACCCACTATCCGGAAGCCGATAACTAGACTCCAGCCTTAGTACAACGCACCTGGCGTACCGCCCGGAGCGCCCCGCACCCAGCAAAACGCGCCCGGAGCGCGCCGGCCTTAGCAAGCCTCGCGCTCCCAAAGCAAGCGCCGGCCGCGCGGTCTCATCGAGAGCGGAAACACGGGACACTCCCGCATATTTTCGCTACTGTAATGATGTTCCATGCGTTAACAACGAGCTCCACCGCCTAAGAAACCGGCGCCCGCACCTACCAGCTGCATCGCGCCAGGTCACCCGCGGAGGGGCTCTGTGGCGTATGTTCGGCACGCGGCGCACGTAGAGCACGTAGCGCACCCCGCGTGCATCACAAGGTCGAAGGGACGGAGGCTGCCGTGGCATATGTGCTCCTGCTATTTGTGGTGGGGGCGCTGTGTGCACCGCTCGTAATGCAGCGCGGGCGTTTCGGCTTCGCGATCCTCGCCCTCCTCCCTGCCGGCACCTTCCTCTGGCTCCTCAGCCTCATTCCCCGCATCCTCCGCGGTGATATCTACCAGCAGTCCCTCACCTGGGTGCCCCAGCTCGGCATGGACCTCGATATCCGCATCGACGCCCTCGGCCTCCTCCTCGCCCTCATCGCCACCGGGGTGGGCGCTGCCGTGCTCTTCTACTCGGCACGGTATTTCAAACGCGATGCCTCCTACCTGGGCCGCTTCGGCGCGATCTTCGTGGCTTTCGCCGGCGCCATGCTCGGCCTGGTCACCACGGATAACACCATCGCCCTCTATATTTACTGGGAACTCACCACCGTCTTTTCCTTCCTCCTCATCGGCCACTATTCCGACCGCCAATCCTCGCGGCGCGCGGCCTTCCAGGCCATTATTGTGACCACGGCCGGCGGGCTGGCCATGCTGGGCGGAATCACCATGCTGGGCGTTATGCCCGGGGGCTCCTTCTCATTGCACGAGCTCGTGGTGGCCTCCCACGAAGCAACGATTTCCCCGGGGAATTCCGCGCTGCTCACGAGCGCCGTCGTACTTGTACTTATCGGGGCCTTCTCCAAATCCGCCCTGGTGCCTTTCCATTTCTGGCTGCCGGCCGCCATGGCCGCGCCCACGCCGGTTTCCGCCTACCTGCACGCCGCGGCGATGGTCAAAGCTGGGGTGTACCTGGTGGCGCGCCTGGCCCCCGGTTTCGCGCATAACCCCGCCTGGCACTGGATGGTGATCATCCTCGCCTCGTACACGGTGCTGCTGGGCGGTTACCGGGCCCTCAAACAAACCGATATCAAATTGGTGACCGCCTTCGGCACGGTCTCCCAGCTCGGGCTCATTATTCTTTTCGTCGGCTACGGAGATTCGGCGATGCTGCTGGCCGGGCTCATGCTGCTGCTGGCTCACTCCCTCTTCAAATCCGCGCTCTTCCTCTCCGTGGGCATCGTGGACGTGTGCACCGGCACCCGTGACCTGCGCGAACTATCCAATGTGGGCCGCAATATGCCCGCGGTCGCCACCTTCGCCGGGATGGCGGATGCCTCCATGATGGGCTTCCCGCCCTTCGCCGCTTTCGTGGCCAAAGAAGGGGCACTCGGTGCGCTGTGGGGCGGGAGCGCCACCGATATTGCGGTGCTCGTGCTCATCGCGGTGGGCTCCGCGCTCACGGTGGCTTACGGCCTGCGTTTCTGGTGGGGCGCGTTCATGCGCAAACCGCGCGTGGAAGATACCGAGGTGCGTGACGTTTCCGCGGTGATGATCTGGCCCGTGGGGATTTTGGCGACGGCGGGCCTGGTGGCCGGGCTCGCAACCACGCCTATCAGCACCTTCCTGGAGCAGTACCTGGCCCAATACCCGGTGCTGGCCCCCTACCAGGGCCACCTGCACCTGTGGTCCGGCTTCAACGGGCCCTTCCTGGTGACCCTCGCCATCCTCGCGGCCGGCTGCCTCCTCTTCTGGCAGCGCCACCGCATTTCTGCCTTCACCCAGCGCCACGCCATCCGCACCAGCGCCGAGGAAGCCTACCAGCGCATCGTTTCGGGCACCGAGCGTTTCTCCATGACCGTCACCGCCCGCACCCAATCCGGTTCGCTTCCCACCTACCTCCTCACCATTTTCTGGTTCCTGCTCATCACCGTGGGAATCGCGCTGCTGACCAACCCGGTGGGCACCCTGGTGGTGCCGCGGCTCTTCGATAGCTGGGCGCAGGCCGCGGTGGCGGTTGTGGGGTGCCTGGGCGTGCTGCTCGCCGCGGCCTCCCGCCACCGTCTCAAAGCCGTGATTCTCATGGGAATCGGCGGCTATGCTGTTGCCCTTACCTACGAGATCTACGGGGCTCCGGACCTGGCTCTCACCCAGGTGCTTTCCGAAACTCTCACGCTCGTGGTCTTCGTGCTGGTGCTGCGCCGCCTGCCCTCCTACTTCTCTTCCCGCCGCACCAAAGGCACCCAGCGCTTCCGCATCGTTTTCGCGGCCATCATGGGGCTGCTTTTCGCGGGGCTCGCCTACCTGGCGGCCGGGGTGCGCACCCACGCCCCAATTTCGGAGCTCTTCGCCGACGAAGGCTTCCGCTTCGGGTACGGGCGCAATATCGTCAATGTCACCCTCGTGGATATCCGGGCGTGGGACACCATGGGTGAGACCTCCGTGCTGGTGGTCTGCGCCGTCGGCATCGCCTCCCTCCTCTTCGTGCGTGACCGTTTCGGCGGCACGGACCGGCTGCGCAATATCCTCGGCGCGAAAAGTGAACGGGCGCAACGCTGGCGGCGACTGGGCGAGGACCCGGCGGAATACGTGCGCAACTCGGTGCGCGCGGAAGAAGAAGCGCGGCGTTCGGGGCGCAACCGGGTCTGGCTCGCCTCCGCGAACCGCCCGGGCGTGGCCTCCCGCCCGATGATGCTGCAAATCGGCACCCGCCTGGTCTTCCACACCATCCTCATTATTTCCCTCTTCTTCCTTTTCGCCGGGCACAATATGCCGGGCGGTGGCTTCGCCGGCGGGCTGCTCGCCGGCATCGCGCTGACCTTGCGCTACCTGGCCGGCGGGCGTTTCGAACTGGGCGCCACCCTCCCCATCCTCCCCGCTCATCTGCTGGGAACCGGGCTGGGTCTGGCTACTCTTTCCTCGCTCGCCCCGATCCTATTGGGCGGCAGCCCGCTGCAAACCGCGAAAATCGATATGGTACTTCCGATTTTTGGGGACGTTCATTTTACGACGGCGCTCATCTTTGACACCGGCGTCTATATCGCGGTTGTTGGTCTGGTAGCCGAAATTCTGCGGTCCCTCGGCGCGGAAATTGACCGGCACGGGGAAATGGAAGAAGGCGTGTGGGACGCCGATATTCGCATCGAACCCTCCCACGACGCCCGCCAGAACCTGCGCGAAGAAATGGAATCCCAGGCCGGCCTCAGCGAGCGCACCTCCCCGCAACAGGAAGCCGAACGCCTGGCTATGGCCGCCGAACAGCGCGATGCAGCAACGGAAGGAGAGCAGCAATGAGCGTATCTCTCGCCCTCATCCTCATGTGCGGGGTTTTCGTTGCGGTAGGCGTCTACCTTATTTTGGAGCGCTCCCTCTCGCGGGTCATCCTCGGGCTGGGCTGCCTTTCCAATGGCGTCAATATTCTTTTCCTCATCGCGGGCGGACGCACCGGCAACCCGCCCTTTATCGGCAACGGCTCGCCGGACCTGTGGGCGGACCCGCTGGTCATGGCCATGATGCTCACCGCCATTGTGATTACTTTGGCCACCACCGGCTTCCTGCTGGCCATGGCCTACCGCACCTGGCAGCTGCGCGATGATGACGAAGTGCGCGACGACGTGGAGGACCGCGCCGTCGCCGTACGCCAGCAACTGGAAGAAAGCAGCCAGCGATCCGAAGTGGGAACAGACTTGCAGGAAACCTCCGCGGAATTCCGCGACGAAACCGATACCCCGGCCCCGCGTTTCGGGCGCCTGGGCCGCTGGAACCGCCGGCACCCCAAGCGCCGCCGGCACCGCTACGTGGCCAACCCGAACGCGACCCACGGCGTGGACGGCTCGCTGGGGAACGGTGCGAACGGCGCGAACGGCGCGAACGGCGCGAACGGTAGGAACGCGGGACGCACCGGGCACCCGCGCGGCACCGGAACCGCGGGGCGTAACGGCAATACGGGAGGTGCGCGGCGATGATTTCCTGGCTGCTGGCCGTTCCCATTGTGCTGCCCCTGCTGGCCGCCGGGGTGCTCCTGGCGATTCCGCGCCGGCGCCGCGTGCAGGCCTGGACCGCGGTGGGGATGCTCTCCATCGTCCTCGTGGTGGCGGTCATTCTGCTTTTCGTTTCCGCGCGCGGCCCCATCACCCTGGACGTGGGCAATTGGGCGGCGCCCGTGGGCATTTCCCTGGTAGCCGACCGGCTCTCCACCATCATGCTCACCACCTCGGTTACGGTGACCCTCATCGTGCTGGTGTACTCGGTGTTCCAGGGCGTGGCAGACGGCGAACGCGGCGCCCCCACCTCGGTGTACTACCCGGCCTTCATGATTCTCTCCGCCGGGGTATCCGATGCATTCCTCACCGGCGATCTGTTCAATATGTACGTCGGCTTTGAGATCCTGCTGGCCGCCTCCTTCGTGCTCCTCACCATGGGCGGCACGGCCGAACGCATGCGCTCCGGCTCGGTTTACGTGATCGTCTCCATGGTCTCCTCCCTCATCTTCCTCACCGCGCTGGGCCTCACGTACGCCGCGGTGGGCAGCGTGAACCTGGCCGACCTGGCCGTCAAACTCCCGCAGGTGGACCCGGGAATGCGCATGGTCCTCCAGATCCTCTTCCTCGTGGCCTTCGGCCTGAAAGCGGCGATTTTCCCGCTGGCCGCCTGGTTGCCCGACTCCTATCCCACCGCATCCGGCCCGGTCACGGCGGTATTCGCCGGCCTGCTCACCAAAGTGGGCGTGTACGCGATTATCCGCACCCAGGTGCTGCTTTTCCCGGGTGGGCGCCTGGACGATATCCTCGCCGGCTTCGCGGTGGCCACCATGCTCATCGGTATCCTCGGCGCGATCGCGCAGGAAAATATTAAACGTCTGCTTTCCTTCACCCTGGTCAGCCATATCGGCTACCTCATCTGGGGTATCGCCATTTCCACCGAAGCGGGGCTGTCCTCCACGATTTTCTACGCCGTGCACCATATCGTGGTGCAAACCGCGCTGTTCTTGGTGGTGGGCCTCATCGGTTGGGTGGCAGGAACGACGTCGCTCGTGCGGCTCGGCTCCATTATGCGCGCGGCCCCCGTGGTTGCGGTTCTCTATTTCCTTCCCGCGCTTTCCCTGGGCGGTATTCCGCCGCTATCCGGATTCCTCGGCAAAGTGGGGCTGCTGGAAGCGAGTGCCGCGCGCGGGACTCCGATTGACTGGGTGCTCATCGCGGCCGGTCTGGTCACCTCGCTGCTCACGCTTTACGCCGTGATTCGCGCCTGGAATATGGCTTTCTGGCAGGAAGCTCCGGCGGAGCTGCCCTCCACCACCTACCCGAGCGGCATGGTGATTTCCGCCTCCGGGCTCATCGCGGTCATGCTGGGTATTACCTTCGCGGCCGCGCCGCTGCGCTCGTTTACCGACGGCGCCGCCGCCGAACTGGAAGCCCGCACCCCCTATATCAGCGCGGTGCTTCCCGATTGGGATCGCGGTACCGGGATTTCCCCGGAGGTCGATGAAGAAACCGTGGTACCCCACGAGGATTCCACCCCGGATACCGGCACCTTCACCCAAACTCCCGAACCGAAGGAAAGTCCGCGCCTGCTGCGCTCCCCGAGTCCCACGCCCGCGGCCACACTGGTGCCGACCGGCGCACCCGTGCCGAGCGGTGCGCCGTCGTTCCCAACACCCGCGCCCGCGGCGGTTCCCGCGCAAGGTACCGCACCCACGCCCGTTCCCACAGTTTCCGGAGGTGAGCAATGAGTCGCGATAGTGAAGCAATCCGCCTGGTCACCCGGCGCGAAGGCCGTTTCCCGAGCGCCTCCCTGGGGGTGCTGGTGTGGCTGACCATTGTGTGGGTGCTGCTGTGGGGGCAGGTGAGCGCCGCCAATATTGTGGCCGGTTTTGCCCTCGCCCTCCTCGTGACCGAAGTGGCGCCGTTCCCCACCGCCTCCTTCGACGGGCGGTTCCGCATCTGGGGTGTGATCCGGCTCGTTGCGATTTTCGTGCGCGACCTCGTGCATGCCTCCTGGCAGCAAGCCTGGTTTATCCTGCGGCGCGCCACCCCGCGCGGCGCGGTGATCCGCGTGCGGCTGCGCTCCCACTCCGATGCCTACCTTGCTATTACTGCCGGGATGTCCACCCTGGTGCCCGGCTCGCTCGTCATCGATACCGACGCCGCCACGGGCACCCTCTACGTGCATGTCTTCGACGTGGGCATGGCCGGGGGCGTGAGCGCCGCGCACCAATCGGTACTCGATTTGGAAGAGCGAGTGCTGCGCGCCTTCGCCTCCCGCAGCGAGCTGGTGCAGGCCGGATTCGTGCCCGGGTCCAGCCCCAAGGCCGGGCGCTTGCCCGTTCCCTTCGCTCCCGATAGTTCCGGAGGTGAACGGTGATTATTGTGATGGTGATTTGCGGGGTGCTCCTGACTATCTCCGCGCTGCTGGTGACGGTCCGCATCGTCAAAGGTCCCACGGTCCTTGACCGGGTGGGGGCGCTCGATGTGATCACGTCGATTATGGTGGGGGCGCTCTGCCTGCTCGCGGCGGTGACCCGGCGAGCGGATTTGCTGGCGGTATTCGTCGTCGTCGCCATTGTTGGTTTCCTCGGATCCGTGGCCGTGGCGCGCTTCATCCGGCCCGTGGACCAAAACGACCCGAAGGAAATGCGGCGCCTCGAAAAAGCGAACGAACGCGAAACAACCGACGAAGAAGAAGACGAAAGCCCCGCCCACGATCCGGACCGCGAGCCGCCCGCCGCTACCCGCACCCAACCGGATACCGTGGGCCGTGCGCAACCAGATACCGCGGGCGCGCAGGAAGGAGCCCGGCCATGAGCCCCTGGGATATTATCGGTGCCGCGCTGATGCTGGCCAGCGCCACCCTCACGTTCGTGGCCGCCATCGGCATGTTCCGCTACCCGGACCTCATGACGCGCCTGCACGTAGCCACGAAACCGCAGGTTCTCTCCCTGATCATGGGCTGCCTGGGCGCGGCCTGCCTGGTGCGTGACCCGTCAATGACGTGGACGCTGCTCCTCGTGATCGGCTGCCAGCTCATCACCTCGCCCATTTCCGCGCATATGCTGTCGCGCGCGGGGTACCGCACCGGCCGCATCGATTCGGATGCCATGGTCGTGGACGAATTGCGCGAGGACCTGCGCTTCGGGCGTGGTCTGAGTCATAATAGTTCTGGACAGGACAAGAATTCCGCGCGGGGGAGCACCTCCGCGCACTCATGATCGAGGGCGGTGCCGGGTGACCGGCCGCATCTGGCCGGGGCCGCGCCGCGCGAAGAAAGGGACGTTATGGATATCGGTTGGAAAGTTGTGAGCGCGGGCGTGGGCGTGCTCTCGGGGATCGTCGCCAATAAAATCGTGGACGTGGTGTGGAAGGGCATTTCCGGGCGGGAGATCCCCGATTCGGAGGATCCGAACGCGCCGCTCGTGGACGCGATGATTTTCGCGGTGGTGTCCGCCGGGGTGGCCGCGGCCGTTTCCCAGCTCACCCAGCGCCAGGCCGCCAAATGGTACGGCAAGGGCGAAGTGATCGATTCGCAGGCACGCGCCCGGGCCTAAGGTTCGCGCGGCGGTGCCTCGCCTTCGCGTGGCGCCGATCCGGTTCCGGTTCGGGACCGCAGGCGTGAAAATACGGGACCTCCGTACTAGACTGGACGGCACGACAGGGGAGCGCAGCAGCGCTGAGAGTGCGGCCGGCACGCGGCACGCAGACCCTCGAACCTGATCCGGTTAGTACCGGCGAAGGGAGTCGAGATCTCTCCTCCGCACCGCGGAGACCCTCCTTATATCCTGAGGAGGATGCATGGTCCAGAAAAATAGGCACGGCGCCCGCGTTCTTGCGGCCGCCGCGATGGTTGCGGCACTGGCCCTGGCCGGCTGCTCAAAGAACGACGACGCCGCCTCTCCGGCAGCGAGCGATCAGCCCACCACCGTCCGGGTGGTCAGCCACGAATCATTCAACCTGCCCGATGAGCTCATTGCCCGCTTCGAGAAAGAATCCGGGTACACCATCGTGAAATCGGCCCCCGGGGATACCGGCCAGGTTGTTAACCAATTGGTCTTGGCGGATGGCAAACCCGGCGCGGATATGGTGTTCGGGGTGGATACCTACACCGCCTACCAGGCGCTCGATGGTCATACCATCGCCGATTATTCTTCCCCGAAGCTCCCCGCGGGGGTGACCGCCCTGGAAGGGAAACTCAATCCCATCGACCAGGGCGAAGTCTGCGTGAATTACGACCGCGAGTGGTTCACCCAGAAAAATATGATTCCGCCCCTGAGCTTCGCGGATCTTTCCCGCCCCGAATACGCCGGGCTACTCGCGGTGGAAAATCCCGCGCTTTCCTCACCCGGGCTGGCTTTCCTAGCCGCCACCGCCCATGTTGCCGGGGGAACGGATGGGCTTTCCCAGCTGTGGGGCCAGCTGCTCGGGGCCGGCACCCGTATTTCCGGTTCGTGGACGGATGCCTACTACACTGATTTTTCCGGTTCGGAAGGCAAGGGAAACTACCCCCTGGTGGTTTCCTATTCTTCCTCCCCGGCTGCTGAAAGCGGGCGCACCGGCGTGATCGAATCGACCTGCGTACGCCAGGTGGAATACGCCGGGGTGCTGCGCGGGGCAGAGAACCCGGAAGGCGCGCAGGCTTTTATCGATTTCCTACTTTCTGAGGATGTGCAGAAAGCTATCCCGGAGTCGATGTACGTGTACCCGGTGGCCGATGTGGAGCTGCCCGCGAGCTGGCAGCAGCACGCCCCGCGGGTCAAGGACCCCATCGTGCTGGATGCTAAAGAAGTGGGCGCCCAGCGCGCCGAATGGATCCGCGCCTGGCGTGACACCGCGGGAATGTGAGTAACTCATTCCGTATCCCGCGCCCGCGCGGAGCTTCCCTGGTGGTTGCCCTCGCGCTCGCGGTCCCGCTATTTTTCCTCGTGGTCTTCTTCCTGTGGCCGGTGGTGGCGATGCTCGCGCGCGGGCTCGTCACCCCGGCCGGGGTGGATACCGCGGGTTTCGCCGCCGAGCTCACCCGCCCGCGCACCTGGAAAGTTGCCGGGCAAACCCTGTGGATGGCGGCGGCCAGCACCGCCTGCTCGGTAGTGCTGGGACTTCCCCTGGCCTATGTGCTTTACCGGCTGCGCCTGCCCGGGGTGCGGGTGGTGCGAGCCTTCGTGGTGGTGCCTTTCGTGCTCCCCACCGTGGTGGTGGGTACCGCGTTCCGGGCGCTGCTGCGCGCGGACGGCCCCTACGGTTTCCTCGGCTGGGATTCCAGCCCGTGGGCGGTGGTCGCGGCTATGGTTTTCTTCAATACCGCCGTGATTTCCCGGACGGTGGGGCCGCTGTGGGCGGCGCTGCCCCCGCACGCGGAGGCGGCCCGTATTCTCGGCGCCTCCCCGTGGCGGGCTTTCCGTACCGTCACCCTTGTGGAATTGGCCCCGGCTATTACCTCCGGCGCGGCTATTGTCTTTTTATTTTGTTCGACGTCGTTCGGAATCGTGCAAACCTTAGGTGCGCCTGGCTACGGCACCCTCGAAACTGAAATCTGGGTGCAGACCACCACCTTCCTTGATTTACGGGCTGCCGCGGTGCTCTCGCTGCTGCAAGTGGTGATCGTTGGGATTGCCACCGCGGTGGCGGCCCGGGCTACCCGGCGCACCTCCGCGGCGCTGCGCCTGCGGCCGGCCGCCCGGAGGAAAATGGGCCCGAGTGATATTCCGGCGCTGCTCATCAGCGCCGCTACCGTTATGTTCCTTATCGGGGCACCGATCCTCACCTTGGTGGCGCGTTCCTTCCAGCGTTCGGGTACCTGGACGCTGGAGAACTACCGCAATCTCATCGGTTCTTCCGGATTCTCGGGGGTCTCGGCTTCCGATGCGCTCCGGAATTCTTTGACAACGGGACTGAGCGCTGCTGTTCTTGCCCTGATGCTCGGGGCGCTGCTGGCTTTCGCGCTGGCTTCCCCGTGGGCCCCGCCGCGGCCGGTGAGTGCGGCCGCGGAAGGGATCGCCCTGCTGCCGCTGGGGGTTTCCGCGGTGACGGTCGGTTTCGGATTATTCCTCACTATCCGCATGCTCGTGCCTTCCGCGCAGGTGCTCGTGCCGGTTGCCCAAGCGGTGGTGGCTCTTCCCCTCGTGGCCCGGGTGATCCTCCCGGTGGTGCGGGCCATTGACCCGCGCCTGCGCGAGGCCGCCGCCACCCTGGGGGCCGGCCCGGGGCGGGTCTGGAGAAGTATTGACCTGCCACTGGCCGCCCGCGCGCTCGCGGTGGCGGCAGGTTTTGGCCTGGCCATTTCCTTAGGGGAATACGGCGCTACGTCCTTCCTGGCCACCAGTGATTCCACCACGCTTCCGGTCCTGATCGGCCAGCTCCTGGGGAGGCCCGGGGCGGAAAATTACGGGACCGCAATGGCCGGGGCGGTGGTGCTCGGTACGGTCACCGGGGGGCTCATGGCGCTGAGTGAAATGGCGGCGCCTGCCGGGGCTGCGTCGTCGTTATTAACGCAGCAGAAAGGAAAGCTTCGTGTTAGAACTTCGTGACGTATCGGTGCGTTACCCGGACGGTTTCGAGGCGGTGCGCGGCGTGAATCTGAGCGTGGAGTCGGGTACGACCGTGGCGCTGCTGGGGGCGTCCGGTTCGGGGAAATCCTCGCTGTTGCGCGGAATCGCCGGGCTGGAGGCAGTGCGCGGGCAGGTGCTTATCGACGGCGCTGATATGACGGCGGTTCCTACCCACCGGCGCGGGGTGGGCATGGTTTTTCAGGACGGGCAGCTTTTCCCGAATCGCAGCGTGGGCGGGAATATTGCCTACGGGATCGAGAAGGGCCGTTCGCGCGCCGAGGTGGCGGCGGAGGTGGAGCGCTGGCTGGAGCTGGTGGAACTGAGCGGTTATGCCGAGCGGGCGGTCACGACTCTTTCGGGTGGGCAAGCCCAGCGGGTGGCTCTGGCGCGTTCCCTGGCGGCGCGCCCGCGGGTGCTGCTCCTGGACGAACCGCTTTCCGCCCTCGATACCCGCCTGCGCCAGGACCTGGCGGTATTCCTGCGCCGGGTGCTGCAAAAGGCCGGCACGACGGCGGTCTACGTGACCCACAATGATGCCGAAGCGGCGACCGTTGCCGACCGGGTGGTGCGCATGGATAGCGGGCGGCTGGTTGCCGGTTCGGAGTAGGTGGTGCGGGTTCGCGGCGTTTTCCGGTTCGCTAAGCTCCCGGAACAGTACGGTTAGTCGTCCTTTGCTTGACGAACACCCTGGATAATTCCGGGAAGCATGAAGGATAGGCGTAGCGCGACATACGTGGCAGCGAAGACCGCGAACCATATCAAGCCGTTATGCATATTCCAGCCCGGCTCTTTGGCCAGGAAAGCCACAAGCAAAGCAAGTAATCCGGCGCAGATATCCGCCATACGGGCTCTAGTCTTGTCAGTCATGAGCGGTTCCATATCTATTAGTTTCGTACCGAGCGCAAGGTTTAACTTGCGCTCGATATTCGGGTATGCGCCCTCGACGGAGGACGGGTAGCACCGTGAGAAAACGGGTGCTGCTTTCCTTTGAGAGATGATGCCAGTTAACCACGCGTGGCTACTTCCGGGTACCGACAAGTGTCGGTATTTTTACCTAAATCAGTAGGTGGCAGTGGGGCTACGGATAGCGGTGGTTCTGGACTACTTTTCTGCCGAAGCGGACATTCTACTGATAAATGGCGAAACGGAATACTGACAGTTATCGGTGTTGCAGGCGTGGCTGTCAGTGTTTAAATAGGAATACATCCAAAGGTAACCGCAGTACGTTCATATAAGCTGCGTATCTGCCTATGCCATTCAGTCCGTATTGAAAGGAAATAAAGAAATGAAATTGCATAGAATTACCCGAATTGCAACGGCAAATATCGCCGCATCTGTTTTATCGTTTGCGGCCGTAGGTGTAGCTTCAGCCTCCGAAATGTCAACAATCCACGGAGGTTATGAAAATGCCTTCCGGGCGCCATCCAGTAGCGGATCCGATTCAATTTCCTCATATATCGCGACTGCGAATATGGATAAGCTGGGGCGTGATTCTAATAACGTGCAGCGAAACTCGGTTTCCCCAGATCGAGAAAGGTCAATTCGTTACGTCGAAAATGTAGAAGCAACGCCACGTTTTGTGGCTAGCCTCGTAGACGGGGATACGCTAACTGTGGATGCTAATGGGACTAAAATCAGTTGGCGTGATAAATATGGAGTTGAAGTCGCGTATTTAGATGCGACAAATGGAGGTGCAACACCTAACCAATTCTTCGTAATAGAAGGTAACGTAATTACAATTATTGCGGCGTCTACTCGTGCGCAGTGTGGTAAATCGTACTTTGGGCAAGTGGTGTTTGGCCTAGCGTGGGCTGGCGGTGTGTGTGGCCCAATGCACCTAATTCCGGCGCTTGGGATAGCTTGCGATGCGGTAACAATTATCGGCGCCCCAATCATCAATTGGGATAGTGTGTGTTGAAAATGAAACACCTGCAACGAATGATTAGGTTCTTTATCGCTACGGGTGGGGCAATAGGAGTATCAAGTTTGATACTTTATTGCCGTACGGGTAACGTGGTATGGAGTTCCCCAGTAATCTTTACCGCAGCAATATCTGGAGTGTTCTTATGGCGTGGATGGGAAGATATTTTATGCGGTCGAAAATATGATGATATTTAAGCAGGTCTCGTTTCGTGATTGGTTGGGTGGTCCAGGTTTTCTTTCGCAAAGGTAGACGAGAAGATCTCGACCACTTCGACACGCGAGTTTCGTGCATTACCCCATGATTCCGGCTTTGATAGCGGTGATCCCTAGTTCCGCACGCGTTGCGCACCCCGTGCGGGCGAGGATATCGGAAACATAGGAACGCACAGTAGTCTCGGATAGTCCGGTTTGTCGGGCAATATTCTTGTTCGCCAGAGCTTGGAGAAGTAAATGGAAGACGGCACGCAAGTGCTCCGGGAGTTGTTCAACTGCTGCAACGAAGTCCGCGTATTCTTCCTTGTTCTGCTGGAGCTTCTCGTAGGAAGTAATCAGGATTTCCGTGGGGCGGGGTGCCATGACTTGCTGCCCACCGTATGCTTTGCGGATTAGTTGAGCGAGTTCTGGAGCGATGATGTCCTTAGTGAGAAAACCGCGTACACCAGCACCAATAGCTTCACCAAGAGAATCTTCGTGTTCGAATACGGTAAGCATAACGATCACGATGTGGGGGTAATCCTGGCTAATACGTTTAGCAGCTTCGATTCCACTCATGACTGGCATGTCCACGTCGAGAAGAGCCAGGTCCACATTCCGGTGACGGAGTTGATCGATTGCTTGTGCGCCGTCAGTAGCAGTAGCAACTACAGCCAGACCTTCTTGTTCATTGAGTAGCCGTGAGAGACCTTCGCGGATAATAGGATCATCATCGGCGAGTAAAATTCTAATGTTACCCATGCCTACTCTTTCGGTGTCTCTGTTTTCATGCTCGGGGATTCTGAAGTGACAGATGTGTGGGCGGGTAGAGTTATATAGGTTATCCACTGTTGATCTACTGCGCTAGATTGCATTGTGCCACCTTCGGTTCTGATTCGGTTAGCGAGATTTGCTAGACCGTATCCACTACTCATATGCGAAATTGGCGGTTGTGCAGCGATCAGATTACTTAGTGAAAGTGCGAGCAGATCAGGCGCCGTTGATACCTCTATGACGAGATTTGCTTCCGAGCCTATAGGCGCGTATTTAAGAATATTAGAAGCACATTCGCGAATTGCTAAAGCCGCCGTACGGCGCTGCTGACGCGTCGTTAGAGTGTCAATATCGCCAGTGATATTGACTTCCAAAGTAATATCTCGGGTACTCAACATATTGGACACTTGGGTGACCACTTTGGACAGTGGAGTTTCGGTTGCCGTTGTATCCATGGAGATGATGATCGGACGGATACGCCTGGAGGCGCTTGTAGCAATCTCAACTAGGGTGCCTAATTCATCGGATAGGTCAGGGTGCCTAATAGCAAGATCCTGGGCAAGGATCGCAACATGAGCCAGGTCCTTCGCTGTAGTGTCATGTAGCTGACGTGCTAACTCCTGGCGAGTTTGTCTTACGGCTTCAAAGGCTTCTTCCCTTTTGGCTTCCGCGAAAATGCGGCGATTATTTTGCCATCGCAAGGACAAACCAACTGCCAAAGTGAGGACAGTTATAATTATTGAGCTAAGTATTTGTAACCTAGGTGTTGGACCGAGCGTTACCGCGACCGCCGCCTCGATAGTCATGGCAGCGATGGCTGGAATAATCCATGATCGCAGTATCCACATCACCAGTACGACGGGTACGCCGAAACCAAGCATAGCGAATGTGTCAACTAAATCGCACGCGTTAGCGGTAACGTAACCGGCTATAAATAGAAACTCGCAAACTCGGAAGAATCCGGCTAAAGCAAATAGCGTACACAATCCGAAATACAGTAAAAAGGAGTTGATATCAAAAGCGTACAAGCCTAACCCTGCGCTGAAGATATCAATCCCTGCGATGATGACGGCGCCGATAGTGAATAACAGTCGTCGTTCCGTAGTGGATACCGTGTGGCCAGGGGGTGGATGAGGAATCATTACGAAGCAGTTTCTCGCTCTTACCGCGGTCGATATTTCTCACACCCGGATAGTTTGGGGAATAGGAAGCATAATCCGGGGGGAATGGCCCGGGGGCTGTAGCGGTGCGGGTCTGTGGAGGCTACCTCAACGCTGTGAGGCGCTACCATTCCGGTGCTGGCCACAGAAGTGGAGGGAGGTACCGTGATGGAAAAAACTAATGCGCCTATGATTGCTGCGATACCTAATTTTGGCATGATTCTCCTTTCGGTTCGACGCGGTAGATTTCTTGAGTCTATCTGCGATCTCGAGAATTTCACGGATGAACACTGGCGTAACTGACCGACATTCGTCGGTATCCTCAAGCGCCTGCGCTGAGGTACGCTTCAAATGTTGATTATCGACGGAATGAGTAGGTGGGCAGTTCAATGAGGAAGCTCTTCTATAGCAAAGATTGGCTGAGGGTTTACGTCGTTACCCTGGTGTCTATCTGCCTGATGTCGGGTCTTTTCTTTATCTGGATGTACCTAAAGAACAAGGCGCAATTCTCAACCTTAATGGCTGACTACGGCTCGGACTTGATCGGGTACTGCCTCATGCTGGTTGTTGTGATGCCACTGGTTTTCGCATTGCACGCAAAGTGGCGGCAAGATCAGCGTGAGTGACTGAGACCCCTGCGCTTGGCTTTACGGCATGTGCCAGCGAAGCCAGATTCGCTCGGGGTTCAGCAGCATATCGCTAAACCCCGAGGAAGCGCAGGATAGCGGGGAAGTCCTCGTTGATCTGGGTGGTGCCGGCCGCGAAAGAGGCTTCCAGTTTCGCCACATTGGTCTCCCGGTTGGAAGTTAGCTGGTGGCGCGGGAAGTAGAGGTAGGCCCGCCCCTGCGCTTCCAGATCGAAAAGATGGGCTCGCGTAGCGTTGTACTTGGCCGCACGTTCCTCCAGCGCGGTAACGAGGTGGGGGTGTTTGCGGAAAGCCGCCCGGATCAGCGCACTTGCCTTTCGGGAAGGTGCCGGGCGCACGTAATCGCGCGGTTTCGTCATAATGACGACGGCGCGCTCGAAGCCAGCAGCCTCAGCGGCATCAATAGGTATACCCCCGGATGGCCCGAGCGCGCCGTCGGCATAAAGCTCACCGTCGAGCGTTACGAAAGGCATAATGCCGGGCATTGTTGAGGAAGCCTGCACCCGCACCAACAGGTCGTCAAGAACCTTAATATCGCCGCGGTGCCAGTGCACGGCGGCGCCGTCGCTCAAACGAAAAGCACTGATATCGAAATCTCCGGGCGTGGACTGGAAAGTCTTGAAATCAAAGGGAAGGGCCTGGCCCGGGCGTGACGTGTGAAGATAGATGTAATCCGAGTTGAAGGCGCCCTTGCCGCTGAGGAAGGTCCGCCAGTTCCCGATATTCGGATCTGCCCCAAATTCCACGAAAGAACGCCGGGCCCGCAGCGGGTCGCGGCTGAGGTAATTCGCCACGTGGCTGGAACCAGCAGAAATCCCCGAAACATGCGGGAACTCCAGACCGGCCTCGATGAGTTTGATAACTACCGGGGCCGTGGCGCTCGCGCGCATACCACCGCCCTCAAAAACGAGGGCGGTCTCAGCAATCCGAGACATAGGGTCTCCTCTCTACGCGCCAGGTTGGAGTGGGTGCGGCCGCGAGCGAAGATGGCTCCAGCCGCGGCCCACACTACCTGCCGCGCACTCCTGATTCGCCCATTCCGTAGCGCAGCGAATTGACTTCGCAACTGCATTCGGTGGCGATATTGATCGTGGAAGCAATGGCACCTTCGGCGCGCAGCTCCAGCAGGCGGGGAACCACCCGATCCCGCAAGGACCACGGGTCAATGGTATTGACGTAGATCTTGGTGCCGCCTTCAAAACCGGCGAGGGTGGAGGTGCGCCACTTGAGGAGCACCCGCCACGGGGTTGCTACTTCCATATCCCGCGAAGGCGCATACCATTCCTCATTCGTGGGAATATCCGGGCCGGTGGCCGCGTGCATGGCATGCACCAGATCCGAAACCGCGCGCAATTCATGGCGGGTGTGCTCGAAAGGTTGGGAGGCTTCCGAACGCGACCACACTTCGAGCGTGGGGTAGCGATGCCCGAACCCAGCGTAGGCCACCGCGTACTTATTTTCCGCGATAACGAGATTGTGGTAGCCGGCGTAATCCACCCCGTACTCGTTGAAAATATTGGGGTTATCGCGCACCCGGTCCACTTCGTAGCGGTGATTGACGGTGCGCTCATCAATGGAGACCAGCTGCTTATGGAGGTGTTCGAAGGAGGCCCCGGCCGGCCGCAACCAATTCTGGAAGACCTGCACGTATTTGACGTAGCGGTTCTGCTCGTACAAATCGCGCATCGCATCCGCGGTAAGCAGGAAGTACCAGTAGTGCTCAGCTGGAGTGAGGGTACCCGAGCCGGCCCGATTCGCGGTGGAATCCGAACCCGGCACATAGTGGTGGCGCCCGATAATGAGGTCATGCCCGCCCCCGTAGAACGGTAGCGCGCTCAAGAGGCGCTCCCGCTCCGGAAGTGCATTCCAGGCATCCTCATCCATGCCTGAGGCAATAGCCTTGTTATGAGCCACGGAAAGCACGTGGGCGCGCCCGGCCGCATCCGAGGTGTAGCGCTCAAAAGCATCCTGGCGGCGGGTGGTGAGTTCGTACTGGTAGTTGGTGGTCCAGTACTGGAAAGGAACAATCTCAAAAAGATTGGGAACTCGCCGGAAATCCCACGGGTCCGCCAGGGAATCCACCGGGGCATCATAGGTGATCCGAGCTTCGCCCGTGGCGGGGTTGCCGACGATGCGTGCCTTTTCCGGCGGTGTTTCCAGGACCCGATCCGCGCAGAAAGAACAGAAGTATTCCGGATGGTCCGCACTCAGCGGTTCCGCGATGGGAACTTCCGCCTTGAGAGGCCGGTTAGCACGGCCCGGCTGGGTCCACACTTCGGTACCGGAAAACGGGTTGATCTGTTTGATGGTCCCGTCCGGAAGCCGGGTAATAGGCGGGCGGATTTCGTGGCGTACAACCATAAGTTCCCCTCACGTTCGGCAGCAGAGCCACCCACCATAGTAGTGGGTAGCTCCGCTGCGAGCACGGTGAAGCTGAATTCTTAGCTCACCGAATACCCGGCCTGCGCCAAAGTTGCATAAGCCTCATTGACGAAGGCTCTACGCACCTGCACCTCATATGAATTGGCGGTGGTGGCCCGCACCGAAGCGAAATCGCGCCGCCCACCGGTAAACCCGTGCGAGATCGCGCCCATAATGGCACCGAGCACCGCCCCGCAGGCAAGCCCGAAGAGGAGCACCTGCCAGAGCACCACGGCCGGCGCGAAAAGGATAAAGAAGAAGGAGAAGAAAAGGCCCCAGGAGGCCCCGCCCGCCGCGCCGTAGAGCGCGGCCTTCCCGGTAGTCAGGCGCCCGGTCACCTGCTCCACGCTTTCCAGATTCACGCCGACGATACGCACATTTTCCACCGGGAACCCGGCATCCGAGAGCGCATCTACCAGGCGTTCGGCCCGTCGGTAATCAGAAACTTCCGTAATGGTGCGGTAATCCGCGGCACTTTGTTCAGCGGCGCGCGCGGTGGCGGACGCGCCAGTAGTTATGTTTTCATTCATAGGCTCATCCTAAAGCTGGCCTATGACAGAAAAATCGCCCTCGAAACAAAATCAGCTGCGCGCCGGAAATGCTCGCTAGCGGTGGAAACCGGGAAGCGTATTCCGGCGCGCAGCCTGGATGGTGTTAGCCTGCGCGGGCGCGCAGCTCACGCGCACACTGGCTAGCCAGCCACGTTACTCAATCGTGGACAGATCCGCGGCGCCAATAATCCCGGCGTCGTTCCCGAGGCGCGCGAGGCGAATCTCCGGCAGCGTCCGGTATTTCGCCACGGGGAGAACTTCGGGGAATTCGCGTACCAGCGGATCGAGCACGAGCGAACCGGCCTCGCTCACTCCGCCGGCAATCACGAAGATTTCCGGATCGAAAATGGTGGCCATATCCGCCAAACCGATGGCATTCCAATGCGCGAGCTCGTTGAAAACGTCGAGGGCCATCTCATCGCCTTCCTGGGCAGCCGCGGTTACGGCCGGGCCGGTCACGCGCCCTTCGCCCAGTTCCAGAATGCGAGCAGCCCCGCTCGGGTAATTCGCGGCCCGCTCGGTGGCGAAACGCACCAGCGCGCTACCCGAGCCCATCACTTCCCAGCAGCCGCGCGATCCGCACCCGCACAGTGGCCCGTTCGGAACCATGTGGATATGCCCGATTTCCGCGCCGAAACCGAAAGCGCCGCGCAGCAGATTCCCGTTCATAATGATGCCGCCGCCCAGTCCGGTGCCGAGCGTCACCACAACGGCGGATTCTGCATCCGCGGCCGCACCGAAACGGTATTCGGCCCAGGCTGCCGCGTTGGCGTCATTTTCAACGACGACGGGCATGCCGGTGAGCTCAGCGATACGTGAACCGAGCCGTCCGTTCTGTAGGGGCACATTCGTGCCGTAGATCAACGTATCGCGATCCGCGGCGATATAGCCGGCCTGCCCTATTCCAACGGTGGTAGCCCCCGAGGATTTGAGGTCATTGACGCAGGCGGCGATGGTTGCGATAAAGGCCTCGGAATCCTGGCGCGGCGTGGGGCGCCGGACCCGCTGCAAAATTTCACCTTGTTCATTGACGACGCCGGCGGCCACCTTCGTGCCGCCAACATCCACACCGATGCTCAGAGTCATGGTGCAAGTCTACCTGGCCTTGCCAGCCGGATTCCGGGATGGCGCAGCGGCGTCGTCGTACCGAAAAAAGAGGACGCGCAAGGACGTGACGTAGCTCGCGAAAAGTGGGTGGGAATAAAAACCGCGCCCCTAAGGTTGAGTTAGGTGGACTCAAGAAAGGGCGAGCCGATTGGACATAGGTTCTCGAATCGTTCAGACTTGGAAGGAAACTTTGTCGAAGGGTCCGCGGCCGGTACCGCCGGCGTGCGGATCTGCGGCACGAATGCAGAAGGAGCAATCATGGCACGTGCAGTAGGTATTGACTTGGGAACAACCAACTCCGTGGTGGCCGTCCTCGAAGGCGGGGAACCCACGGTGATCGCGAATGCGGAAGGTGCGCGCACCACCCCGTCCGTCGTGGGCTTCTCTAAGAGCGGAGAAGTGCTCGTGGGCGAAGTGGCCAAGCGTCAGGCTGTCACCAATGTTGATCGCACGATTTCTTCCGTCAAGCGCCATATGGGTGATGACTGGAAGGTTGATATTGACGGTAAGGATTACAACGCACAGCAGATTTCCGCGTTTATTCTCCAGAAGCTGAAGAAGGATGCGGAAGCCTACCTGGGCGATACCGTCACCGATGCGGTTATTACCGTGCCGGCCTACTTCAATGACGCGCAGCGCCAGGCCACCAAGGATGCCGGTACCATCGCCGGCCTGAATGTGCAGCGTATCGTCAACGAACCCACGGCCGCGGCGCTGGCCTACGGCCTGGAAAAGGGCAAGGAAGATGAAACGATTCTGGTCTTCGACCTGGGAGGCGGCACCTTTGATGTTTCCCTCCTGGAAGTGGGTAAGGATGAGGATGATTTCTCCTTCATCCAGGTGAAGGCCACCTCCGGGGATAACAAGCTCGGCGGGGATGATTGGGATCAGCGTATCGTCAATTGGCTGGTTGACCAGGTGAAGAATGCCTCCGGTGTGGATCTGTCCAAGGATAAGATCGCGTTGCAGCGCCTCAAGGAAGCCGCGGAAAAGGCGAAGATTGAGCTGTCTGCCGCAACTTCCACCCAGATTTCGCTGCCCTATATCTCGATGAGTGAATCCGGGCCGATCCACGTGGATGAAACCCTCAGCCGCGCCAAGTTTGAGGATATGACCAAGGATCTGCTGGACCGTACCAAGACCCCGTTCATGAACGTGATTCGCGATGCGGGCATCCAGATTTCCGATATTGATCACGTGGTGCTGGTGGGCGGATCCACTCGTATGCCGGCTGTGACCGAAGTGGTCAAGGAGCTCACCAACGGGCGCGAACCCAATAAGGGCGTGAACCCCGATGAGGTTGTGGCCGTGGGTGCGGCGCTGCAATCCGGTGTGATTACCGGGGACCGCAAGGATGTTTTGCTTATTGACGTTACCCCGCTCTCCCTCGGTATTGAAACCAAGGGCGGCGTGATGACCAAGCTCATCCAGCGCAATACCGCTATTCCCACCAAGCATTCGGAAACCTTCTCCACCGCGGAAGATAACCAGCCTTCGGTATCCATCCAGGTGTTCCAGGGTGAACGTGAGTTCACGCGCGATAACAAGCCGCTGGGCACCTTCGATCTGACCGGGATCGCGCCGGCTCCGTCCGGGGTGCCGCAGATTGAGGTCACCTTCGATATCGACGCCAACGGCATCGTGCATGTGTCCGCGCGCGATAAGTCCACCGGCAAGGAACAGTCCATGACCATTACCGGCGGTTCGGCCCTCTCCGAAGAGGAAATCAACCGCATGGTCAAGGAAGCTGAGGAGCACGCCGCGGAAGACGCCAAGGCCAAGGAAGAAACCGATACTCGCAACCAGGCGGAGCAGACCGCGTACTCCATTGAGCGCCTGATCAAGGACAATAAGGACAAGCTCACCGATGCCACCGTCACCGAGGTGGAGGAGGCCATCGCCAAGGTGCGCGAAACTCTCAAGGGCACCGGCAACGTGGAGGATGTCAAGAGCGCCCTGGCTGAACTCAACGAGAAATCGCAGAAGATCGGGCAGGAAATTTACGCGCAGGCCCAGGCCGCTGAGCAGAACGGCGGCGCGAATGCTTCCGGTGCCGCGGGTGGTTCCGGCGCGTCCGGTTCTTCTGACGACAATATCGTCGACGCCGAAGTCGTGGACGATGAGGAGAATAAGTAATGAGTGAGGACGATCTGAAGCGCAACGGTCCGGACGGCGTGGAGGAGTCTGCTGTTAGTTCCGGTGCCGGGGAAAACGCGGGTGCCGGTAACGGTGTGGGCGGTTCCGGTGCGGGCGCTGTTTCTGGGAACGACGACGCAGCTGCCGCCGCGGCCTCGCCGGCTGGTGCGGGTGAAGCTGGCACGGGCACGGCTCAGAAACCCGAGGCGGGCGCTGGAGAAGCCGGCGCTGCTGGTGATGGCCAGGCATCGGATGCTCAGGAAGCCGATACTGAAGCTTCCGGTGCTGAAGCCGGCGCAGGCGATGCAGAGGCCGTCGCGGCCGATCCGCTCAGCGAAGCAATGGCGACCATCAGCACCCTGGAGGATCAGCTCAAACGCGCCCAGGCATCGCTGTACAACACCGAAACGGAGTACACGAATTACGTGCGCCGCTCCAAGCAGGAAGCCGGAGCGCACCGCGATTCGGGCACTCTCAAAGTGATTGAGGCTTTGCTCCCGGTTCTTGATGATGTGGAGCTGGCCCGCCAGCACGGGGACCTGGAAGGTCCCACCGGCTTGATCGCGGAGAAGGTGGAGCAGATTCTCTTCTCCACCTTCAAGGTGGCGCGTTTCGGTGCGGTTGGTGATGAATTCGATCCGGAGTACCACGAGGCACTCATGAATCGGTCCTCAGCGGAAGCCACCGCCCAAACTATCGAGACGCTTATCCAACCCGGCTACACCGTGGCGGATAAGGTTCTCCGCCCGGCCCGGGTGGGAGTGGTCTCACCGGAAGAGTAGGGGCAGGCTTCACGGAATACACACAGCAGGATAAGAAAGGGGAGGTGAGCATATGGCAGGGGCAAGCCAAGATTGGCTCGATAAGGATTTCTACCAGGAACTCGGCGTGAAAAAAGACGCCACCCAGGAGGATATTAAAAAGGCCTACCGGAAGCTATCCCGCCGTTACCACCCCGATCGGAATGGCGGCTCGAAGGACGCCGAAGAAAAGTTCAAGAGGGTGGGGGAGGCCTACCAGGTTCTCTCCAACCCGGAGGATCGCAAGCAATACGATGCGATCCGGGCGCTCGGGGCCGGCGGGCCCCGCTTCCGGGCCGGTGGGCAAGGCAGCGGCGGTTTTGAGGACATCTTCTCCATGTTCTCCGGCGGCCGCGGCGGAACCTACCACGCCTCATCCTCCACGGGCGGCACCCGCGCAGGCGGCTTCGGCGGCAACTTCGAGGACGTGCTAGGTGGACTTTTCGGGGGCGGCCAGGGAGGCGGAGGTTTCGCTGGATTCGGCTCCCAGCGCCGGGCCCAGAAGGGTGCGGATATGACCGCCACGGTCTCGCTCCCGCTCCGCCAGGCTGTGGACGGCGCCACCGTGAAAATCCAAACCGCCTCCGGCAAGTCCGTGACCGCGAAAGTCCCGGCCGGCGTGAGCGACGGCCAGAAAATCCGGATCGCCGGGAAGGGGCATCCGGGCATCAACGGCGGGCCGGCTGGCGATATTATCGTCACCGTCCACGTGGAGCCCCACCCGGTTTTCGAGGTGCAGGGCAAAGATGTTTACGTCAATGTCCCGGTGTCCTTCCCGGAAGCCGCTCTCGGGGCTACCGTAGAAGTACCCACACTGGCAGGGCACACCGTCCGGGTGAAAATCCCGGCCGGTTCCTCCACGGATAAAATTCTGCGGGTGCGCGGCAAGGGCCTCACGGCCAAGGGTACGGCCGGGGATATGTACGTGCGTCTCAAGGTCGTGGTTCCCACTCGGCTGTCGGATGACGCCCGCAAAACTGTGGAACTCTTCGCCAAGGCCACGGACGATGCCGATCCGCGCGCGGATTTCATTCGCATGGCCAAGGTCTAGGCGAAGCGCTAGCGAAGCTCATGCCAACGGCTAGCCAAGCTAACGCGAAGCACTAGCGAAGCGGCACGAGGAACGAAAAACCCGGCTCGCCCGGCCCCGCGCGGGGCCGGGCCCGGAACCCCAACAAAGGAGGTTGAGGAGGTATGGCGAATCGACGCGCACCGTTACTCACGGTGTCAGTAGCGGCCGAACTCGCGGGCATGCACGCCCAGACGCTGCGCCAATATGACCGCCTGGGGCTGGTGTCCGCCCGGCGCACCCGCGGAGGCGGGCGGCGCTACTCCCTGGAGGATGTGGAACGCCTCCAAGAAATTCAACGCATGTCCCAGGAGGATGGCATCAACCTGGCCGGCATCGCCCGCATCCTCCAGATGCAAGAACGTATCGACCAGCTCACCCGCTCCCTCCAGCGTGCCGAGCAAGAACTCGCGGCAGAGCGGGAACGCGCCAACGAACGGCGCGCCCATGCTCGCCGGATTTTTGCTGCCGGAGCGGATGGCGACGTCGTTCTTACCCGCGGTCATAAAGACCTACGCGAGTATCTACGCCACCAGGCCGCGCAGCGTCTCGCGCAATTACGCGCCCAAGAAAGTGCCGGGCCTTCCCGCGCGGGAGCTGCCGGAAGTTCGGCGGCAAGTTCCGCAGCCGGCGCCGCGCGCCATCCCGGCTCCGAACTGACCCGCTACCAACCCCATACTCTCGACCTGCTCCTCGCCGCGCTCGCGGTGCAGATGGATTGGGACGACAACCGCGAACACAACCGCGAACACAACCGCGACCGCAACCACGCACGTGACCGCGAGCTTGACCGCGCCTAGGAACGCGACGGCACCCAGGAACGCGACCGTGACTTCCAGCGCGGCGCGGCACTCGAACGGCCCGGGAACAGTGCGCAGTACTGCTAGGGTCACTATGTGCACGCACTGCTAAGAATTTTTCGTTTCACCTCCGCGCTGTCCCGCTACTACGTGGCGGTGGCCCTCGCATCCATCCTCGTGACCGCCGGAACCATTGTTGCTCCCTTCGTGCTCGGCGCCGCCACCGATACCGCGGTTGCTGCCGTGAGCGGCAGCCTCGAGGTTGATGTGGCGGTGCGGCGGGTCATCCTACTGGCCGGCGCCTTCCTCGCCATCGACTTTTTCTCCACCACCATCGACTCACTGGGCGGATACGCCGGCGACCTCATGAGCCAAAAAATGCGCTCCATCCTCTCCGTGCGCTACTTCGATAAACTCCTCACCCTCCCGCAAGACTATTTCGACCGCGAACTCACCGGCACCATCACCTCGCGCCTCAACCGCTCCATCATGGAGGTCACGAATTTCGTCAAGAACTTCGCAAACTCCTTCTTCACCACGCTGCTCACGGTGATCGCCGTCCTGATTATTTCCTTTATTTATTCCCCGCTGCTCTGCCTTCTCCTGCTTATTATTTTCCCGATTTACATGTGGCTGACCGCCCTCACCTCGCGGCGCTGGCAATGCCTGGAAGCACAGAAAAACGAAGACATCGACGTGGCCGGCGGGCGCTTCAACGAAGTAATCGGCCAGATCCGCGTGGTCAAATCCTTCACCCGCGAACGTGGCGAACTCGCGCATTTCGCCCGTCACTACGAGCACGCCGAGCGCCTCACCGCCAACCAATCCCGCCACTGGCACACCATGGACTTCCTGCGTCGCATGGTTATGGCCATTATTTTCTTCGCGATTTACGCGATTATCTTCCTGCGCACCGCCCGCGGCCAATTCTCCGTGGGCGACATGGTTATCCTGGTGCAACTCGTGGGAATGGCGCGCCGCCCGGTCATGTCCATGAGCTGGATCGTGGACACCACCCAGCACGCCATCGCTGGCTCGCGCGATTACTTCGAGGTCATGGAACTCACCGAAACCGAACGCGGCCAGCGCCCCGTATTGACCGGCGGCGCGACTTTTCCTCGCGGCACTGCCGTTACTCCTAACGGCGCCGCCCTTACTCCTAACGACGACGCCGCACCGGCCCGCCCACTCACGGCCCGCGCGCTCCACCAGAAATTGGTGGAAATTGAGCCTGATGTGCCGGCGATTCGTTTCGAGAACGTGACTTTTGGATACGGCACAGATCCGGATGTTTTACGCGATGTTAGTTTCGCTATCGAGCCGGGGGAACGGGTCGCTTTCGTTTCCGAATCCGGGGGTGGGAAAACCACGCTGACTTCGCTTCTCCTGGGGCTATACGAACCGCGGGCCGGGCATATTGAGCTCTTCGGCAGCGATATCGCGGGTCTGTCACTTCAGCAGGTGCGAGCCGCCATCGGGGTAGTTTTCCAGGACCCGGCGCTTTTCTCCGGAACAATTCGGGAAAATATTGCTTATGGGCGCCCGGATGCCACCGAGGAAGAAATCCTCGATGCCGCGAGTCGCGCCCACGCGGATCGTTTTATTCGGCGTTTCACCCAGGGGTATGACACCGTCATCGGGGAGCGCGGACTCAAGCTTTCCGGTGGGCAACGCCAGCGCATCGCCGTGGCTCGCGCCATGCTCAAAGCTGCTCCGGTTTTGGTGCTCGACGAAGCAACCTCCGCGCTGGATACCCGCTCCGAGCGGTGGGTGCAGGCTGGGCTGGAAGAACTCATGAAAGACCGCACCTCGATTATTATCGCGCACCGGCTCTCGACCATCGCCAGCGTGGACCGCATTATCACGCTGCGGGCGGGGCGTATTGATGAGGTAGGTAGCCCGGCCGAGCTTGCCGAGTCCGGGGGAATCTACGCCGAGCTGCTCGCCTTGCAGAATGACAACTCCGCGCGCGCCCAACGCCACCTCAAGCGCTACGGCTTGCGGTAGGAGTATGAGCCGAGGGGCGAGCCGTGCGCGAGCCGTGCGCGAGCCGTGCGCGACCATGCCTGTCTCTGATAGTGGTGCAAGCGGGGTTTTCCGTTGCTATTGTGCGGATCCGCCAGTTCCTACTGCAATGATTTGGTCGATCCTACTGCAATGATTTGGTAGGTCCTACTGCAATGATTTGGCACGTGACATCGATTATTGGGCAGGGGCTCCGACACGTGTTATTAATTCAAAGACCCTTCCTATAGCTTTTTGTATCGGCCGGTCTTAACTGTTTCTAATTTACAAGACTTCACATAGATCGTCTAATAATCTACAAGATCCTCTCAGTGCATCAACAATTTTACGATATTCACTTTCGTAAGATAAAGCTTCGACTCCTTCCTTATCTTTCGGTGTTTGGAAAACGAACTGTCCTGTATAAAAAGACAAGATTAGCGAGCTACCTTCAATCACTAAATAAATGGGACAAACAGTTGCCCAACGAACGAGTTCTGATTGAATTGGGGGACTGAGTAGGTTACGTGCCGTCTGTTCATCTGAACAATACACGTTATAGTGGTCATTAAAGGTTCTATTTTGCAACTCGATTTTTATCTCGTTTGCTACTGCTTTTGGGTGTCCGCCTTGCCGTTCTCTTCCAAGAAAGTAATTTTTTGGAACTAACCGCAATTTTCCTTGGGGTGGTGTGGGCAAGGTTCTTTTGAATACCTGTCCCCAAAAGGCTGTTGTGTTACGGCCTTGAAAACCTTTAATCATCGCGTGAAGATTGCAGAATTTGGTCTGCCAAACATCTCCAAATTGAATATAGCAATTGCTTTCATAGATTATTGCGTATTTCCTGGCATAAGGCGTAATAGTCGTTAACGTCTCTTGCTCGTCCGTGGCGTCATTTCCTGTGTCGGTATAAAGAATTGAGGCCTTTGGGAAAATAAGATTAAAGGTAGGTTTGAAGAAGTGTTTGCGATATAGCTTAGCTAGAGAAGGTGGATTAAAGATACGGAAACCAAAGACAAGCAGTAGTCCGAGGAGAAGAAGATTGATTTTAAGCATGGAAACCTCTGTGATAAACGATCTATAAAACCCTGTCGCATAATTCGTCGTCATAAGTAGGATGAACATCGTTAGGAGTGCGCTAAGCCCACGCCGACGCTTATTTATCCTCTGCATTTTTTGCTTCACTTTCGTAAGTGACGAGTTATTTGCCAACTGGGCTTGAACGACTCTCGCTTTAGCTTGCGCGTCTAAGCTGTCCATTTGCGTGAACTTCTCCCGTCGTGAGTCTGGCAATAGAGATTAGAGGAACTTTTTCTTCTATCGGTTGGGCGTAGGCTACTGTCTCAAATCAGTTTAGCTTTTCATTCTTGAACTTGACAGACTCCGTGAAACCGCCCACCCCTCAATACAGATCCCAGACCGTGGTCACCCCATCCAAACCCGCGGCTCATTCGTACATCTGCTCGTTACCTATCCGCAACCTGCCCCGGGTGCTTAACTCCCGTAGTCCGATCCTTGTTGTGTGCCCGGTGCCGCTCTTCGACTACGGATAAGGTAGGCGGGGAGGCGGCACCGGGCACAGCTATAGGGAAGTGGATGGCGATGAATTATGCGCAGTAGTGCTTGATGGCTTCGTGAACGAATACCGCGGTTCCTTCGCCCGCAAAATCATCAATATTGCGAGTGAACTCGCCACCGTCGGCATACATTTCCCCGAGGCCAGCCAGGATCTCATCCGTGCACGTATAGAAATTATCCGTAATGAACCCTTGCAGCTTTTTCACCAGCGCCTGGGCCTCCGGAGAGTCGGGAGTGCCGGTTTTGATCTTCCCGAATTCGCCGAAAATTAACATGAGGCTCTGGGTAATAGCCTGATTTTCCGTAGCGTTCCGTCCTGCGTGCTTGGATTCATACTCCTGATATTCCGACGTTGTACCCCAGCGCTCTCGGGCCTGGCGTGCGTAATCATCGATTTTTCCGGTGTCAAAAACTGTGAAATCCATATAGGTACCTCCTGACGATTTAATTCTTTTTGCGAAGTCCAACAAGGCTTCGAGTCGGTCCCTTTTCAGGGACAGTAGGGTTATCTGCTGGTCGAGCGCCTCGGCTTCATTGAAGTTCTTGCTGTGGACTATGGTTTTGATTTCTTTGAGCGGGAATTCCAACTCCCGAAAAAGCAAAATATATTGCAGCTGTTTCACGTCCGAGTCGCTGTACAGCCTGTATCCAGCATCCGAGTAATCGGTGGGCTTGAGAAGCCCGATTCTGTCGTAGTACTGCAACGTGCGAACGCTAATGCCGGCAATTTTGCTGACCTCATTGACGGTTTTCATCACTCATCCTCCTTCCGTGTTAACAACGGTAGAGTGTGACGTAACGTCAGGGTCAAATGGCAGAAATCAGGCCTGCCCGCAGTTAAACGCAGACGAGCTCCGAGCAGCAAGAACGCCATATGAATTAAAGTGGTTGGGCATCGGTACCTATCGCGGAATCCCATTCGCCGAACTCTAAACTCAGTGATTTAAATACTTCGTCTGCGAGTTGGGTGGCGCCAGATTCGATGGACCGGAGGCCTTTGTCCAATTCGGCAATTAACTCATCTTTGGTCAGCGAGCTAATATCAACCGGCCTGGCATACGGGAGCTTCACTTCAAAGGGGATACCGCGGTGCAAGATCACTTGCTTATAAAGCAGGGTAATAAGAGTTGACGGGGAGATACCCAATAAGCTCAAAATACGTTCTGCTCGTTCCTTGAGCTCGGGATCAATGCGTACGTATACATTCGCTGTCTTTGCCACGGGTGACCTCTTTGTCTCCTGTAGAACAGTCTGCGCCAATGTAGTGGCATGCGCAAGCGTTTATCCCTCGCGAAAAGCCCAGAATAAATATAGCGGCATACTGCTTCCGAAACTCCGCGGCCCCGCCTAATCCACCCGCTCGGCCAGCACCAAGCACTCCATGTGTGCGGTTTGCGGGAACATGTCCATGAGGCGCGCCTCGTGCACGGCAAAGCCCTCCAGCAGCTGCAAGTCCTTGGCCAGCGTGGTGGGATTGCACGATGAATAGATGAGCCAGCGCGGGGGATTCGCCGCAATCCACTCGGTGAGATCGGTCAGGCCACGCCGCGGGGGATTGACGATGAGCAGATCGGGTGTGCCGCCGAGCTTGCCGGCGGCACGTGCGGCGTCGCCGGCAAAAAACTGCGCGGAACTGCCGGCCTTCGCGGCAGCGCGGCGCGCGGAATCCACTGCGGCCTCGGAAATCTCCACGCCGGTCACGCGCCGCCCCGGGCCGGCCACGTGCAACGCGAAACCACCCACCCCGCAATATAGATCCCAGACCGTGCGCACCCCATCTAAACCCGCGGCCCACTCGCGCGCTTGTGCGTACATCGCCCGGGCAATCGTGGTATTCGTCTGGAAAAACGAACGTGGGGTGAGGTAAAGCGTCACCGCGCCGAGCGGGAACGGCAACGTATCCTCCCCGGTCAACACAATCTCCTCCTCACCCTCCACGAGAGCGGCACGCTGCGGCAGCAAATTAACAGAAATAACCCGAGCGTTCGGGAGCTGCGCACGCAACCAGGGCAGGTGCTTGCGAATCCGCACCACCGACTCGGTCGAACGCAGCACAAAACGTAGTAGCAGCTCACCGCTCGGCGCAGCGGTAATAAGAATATTTTTGAGTTCCCCGCGCCCGCTCGGCACGTCAAAAGGCGTGAGCCGCGCCCGCCCGATGAACTCGCTCAGCGCCGGGAGCGCCGCGGTAATGGGCTGCTCGTAAAGCCCGCATTCGCGCAGGTCCACCCCGCGCATACCCCGATCTAAAATTCCCAGCGTCGGCGCCTGCGCACTTCCGCCCACGGCGAGCTTCGCTTTATTGCGAAAATGCGATTCCGGGGAGAGCGCCGGCGGCAGCCACTCCGGTGCGAAAGGCGCCAGCAATTCGGCCAGGCGTTCCTCCTTGTCCGCCACCTGAGCGGGGTAGGGCTCACCCATCCGGGTACACGAACGGCAGGTCCCCGCCTCAAAATACGAACAACGCACGGTCCCAGCTTAGTGGGCGCGCCCCGCATCCACGGTCTCCACCACCGCGAGCTCGCGCACCCCGCGCCGCGCCGGCCCCAATTCCACCCCGGTGATCGCCCCGGCGGCGGTTTCCTCGCCCACCAAGTGCTGGCACAATTCCGCCAATTCTTCGGCTTCGCGCGGCGGAGCATCAGCCAGGAGCGCCAGACGCGCCACCCGCCCGCGGAAATATTTCGCGGCGTGCGAGATAGTTCGAGACGTTGCGCCCGTGATGCGGGTTGCGGTTATTTTTACGACGTCGCAGCTAGCCGGCACCTTCCATCCCGCATACGCACCGGACCTCGCGTCAATGACCAATCCGGAGGCCCGGCTGTTGAGAACCGGCCACAGGGGTGCCCAGCGGGCCGAAATTTTCGCGCCGCCCAGCTCCACGTTCATTCCCAATCGGTAGGAGGGGATGAGGTCGAGCGGCGAGGTGGCCCCGAAGAGCCCCGAGAAAATCAGGGTGTGCTCCCCGGCGCTGGTGAGCTGCGCTTCTGAGAAGCTCCCCATATCGAGGGCCTGGTAGAGCACCCCGGTATACACCTGCCAGGCCGGGGCGCAGGGCTGCTCGCGCAGCGTGATCTGCGTGGCGACCTCATTAGCAATACTTGGGCCCACCCCGAGAATATCGAGGGCGTCCGGGCGGCGGGACACTTCTTCCAGCTCCGCCACCAGCTCGGTGCGCAAGGCCGTGAATTCCGGGATACTCAGGGCGCTCAGGTCAAGGGCGGGGCCGCTGGCCGGCGCGGTTTTCCCTTCCGAAGGAGGTAGGAGGATAAGCACTGTTTACTCCCCGCTTTCCGCATCGGCGTGCCAGGAAAAGAGTTCAACGTCGCCTCCGGCAGGATCAACTCCCATGACACGAACGCTCGGGTGCGGCTCGAGTTCGAGGCGCACCCGCAGCTCAGCGGACTGGCCCGAGTCCACACTGGCCGGAGCTGCGTCGTCGTGCTGACGCTCCCACACGCGGTACTCGATCCAGGTATTATCCTTGCCCGTGACCTCAAGGCGGGCGCGGGTGAGCCACGGGTGGGTGCGGCGCAGCGCGATGAGGGCGCGGTAGGCGTCGTACATCCCGGCACCCAGGTCAGAGAGCTGTTCGGGGCGTTCGGGTAGGGGCGGGCGCAATTGGTCGTCGGCGGAAAAGCCTTCGAGTTTGGTCCCCGTGAAGCCCTGTTCGTCCCCGTAATAAATCGAAGGCATCCCGGGAACCGTGAAGAGCACCGCGGCGGCCAGCACCGCGCCGGCCGGGCCCACCGCGGTGGCGATGCGTTCCACATCGTGGTTGCCGATGAACGTATTGGGAATGAAATGCTCGCAGAACTGCGCGTGCCGCCCCAGATTCCAGTCCAGCTCCCAGAAATTACGCGCGGCAATCGACTGGCGGATCGAGGCCCAGAGCTCGTACTGGGTGAGGGTATCCACGCTGGAGCGCGCCACGAAATCGGGGTAATCGCCGTGGATAACTTCGCCTAGGAACAGCGCTTCGGGGAAACGCTCGCGGACTTTCCCGAGTACTTCCGCCCAAAAATCGGTCGGGACCGCGTAGGCCACGTCGAGGCGCCAGCCGTCGATACCACGCTCCAGCCAGAATTCCATGACCTCGCGGACCAGCTCACGCACCCGCGGCGAAGAATGGTCGAGGGTAATGAGATCCCCGTGACCTTCCCAGGTGTGGAAATCGCCGCTCTCCGTGCGTAGGCCCAGTTCTTCGAGCTGCGGATGGGAGCGGGAAATATGGTTGAAGACTCCGTCGAAAAGTACCCGGATTCCGCGGCGGTGCGCTTCCTCAATAAGATGGGTGATATCCGCGTTATCGCCCAGGCGCGGGTCGAGGCGGAAATGATCGAGGGTGTCATAGCCGTGGGAAACCGAAGCGAAAATCGGGGTGAGGAGCAGGCCATTGGCACCGAGCTCAATAAGATAATCCAGCCACGGATCCAAAGCCCGTAAGCGGTGTTCACCGGGAGTGGCGCCGGGAAGCTCCCCGGCCGCGGTCAGGGGGCTATGCCCCTCGCGAATGGGCGCCCCGCAGGCTCCCAGGGCAAAAACTTGCCACCAGATGGTGTCGAGCTGTGACATAGCTACGAGCTGCCTTTCTTCGCTTGATCGCTTGGTTGCTTATTCGCTTGTTCGTTTGATCGCCTGTGCGCCGCGGGCGCGCGCCGCCAAGAGCGCCGCCGCGGAGCGCGCTCAGCTGGGTGAATGCGCCGCGGCCCTTCGCTCTCGATTCTAGAGCGAAGGGCCGCGAAGAGAAACGCCGCGTGACACAGCGCCGCGCGAAACCGGCGAAACCAAATGCCAGGCGCAGGAAACACGCCGCGCGAAAAACGCCACGCGAAGTAAGCAGCGCTTACTGCAAGGTGACGGTCGCGTTATGAATCCACCCGGTCTCCAGTTCCAGCTTGGCCGGAACCGCATCGGCCGGCACATCGTAGAGCAGCTTCCCGCTCACGGTATTGCCCGGATTGACCTTCTCGTAGATCATCGACGCATCGCCCAGGTACAGGGAATCCCCGGAAACCGAATGTTGGCGCCCCTCGGTATCCACGAGCTTCTGCTCCGATTCGGCGAAGCCAGCTGCTTCCTTCCCGGTATTCTTCACGGTCACATCCACAATGACGTACTGGCCGGTGGCATCCTTGCCCAGCACATCATTGCCGATATGGCTCACGCCCTTCTCCACATTGGTGACGGTCACTTCAAAATCACCGAGAACGACCGGGGTGCCGATGCCCACGGTTGCGTCGTCGTTCTTATCTTTCTTATCAGCCTTATCGCCCTCAGCCTCGGCCTTCTTATCCGAGCCCTCCGCGGCGTTCCCGGATGCCGCGCTATCGGCAGCCTGGGAGCTGGACGTGGCGGCGGGCTTGCCATCGGATTGCTTGGACAGAGCGGTGCCGACAATCGCGAGCACCACAATAACAAGCAGCGCGGTAAGGAGCTTGTGGCGCGCGAACCAATTCTTTTTCTGTTCTGGGGCGGGTACTGCGCCGTACACCGGCGGCGTGGATGTTGACATGCGAGAACCTTTCTTATCTACAGCGGTGGGCGCCGCCCCGGCCCGGCAGGAGGCCCGCGGCCGGAGTCGCTCACGTATCGCCTCCAGGGTAGAAGCGCGGCGTGGCGCGCACATCCTCCACCTGGGCAGACCGGCCTCATCCCTTTGGGTGGCATCCGCGGGCCGAACGGCGGTTCTGGAGCGCGCGGGCGCGCCGTACAATCACAGGCATGACAGATCACGCGCCGAAGAAACGCAGCGGTGCGGCGGCGCGTGCGGGCCAGAGACCGGCGCGCCGGCGCGGACTCGCCGCCCTCCCCTTCTATCTCAAAACTGCCGCCATATATATCGTCATGGTCGTGGGGGTCGGCTACCAGATTGAACGCGCAAAAATCCGCGCGCTGCCCGGCTGGCTCGGCACCCTCGACGAAGTCGGGATCTTCGTATCGATGTGCTGCTGCATTATGGCGGGCATCTGGGTGGCGCGTCGGGAACGCTACCCGCGCCGCGCGCTTGCGGTTGCGGCCGTGTGTTCCACCTTGGGTGCGATCGGACCGGTGGTCGGGTTTTTGCTGCCGCGCTATCTTGCGGGGGCGCGTGCCCTGGGGCGACGACGCCGCGCCCTGGGCGTGTGCCTCATGTATGCCCTCATTACCGCCTGGCAATTCGCCCGCGAGCTGACCGGGAAAGATTACAACTCTTCCTGGGTGATGGGCTTCCTCAATCACCAGAATCCGCTGGAGGATTTCCCGAATAATATTGTGCCGCTCCTGGTGCTGTACGCGGTGGCGGTGCTTCTGCCTATCGGTTGGGGGCTGTGGCGCAGTGCCACCGCGGAGCTCCAGGAAACTCACCATCGCCTGGATGCCACCAGCGAGGAACTCCAAGCCTCCGCCGCCACCTCCGAAGAGCTGGAAACCCAGCTCACCCGCAAAGAAGAACGCGATGCCCTGGCCCGGGAAATTCACGATTCCATCGGCTCCCAGCTGGCCATTATGAGCCTGCAGGCCGGCTCTTTGGAACTGCTGGCGCGCGGGGATGCGGACTTAGAAGAAGCGGCGCGGTCCCTGCGGGAATCTTCCCGCCAGGCCACCGATGATTTGCGTTCCCTGGTGCGGGTCATGCGCGATCCGAGTTCCTCGGCCTACCGCCCGCCGCGTTCCCTCACCGAATTAGCCGATCATATTGATAAGGTGCTGGCGGCCGGGCATCCCGTCGTCGCCAATGTTTTTATTACGGATGCGGAACGCGCCCCGGCCGCGCTCACCACGGCCTGCTACCGCATTGTCCAGGAACTACTCACCAACGCGGTGAAATACGCCCCGGAAGAAACCACCCGGGTGCGGGTGAGTGGCGGGCCAGGCCAGGGCCTCGATATTGCGGTGCGTAACGCCCTGCCCGCCCCGCATGACGGGGAGCAGAGGGAAAGCGAGCACGGGGCAGGATCGGGATTGCGCGGGGTGCAGGCCCGGGCGCAGGCCCTGGGCGGGCGCGCTAACTTCAGTACCGAAGGCGGCGTTTTCGCAGTGGATGTGCACCTTCCCTGGGACGGGAGTGCCCGGGGCGGCAATTCTGGAATGGTAAAATAGCGCGGTGCCGATTTCCTCACCCATTCGCGTTATGGTCGTTGATGACGACCCGATGGTTCGCCGTCTCCTGGTACAGATTATTAACCTGAGTCCGGAGCGCGATAGTGAGGTCGTGGCGCAGGCGGGCACGGCCCGCGAAGCTTTGGAAACTCTCACCGCGGTGAAGGTCGACGTCGTGCTTATGGACGTGGCGATGCCCGGAGGTATGGACGGTATCGAGGCCACGCGCCAGCTGCGGCGTTTCCCGCATCCACCCCAGGTCATTGTGGTGACCACCCTGGATGCCGACGATGAAGCGGTGCGCGCCGCGGAAGCCGGTGCTTCCGGCTTTATTCTCAAATCGGAAGATCCCCAGGTTCTCCTCCAGGCGATTCGCAATGTGGCAGCCGGGGATGGCGCGCTCTCCCCGCGCGCGGCCAGGCAGGTGTACGAATATTTAGCGGCGACCCGCACCGTGAGCGTGCGCCGGCGCGCCCAGGAAAAAATCGCGCGGCTCACCGCCCGCGAACTCGAGGTGGCCCGGCAGGTGTCCCGGGGGCTCTCGAATCGCGATATTGGCGAGAAATTGCACCTCTCCGAATCCACGGTGAAAACGCATCTCTCCGCCATCGTGGCGAAAATGGGGGTGGAAGGGCGCATCGGGGTCGCGGTGGATATGACACGCGCCGGGCTGCTCGACGACGAACCTGTGTAGCCGGCGAGCCCGCGCGTTCGGTACCGGCGCGGCCACCTGCATGGCAGCTGGCTCCGCCGCGGCCGCGGCCGCGAGTCCCGGTCACCGCCCGTTTACCTGGTGTTTAAGAGTTGGCGATGCGGCCGGGCTAACGTGGAGGAGGCGTGAAGCACTTTCCGCGCCCGCCACGCGCGGACCACACAGAAAGGTCGCAACGTGAAAAAACGTGCCCTCGCGGGCGTTGCGGTACTATCAGCCACGGCTTTGATGGTTCCCGGCGTCTGCCTCCTCCCGGCGTTCGCCGCGCCGGATGGTTCCGGAATTGTTATTAATGAGATTTATACCCGGGGCGGGTCCTCCGGATCCACCTACACTCATAAATACGTTGAGCTGTATAACCCGAGCTCGGCGGCAATTGACCTGAGCGATCTGACGCTGGGCTATTCGGCGAGCCACGGGAAGAACATTTCTTCCAAGGTAGCCCTGAGCGGCAGCCTGGATGCCGGGGCTTATCTGGTGGTCAGCGCCGGATCCAACGGGTCCAACGGCGCTCAGCTCCCGGAGGCGGCCACCTCCCCGATTAACCTCGGAGCCAAGGGTGGGATTGTGGTGCTGGCGCCGTCGTCGCGTATTGACGCGGCCCTGGCAGATCCCGCCACCGCTATTGACCTGGTCGGATACGGGAACGCGAGCGTGGCGGAAGGTGAGGCGGCGCGCGTCGGCTCCAATTCCCAGATGGCCGCGAACTCCGCCTCCCGCATCCCCAACGGCGCGGATACGAATAATAATGCGGCCGATTTTAGTGTTGTTCCGGCTACGCCGGGGCGTGCGAACGACGACGCAACCCCGGGCCAACCGGATCCCGGCACCCAGCCGCAACCTGAACCAGGTGCCGGCCCCGGCACCGAGCCGACAACGGAACCGGGAACGGGAACCGGAAGCGAACCGGCCGCGTCCGTGACCATTGCGCAAATTCAGGGAAGCGGGCAGGTAAGTCCGCTCGCCGGGCAGGAGGTGACCACGCGCGGCGTCGTGACCGCGGCCTACCCGGAAGGCGGACTCAACGGGGCCTATATCCAAACGCCCGGGGTGGACCATACTGATGCATCCCACGGTATTTTCGTGTACGGGGCGGAGGCCGCACAGCTGCAGGCTGGTACCTATGTGGAGGTGCGCGGCACGGTCACCGAGTTTTACGGACTGACCGAAATTAATGCCGCTGCTATTACCGCGCTGGAGGAAAAGCCGGCGGCAATCGAGCCGGTTGAAATCGCCTGCAACGCCACGGCGGCGCAGCGCGAAGCGGTGGAGGGCATGCTCGTGCGCGTGACCGGGCCGCTCACGGTGACTAATAACTATGCCACCAACCAGTACGGCGAGGTGGGTCTGGCCTGCGGCACCCAGCCGCTATGGCAGCCCAGCGAACGCTTCAACCCGAGCGAGAACCCCGAGCAGATACAGGCCCTGGACGCCTATAACGCGGCGAATGTGCTGGTTCTGGATGATGGGCGCTCGCGGGCCTACTTCGGGCGCAATGCCCAAACGAATGTGCCGGTGCCGTATCTGTTCGCCGATAATGAGGCGGCTCAGGTTGGTGAGGCCGGTGCTGCCGGCGAGGCTGGTAACGGTGGTTCGGCCGGTCGTGCTGCGCAGGCTGCGCCGGTGCGCGTGGGCGCCGCCGCAACTCTCCAGGGCGCGCTCATTATGGACTTCCGCAATAATTCCTGGAAGCTGCAACCGAGGTTCCCGGTGACGCTGGAAGATGGCACGGATCGCTCCACCGATGTGGTTACTTTTGAGAACACCCGCGCGGCTGCCCCCGGGAATCTGGGCGGGGATATTTCTCTTGCCTCCTTCAATGTGCTCAACTACTTCACCAGCCTCGGCGAAAACGAGAAGGGCTGCCGGGCCTATACCGACCGCGAAGGTAATCCCATCGCGGCGAATCGGTGCAAGGTGCGCGGGGCTTATACTCAGGAGTCTTTCGCGCGCCAGCAGACCAAGATTGTGCGAGCTATTAACGAGCTGGATGCCAGCGTGCTGGGGTTGCAAGAAATTGAGAATACCGCCCGGGTCTCCGGCGGGGATCGCGATACGGCGGTGCGGGCCTTGGTGGAGGCCCTCAATGCGGACGCGCAGGCCGAGCGCTGGGCGTATGTTCCTTCCCCGGCGAAGGTAGGGGAGAACGAGGACTATATTCGCCTTGCCTTTATCTACCAGAAAGATAAGGTGCGGGCGGTGGGTCCCTCGCAGATTCTCAATAGCGAGTGGTACACCGGGACCGCGCGCCAGCCGCTGGCGCAAAGCTTCCAGGCGGTTGTGGATGGCGAAGGCCTGGGCCCGGAGTTCGTGGTGATTACCAACCACTTCAAGTCCAAGGGTTCGCTATCCAAGAAGATCGCGAATGACGAGGATGTGTACCAGGGCAATAACAACCTGTTGCGCACCAAGCAGGCGGAGACGCTGCGCGATTGGATCGCGGCGGAGTTCGCCGATAAGCCGGTGTTTGTGGTGGGGGATCTTAACTCCTATTCGAAGGAGGACCCGATCCGGGTCTTTGAGAAGGCCGGCTACACCAATCTGCACGGGCATTTCCAGCCGGATTCTTACACCTACCAATTCTCCGGGCTGGTGGGCTCGCTCGATCACGTGCTGGCCAATCCCGCCGCCGCGAAGCTCGCCACCGGAGGGCAGGTGTGGAATATCAATTCCCCCGAGTCGGTGGCCCTGGAGTACTCCCGCTACAACTACAACGTCAAGAACCTGTGGGATGAGAGCGCTTTCCGCTCCTCGGATCACGACCCCTTCAAGGTTGGGCTCAAGGTGATTCCCGAGAAGGAAGACCCGGCTCCTGCGCCGGAGCCGACGCCCACGACACCGGAGCCGACCGCGCCTGAACCGACGCAACCTGCGCCGGAGCCGACGCCCACGACGCCGGAACCGACGGCGCCTGAACCGACCACTCCGGAGCCGACGGCGCCTGAACCGACCACTCCGGAACCGACGGCGCCTGCGCCTGAACCGACGCAACCTGCGCCGGAGCCGACGCCCACGACGCCCGAGCCGACGGCGCCTGAACCAACCACGCCCGCGCCGGCACCGACAACCGGCAATATGTTCTACCTATCCAATACCTGGCAAGCCACCGTGGCCGACCTCGTCTTCAGCTACGGCCGGGCCCGCGATGAAGTCCTCGTTGGTGATTGGGATGGTGATGGTGTTGATACGTTTGCGGTGCGGCGTGGGAATGTCTTCTATGTGAAGAACTCGCTGGCCAGCGGCGCAGCAGATACCGTCTTCTCCTACGGCCGAGCCGGAGATGCCACCCTCGCGGGAGATTTCGACGGCGATGGCCGGGACACCCTCTCGATCCGCCGCAGCAATACCATTCACGTCAATAACTCCCTGGTGAGCGGAAACGCTGATTACGCCCTCCCGTACGGGCGGGTAAGCGATGATCTCTTCATCGGGGACTGGGACGGCAACAGCACCGACACCCCAACGGTGCGCCGCTAACCTCCATATTTCTACCAACACGGGTGGGTGCCGGGACCTCGAGTTCCAGCACCCACCCGCCTCTCACAAAATGCAACTACAAATACGTTAAGAAATTGTTTTGATGTCGTGAGGTTGCACCCTGTGGGCGCCGCTGTTCTCAGGTTGCACTTTGCGCACCCGAAGCGTCGCGGAGGCGCATTTTAAGCCCGTGACGCCGGGCAAATAACCGGATAGGCTTGCGGTAGCTGTTGCGTGATCGCGCTGCGTTCGTGACCCGCAGCCGCTCGCCGCATCGCCGCGCGAAGGCACCGTATCCACCCAGCCCAGGGAGGCATCATGACCGACACAATCGCCCTGATTCATCCGGGAGAAATCCTCAACGAAGAGTTCCTGGTACCGATGGGTATCGCCCCTGAAGCACTCGCGAAATCCGCGAAAATTCCCGCATCCCGTATCCACGAGATTATTCGGGGGCAAGGCCGGATTACCGCGGATATTGCGCGGCGGCTCAGCGGATTCTTCGGCACCACTGAGCAATTCTGGCTCAATCTCCAAAGCCACTACGAGCAGGCCCTGCCCGAGTAAGCCAGAGCTAGACCCACCCGCAACCTCGGTTTACCGGACGCAATCGGATAGCACCTCGTGCAGGGCGTGACGTTCGTCGTCGTCGACCCGAAGCCCGTAGGCACGCTTGACCGCCACCTGCCGCGCGGCGTATTCGCACACAAAAGCCGGGTTATCCGGCAACCACTGCGCGGCGGTGGCGTGCCCCTTCTCCTTATTCGCCGCTCCGGAAACCGCGAGCAAATTGAGCGGGTCGGTGGCGAATTGCGCGCGCGTATCCGCGTCCCAGTCCTGTGCCCCGGCCCGCCACGCATCGTAAAGCGCGACAACATGATCAATGGTCACCGCCTCGGGCGCACGGGCACGGTCAAAAGAAATCACCGTTCCGCTATACGGGTCGCGGAGAGTTCCAGTGGCGACGACGCAGCCGGGCGGCGTGGACTTCCCCGACCAAAAGGTGACTCCCGCGAGATCGCGGCGCAGCACTTCGTTACGCACCGTGCAGCCGTCTCCGTCGGTATCGGGCCAGCCATCTCCCAGGCCGAACTCGGCACGGGAATAACCGCGTCCGGAATCGGGGCGGCCCCCGGGTAGCTCGCTCAAGGCGGAAAGTGCCTCGGACGCGGTGAGTTCGCCGCCGCTCACGCCGCCTGTCGCGCCGCTCGTGCCGCCAGCACCACCGGAATTCGGCGCGGAATCCGAATCAGCACGCCACAACTGGATGAGCGCCACCGCGAGGACCACCAGCAGGGCGGCGATCACGTTCCACATGCGCCGGTGCGGCGAAGGCACGCGTGCATCACGGCCGGTAGCGCCGGATGCGCGCTCGGAAGCATCGGAAGCGCCGGGAGTGCGGGCGCGGTTCCCAGAAGCGCCGGATGCGCGCTCGGAAGCACTGAAACGACCAATCGAAAAACGCATACATAACCTTTCGGGACGCATGCCCGTGGCGGGCCTGCGCCTGCAAGGTAGCATAGTGAGGGACCTTGGCACAGTTACGACAATGAAGGAGTTATGAATGGCCCAGGCACTTGAGACCGATATGGTGAAGAAGTTTGCGGAGGATTTCGCGGCGGATCGCACCGCTCGCATCGTCCAGAACGCCGTCACCCAGACCTCGATCACGAAGGTTGCGCAGGATCGCGATGTTATTAACGCGATTGATCCGTCCATGTCGGTGAAGGTGGACACCTGGAAGGTGAATAACCAGAAGAAGTCCGGGCGCTGCTGGCTTTTCTCCGGGCTCAGCTCGCTGAAGATGCTCGTCAATCGCGCCACCGGCCTGAAGAACTTCGAGTTCTCCCAGTCCTTCCAGCATTTCTACGACAAGCTGGAAAAGGCCAATTATTTCCTCACCTCCATGATTGAGCTGGCGGACCGCCCGGTTGATGACCGCACCGTCCACTACCTGCTTTCCGATCCCATCGGGGACGGCGGGCAGTGGAATATGTTCGTGGCCCTGGTGGAGAAGTACGGGGCCTGCCCGAAGTTCGCGATGCCGGAAACGGAATCCTCCTCCAATACCCAGCTCATGAACCGCACCCTGGAAATGCTGCTGCGCCGCGCCGCCCACGATATTCGCGAAGCGGAAGCCGGCCAGCGTGAAGCCGTGCGCGAAAAGTTCATGGGGCAGGTCTACCGGGTGCTCGCAATTCACCTGGGCACCCCGCCGGAAAGCTTTGTATGGCAGTACGAAGATGAGGAAGGGAACTTCCACCGCGAAGGGAAGATGACCCCGGTGGAATTCGCCCAGAAGTACCTGCCGGATCTGGACCAGTACGTGTGCATCGTCAACGATCCGCGTAATGAGTACGGCAAGCTTTACACCGTGGATCGCCTCGGGAATGTGGTGGGCGCCAAGCCGGTCACCTACCTCAATGTGCCCATCGAGGTTATCCGCGAAGCCACCATCGCCACCCTCAAGGACGGCCAGCCCGTGTGGATGGGGTGCGATACGGGCAAGCAGTCGGATCGCGAACGCGGTATTTGGGACGGCCAGCTCTACGATTACGAAGGCACCTACGGGATTGACCTGGCGCTCTCGAAGGCCGATGAGCTCTACTACGGTGAAGCGATGATGACGCACGCCATGGTGTTCACCGGTGTTGATCTGCGTGAAGATGGCAGCCCGCGCCGCTGGCGCATCGAAAACTCCTGGGGCGATGAGCACGCCGATAAGGGCTTCTGGACCATGAACGATTCCTGGTTCGACCAGCACGTTTTCGAAGTTGCGGTCACCAAGGATCGCCTCTCCGCCGAGCTGCTGGCCGCGCTGGAAACCGAACCGGAAGTGCTGCCCGCTTGGGATCCGATGGGTTCGCTGGCCTAAGCCGTGGAGTACGGCCGGTACGCACCCTCGCCGAGCGGAGATCTGCACCTCGGGAATCTCCGCACCGCGCTCCTCGCCTGGGCTCTGGCCCGGCGCAGCGGGCGCGGCTTCCTCATGCGCGTGGAGGATATGGACGAACGGTCCCGCCCGCAGTTCCAGGAGCGCCAGCTCGCGGACCTGCGCGCCCTCGGCATCACCTGGGACGGCCCGGTCCAGATCCAATCCCAACGCATCGCGGGGTACGACGCCGCCTTCGCGTCCCTGTGGGAACGCGGACTGCTCTACGAGTGCTATTGCACTCGGCGTGATTTAGCCGATGCCGCCCGGGCGCCCCACGGGGCGCCCGGGGTATACCCGGGCACCTGCCGGGACCTGAGCGCGGCCGGCCGTCGGGCCGGGCGCGCCAAGCTCGCCGCGGTGGGCCGCCAGCCGGCCCTGCGGCTGCGCACCGAGGTGAAAGAACTGACTATTCACGATGAGGTGTGCGGGCAGGTGAGCGGCGTCGTCGACGATTTTGTGATTCGGCGTGGCGATGGTCGGTACGCCTACAATTTTGCCTCCGTGGTGGATGATGCGCTTGAGCATATTACCCAGGTCACGCGCGGGGCGGATTTGGCGCCCTCCACGCCCCGGCAGGTGTATTTGCAGCGTTTGCTCGGGGCGCCTACCCCGGAATATTGGCATGTGCCCATGGTGCTCAACCAGGCCGGCGCGCGCCTGGCCAAACGCGATGGGGCCGTGACCATGCGGGCGCTCGCGGAATACGGCTGGAGCGCAGCTGATGTGCTGGCGCTCATCGGGCGTTCGCTGGGGCTGGAGGTGCGCACGGCCGCGGACTTCGCCGAGCAGTTGGATATTCGGGAGCTGCGTCGCGGGCCCTGGTATGTGGACGTGGCGGCCCTCGAAGGCGGGCCGGCTGAGTAAGCGGGCCGTATGAGCACGCGAGCGGTGCCGCGCCGCTGAGCCGCCGCGCCCCCGGCCCGCTGGGCCCCGGTTCGGCCTAAGTGTGCCGGCTAAAATCAGCCACCGGCGCGAATGTCGCGCGGGCCGCGGCCGCTAGATCCGCCGGAGCGAGCCGCACCGAGAGTCCGCGTTTTCCACCCGAGACCACCATCGCCTCCAGCTCGCGCGCCGAGGCATCAATGAAAATCGGGCTGCGCTGTTTTTGACCCAGCGGCGAAATTCCCCCGGTCACGTAGCCGGTGAGTTTCTCGGCATCGTGCGGATCCATCATCGCGGCCTTTTTGCCGCCGGCCGCCTTCGCCAGGGACTTGAGATTGAGCATGGCGGCAGCAGGCACCACCGCGCACACCGCCTTCCCATCCACCCGCGCCAGCAGGGTTTTGAATATAACATGGGGATCCATCCCCAGCTCAGCGGCGGAATCGAGGGCGAATCCGTGCTCGTGATGCAAACTTTGTTCGTACTCAAGAATCGTGAACTCCACGCCGGCTTTCTCCAGGGCGAGGAGGGCCGGAGTCCCGGCCGGCTTATTTTTCTTCGACGACATACGTCCAGGATAGTAGCCCTCATGTTCATATGGATGCACTACCATATTCCTACCGGGAGCCAGCCACCCGGAGACGGAGGAAACCGTGAGGAAACGCCAATTCGGCCGCCGGCATGATGACCAGCAGCGCGGCAGTGCCACCGGGGAAGATCCCGCTATCGAATCCGAAGAAGAACTGAGCGGCGGCTACGATTTCGGCGGCTACCAGCCCGGCCAGAGCTACTACCCGCGCCGCCGCCTCTTCTGGCAACGCGCCACCATTATCGGCATCGCTTTTGTTATTTCGATGGTCGCTCTGGTGGCTTATTTCCTGTAGCGCCGGATAGGCCGCCGCGGAAGCGGCGCGGCGTCGTCGCCCTAAAACGGGGTAGTGAGGTACGACGGCGCCGCCGGGCACGGGCGCATCGGGCCGGTGAAAGCCGGTCTGCCTGTGGGTGACACGCCCGCGGGGCTCGTGCCTGTGGATAACATTTTTCCCCTCTCGACAAGCACCACTTTTATCAGCCACTATGGGAACACCGGTCCTCACCGGCCGGCGTCCGAAGCGCGGAACTCTCACCACCCGCGCACCACCACCTACGTACCTCAGGGGGATGTATGGCTGTATCCACCGCACAATTGCGGGTCGCTCATGATTCGATTCTCACCGTCCGCGCGCTTGTTACCCAGGCTCAGGAGGATTTGCGCGCTCATCTGCACTCAACTATGGACCGCATTGCCGCTTGGCATGCCGGCTGGCGGGGTACCGCTCCGGTAGCTTTCGCCGCTGCGCTGGAGGAATACCGGGCGGTCAGCGAAAAACTGCTGGCTTTGCTGGCTGATTACGGGGCGCGCCTGGGCCGCGCGGATGCCACCGTCGCTGAAACGGATGCGGCCACCCGCGCGGATTTTTCCCGCATGGCCGCTTTGGTCGGGGATCTGCCGGCGGCGTAATAGCGCCGGGGGTATCCGCGTACTTATAGAAAGGATTGATATGACAGAAGTTCGTGCTCATTTTGGGGAACTCTCCGCGGGGGCGGCTGATATGGCTGCCCACGCTTCTCGCATCGAGGGGGTGCTCGCGCAGCTCGATGCGCGGATACGCACCGCGATGGTGGATTGGGACGGGCAGTCTCAGGCAGCCTACGAAGCCGCGCAAACGCGGTGGCATGCTGCGGCCCGCTCCCTGAATGACATTTACGCGCGCATTGGCCAGCAGGTGGAATGCGCTTCGCAGAACTATCGCGCGGCTGACCGGGCGGTGGCTCGCCTCTTCGGGTAGGGCGCGGCGGTTAGTGGCTGTTAGCGGCGGTTTTTCCGCCGCATTTCCGCCCGCCCTGCGTTCGTTATGCATGCGCATTCGCCGTGCATGCAGCTTCAACATGGCTCTATTTCGTCATGCAAAAAATAATATTGTGAAAGGACTCGTATCCACCATGGCAATAACCACGGGCCCGAAACCCACCCCACATGTGATTCGGGTATTTCTTGCTTTTCTCATGGTGTTCGCTCTGGCGGGCGCCGGTCTGTTCGGCGGCGCAGGAGCGCGCGCCGATTGGGATCATTCTGTTGGCCGCGGCATCGAAATTAAAGGGGTGAATATTGTTGGCCATCTCCGCCTCGGCCCGCATTACGCGGAAACACAATCAATTAACGGGGTGGCGGTGGAGGGCTATCCCATTTGGTGTATCCAAGCGAAATATGCTGATCCTGGCCCCGGGGAAATGGTCGATATTACGACCCTTACTGAATCCCGGGCGCTCGGGCCGGGGGAATTGCAGCTGAGCACCCCGCAAATGGCCTGGCTGCTCAATCGCTATGAAGGAAATACCACGGATGACTTCAACCTGGCTGCGTTGAGCTACCTCATCCACGTTAATTTCGAAAAGGAATACCCGGGGCGTCCGGGGCGGGCCCAAGAGACCGTGAACGAATTGGTGCAGGCGGTGCGCACCCAGCGTCCCGATATTGAGGAGCGGGCTCAAAGCTACGTGCGGGAAGCTCGCGCCAGCGCCGCCGTCGGCTACGTGAGCGGAATCGTGGAAGGTGAGGGGGAGCGCAGCGGTACCATCCGCGGTATCGGCGTGCACCCGGATGATTCGGAGGCGTGGCTGCCCGGAATTCCCGTGGTTATTACCCTCAGCGGCCCGGCGGTTTTTGACGCGAGCGGAAGCGCAACCTGGAGCGGGGTGACCGATAGTAAGCCGCTGGAGCTGGCGTGGTCGGCCACCGGGAATGGCCAGGTGAGCTACACAGCCGTTTTCGATACCCCGGTTCGCACCACCCTGACTATTTTCGGTGCTGATGGCACTGTTCAGGACACCATCACTTACGGCCACCGGCCGGTCAGCGATCCTCTCACTCGCAATGTTCCGGGCCGCACCTGGGAAGTTATTTATGATTTCCAGCCGTTGGGCACCTCGAAGGTCAGTACCCGTCCTATTAATACCGACGGCGTTATTAGCGATACCCTCACCACCGCCGTCAAGGAGGATTACGGGGACGGGAAATGGACCCAGGTGAAGGGGAAAAATGTGCCCGTCGCCTATCGGGCCACCGCCTACTGGGCGGGTCGCACCTCCCCGCAGCGCAGCGATACCGTTCCTGAAGGAGCTGAGGTCCTGGGCTCGGTCACGGTCCAGGCCAACGGCCCGGGGCAGACCCTCACCGCGGAACTTTCCACTCCCAAACGTGGTTTCGTTACCTGGGTATGGGAGGTCCGCAAAAACGAGCAGGGGGAGAATTCCCGCTATATTCACGCCGATTGGGCTGATCATTACGGGCTTCCGGAGGAAACGTCCCGGGAAGAATTCCCCTTCCGGCCTCTCGGGGTGTCCCACGTGGCTGAGGCGAAAGTGGTAGATACCGGCACGGTCCTCAGCGATACTTTCGTGGCCCGCGCGGATGAGAATTTCCGGGATGGGGAGTGGAGCCGCCGCCCGGGAACGAACGGTTCTTTCGAGGACGGTCCCTTTATCCCGGTTACTTACCGAGCCACCGCCTGGTATGTCTCACCCACGGCCGTTCCCGAGCCGGGCGTGGTCCCGGCCAGCTCGGAAAAAATCGGGTCGGTGACGGTGGTGGCCGAAGGTCCGGGCCCGATCCGAGCAGAATTGAGCGAGCCGGTGAGCAAACCCGGAATGTACACCTGGGTGTGGGAAGTCCTCGCGGAGGACCAACCGGCCGAGTTCGCGCCCTGGATTGAGGCTGGCTGGTCGGATACGTTCGGGCTGGCCGATGAAACAACGTCGGTGCGCTACCCCGGGAAGATCGATTCGGCTCTCTCGATTCGCCAAACGAAGTCCGGCACCTACCTGGTTGATGATGTGTGGGTGAGCGGCCTGCCCGCGAACCATCCTGATTTCAGCGGCGGGGCCGGATTCGGGGCGGATACTCAGACGCTCAGCCACACCCTGCTGTTCTTCCCGGAAGGCCAGGAGGTCACCGATGAGAACCGCGCGGCTGCCCGCCAGATCGGGAAGCCGGTGGTGCTTCCAGCCCGTAACGGTTTCTATCCGAGCGTGGGTGATCCGTCCTGGATTATGGAGCAGGATGAGGCCGGGGAGAATCTGCCGGGTACCTACGTGGTGGTGTCCGATTTCGCGGGCGATGATCGGGCGGCGCCGCTGGCCACCAGCGTGACCGACGTGACCGAGCAGTTCACGGTGACCCGCGAACCGTCCCTCCACACCACCATGCACCACGAGGACACCCATATCGCGCCCAATACCGGCACCGTCACCCTGGTGGATACCGTGTCCTACCAGCACGTGATTCCCGGTAAGGAATACGAGGTCCACGGGAAACTCCTGGATCCGGCCAGCGGTCAGCCGCTGCGTGATGCCAGTGGCAGCGAGCTCACCAGCATCAGCCGTTTCGTGCCCGAGCACCCCAACGGTAGCGTCGAGGTAGTTTTTGAGGTCGACGCCGCAACTCTGGCCGGCACCAAGGTGGTGGCCACGGAAACTCTGCGCCAGGACGGGCGGGATATTGCCGTGCATGCTGACCTGAAGGACACCAACCAGACGGTGACGTTCACGCGCCTAGCCACCCGCGCCCGGGATGGCTCTTCGAGTGTTGCTGATCATGCCGGCGGCAAAGATGGTGCGGCGGGTGCTGATGGTGCCGAGGGCTCACATGGTGTGGCGGGTGCCGATGGTGCTGAGGGCGCGCATGGTGCTGGCGGCGATCAGATTCTGAGCGCTACCGCGGATGCGCTGATTACCGATGAGGTATGCGAACTCAGCGGAGCGCTTATCCCCGGGGAAACCTACCGGATCGAAACGGCTGCCATGTTCCCCGATGGGACTCCGGTGCTCGGGAAGGATGGCACCCCGGTGCGTAAAGCCAGCGACTTCATTCCCGGTTCGCCCAGCGAATGCGCCCGTATCAAGCTGGATTTTGATGCGAGTGGCTTAGCTGGCCGCGAGGTGGTTCTTTTCGAATGGGTGTACCTGGGCGACCGACTCATTTCCGAGCACACCGATCCGCTCGATAGCGAACAGACCGTTCGTTTCGAAGAACCACCGGTACCTCCGACGACGCCGCCCGCTACGCCACCGGACACCCCGCCCACCACTCCGCCGGCTACGCCGCCTGCGCCTCCGGAGCTGCAACGCACCGGTGCGGCACTCGCAGGCTGGCTCCTGGCCGGGCTCACCGCGCTCGCCGGAGGCCTGACCCTGCGCTACCGGGCCAATTCCCGCTCCAGCGCTACCCGCTAAATCCGGGATAACCAGCCACTAATTATCTCCAACGTATGTCACTCACAGCCCGGGCCGGGGAGGAAAAATCCTCTCCCCGGCCCGGGCTTATGCACGCGCGAAATAATGAGTATGCGGCGGTTTATGAGCGATGGCGAGTGCTGGGTGAGTCAGGTGTGGCGGTGAATGCATCCGCGGGCCTGGTTATTCATGGCAGATTCCGGGTGCAGGCAGCAATATCGGTCCGGGCGGTACCGCCAGGACCGGTACAGAGCTCATCGACGGAAAGACGCGCGGCCGGCTCGGGAAAGAGTGCGCGCCAGGCGGGCGGAATCTCAAACGGAGTGATGTTCTCCCAATTCGCGGCCCGGCGCAGCAGGTCAAGATCGGCGATGTCTACCGGGGTGCTTCCCTGCAAGAGGGTGGCACTCCCCGCATCCGTGTCGGCCACGAGCGCAGCTCCGCTGACTGGCACCTGGGATTCAGGTGCGTGTACCAGAAACGAGCGTCCCGCGTGGAAAGCTGCGCATACCCGCGCGGGGCCGGGCCGTGTGGCAACGGGAGTTGAGCTCGAAGCGATAGCGGAATCGTGTTCGGAAGCCGGAGCGGTGAGCGCGCCGAGATCAGCAGGCCAGCCGTCTCCGGGGCCGGTTTCGCGAAAACTAAGATGAGCGCGAGCTGCCGGATCAAGGGCGTATACCCGCGCTCGGGCACTGTGCTCGGAGAGCCGATACAGATGGAAGGCGGTGGGAGAGAGCGGTTCGAGCACCCCGCCTGACCTGATCTGGAACCAGGTGCGGGTGCCATCACTTCCGCCAAAAACAACCAGGTCACCAACCCGGGCCTCCCCGATGCCAGGAAGATACCCGACCGGCTCACCAGCAGCGGGAACGCTGAGCGGCGTAAGGGCCCGGCCCTCCGCCCAGAGTTCCACCCACGCCGGTGGTGCCTCAAGCACCGGCACATCCGGAAACTCGCTGCGGAAAGCGGCTTCCGGTATATCCACCCGGTAGCGTTGCTCGGCAGCGATCAGCCACAAACCGCTTGTTGTTCGCACTAGCACCGCGCCACCGAATTCAGGGAGTGGGACTGAGGCCGCCAGGGATAACGGCGCGGCCGTGCCCTGCGTATTTTCCGCGTTGTTTTTCTGCGAGCTGGTCATACTCGCGGGGCAGGCCACCAGCCACGGGTCACGCAGCTCGGCTGCGCTCGGTAAAGAATCGGGAGTACCCGGAATTCCTACCGGTCCCCCGCGCGGTACATCTGCGAGCCGGGCAGCCGGGACCACATGGGTCGCCACGCCTTCCGGATACAAAAGATAAGCGCCAGCCAGGGTAGTGAGGGGATGGAGAATTCCACCAGAACTGAGATAGCGTGCCCCGCTCTCCGCGGCGATGAGAACAACGCCATCTTCCCAGCCATCGGGAAGTTGCGGTGAGAGCGCCCGCGCGGCACCGGTACCGGCCGCGGCCATCAGGGCAAGCCCAAGTGCTCCGGCCATCCCGGCTAATCCCGGGCGGGGAGCTTCCTCATGAGCCGGTAGGCCCCACCACAATGCCCCGGCAATGCTGCGGCGCCGGAAACGGCGGGAGCTCATAATAGTGCGCACGTTTACCATGGGCTGATCGCAATAACTATCCCGGCGCCAAGCAGCGCAGTAAGAATTTGTTCGGCGATCTCCACCCGCCGGATGAGAAGAAGCCGGGCTTCGGAACGCACGACGCGGCCCCGATATTCGGTAGCCCCCAGGGGTTTCAGGAGTTTCAGGGGCTCCAAGTTTTCCAGTGTTTCCCGGGGATTCAGATACCCGAGGAACAGAGCGGGAATACTCACCAGCGCGGGAGCCACCAGGCAAGCAAGAAGGCCCGGTGCTGCGTGTGCTGCCGGATTCCGCATGGCTAGCACGCAGAGCTCCACATCAAGAAGAAGGAAGAAACCAAGCCGAAGTACAAACGCGGCGTCGGCGCGCATACTTATGGCACGCAGCCCGAGCACAGTTACTGCCGCGCCGCATATGGCCGCGCTGAGAATATTTGGGCGGTAGGCCAGCGGTAGCAGCGCGGCGATCACGAAGACCGTGCCGGCTTCACCGCCCAGGGTGCGGAGGGTGAGGATGCGGGCCCAGCTTTCCGGGCTGTGCTCCGCGGGTAAATCCGCCATGCTTCCGCCGGCGGCGGGCACCTCCGGCGGGGGCGCGCTCAACCGCAAGACAATCGGCGCAATCAGGCGGACCGTGCAGACCAAGGCCACCACGATCACGAGGGCAGCCGGCTCGGCGAGTCGGGCGTGAAGCCGGGCGCTGCCGCCCCACGCCAGCAAACCAAGTGCCCAGGTCAGCAGCATACTGCGGCCTCCCGGCACGGGAACTACCGCGCGGGAGAACAACGCGATAATGATGAGAAGGCCCCCGGCTGTAATCCCACGCGATCCCGTACCTGGCAAAACCAGCGGGGCCGCGCGCCACCCGCAGGCTGCCCCCGCCCAGCCACTGGCCGCGAGCAGCGCTAGCACCACCAGCTGCGTCCGCGTGCTCGCCCCGGGGCCTTCCCGCCGGCGAGCATGCGCCCAATTCACGCGGGCAAGACCGAGGAAAGCGAGCGCGAGCCCGGCTAGCACGGGAAGCGCGAGCACGTGGGGGAGCGCGGCTCGCGCGGTATATCCAGCCAGGCCCAGCCCGCATACCACGACCAACACCGTGGCACAGCTGCGGAGCGCAGCTGGGGAAAGTTCGCCGCGCTCATGCAAGGTGGAATGGCGGATACGGCTGAGAACCGGGTCGCTGCGCGGAGGCGAGGGAGGCTCGGACCCGTCAATAAAAAGGCACATTCCGGGTTCGAGCTGCTCCGCCACCGGCAAGCTCGGATCCAGCCGTTGCCCGATGGCGGTACGAACCGTCCAGGTGGGAGCCGCAAAATCCGGAGCGAGGAGGTGCAACACCTCTGGAATAAGCGCCGTTAGTGAGAGCGAACTGGCCAGCTCGAATTCGCCGCGCTGCCCCGCGCAATGCACGCAGACGGGAATCGCAATATCCGCCGGCTGCGCGCCGCGTGATTCTGTTAGTTCTCCAGCCATATGCCCTCCTATCTGCGTTGTTGTCTAATCACCTGAGCACCTGATCTCCTACCCGAGCGTTCGCCTAACCGACGCCAGCCAACCCGCCCGCACCGCCACAGCCGCGGGGTGAAGGCACGGTATCAAGAAGGCCGCAACCTGACCAGGGCTCATCCACAGGCCAGAGAGTTATCCACAAGCCGAGCTGGCTCTTTGCGAGAGAAATGCGTCGTCGTACCGAAGCTGTGGATAACGGTTCGTCAAGAAGTCGCAGCCCCGCTAGGGTGTGCCGGAAGGAGAGCGCGCTCGCGAAAGGAGGAGCCATGGAGGGCCTGAGCATTCCCGCGCCGCCCGCGTGTTATCGCGGCAGCGGGCAGAAAATGAGCGCCGTCATGTTCCTCCCCGCGTTGCTATCCGTGGTGATGCTCGTGATTCTCACGTCCACCACCCGGCGCTCTCCCCACCTGCTTCTCCTTATGGGAACGCTCGGGGTTCTTATGCTCGCGCTCGCGCTGCTCAACGTGGGCCTAGGGCTGCGGCGCAATGCCGGGGAACGCGATGGCGCGCGGCGCGACTACCTCGCCGCCCTGGCCAGGTGCGAAGCCGAAGCCGCCCGCATGGTGGAGGCCTGCGCTCGCGAAGAAGCGCACCGCTATCCGGCCCCGCTCGTGCTCCCGCTGCGCCTGGGCCGCGGCACGCCACCGCCACCGCGTCCGATTCGGGTGGGGCAGGCACTGCTCGCGCCGCCGTATACCGTCACGCTCGCGGAGGATCCTCCGGGGGAGCGCGACGACGCCGCCCGCCGGGCGCGGGACCGCTGTGCCACGGAGGTGCAGCGCCCGATCCCCGGCCCCGCACTCCTCGACCTGCCCTCGTATTCCACCATCACGGTGAGCGGGGAAGCGGCCTGGGCCTGGGGGCGGGCCCTCCTCTGCCAGCTCGCGGCGAGCATTCCGCCTGGTGATCTCGCTATTATCCCGGGCGATCATGTGCCTGAGGCCGAGGCAGGTTGGCTCAGTTGGCTGCCCCCGTACGCCGTCGCGGAGGCGGGGCTCGGAAAGGCCGTACACCTTATTATTAAGGGGCCCTTCGGGGCGGCTGATTGCCCAGGCTCCTCGTCCCACCTCATATTGCATGTCCGGGAAAAAACCGAGCGCGAAAAATCGCATCCGGAAGAAGCTGGCCCGTCTGATCAACCCCGCGAGCTCGCACGCGACTGGCCTGCCCAGCGCGAGGCGGGCACGCTCCCCGAACCCGGCAGTCTCGTCGCGCTTGTGGATTATCCGGAGGGTGCCGAGCCCGCGCATCTCAGCCTTGCCGATAGCGCGGGGGTGCGCTGGGGGATACCCGATCTGCTTGACCTGGACGGAGCGGCCTATTGTGCCCGGGCGCTCTACCGGGCTCGCGGCTCGGCTTCGCAGGATTCCACCGGCGTGCAGGGTTTCGCGAAGCTGCTCGGATTGCCATCCCTCACGCCGCAACCCGTTTCGCCGCACGCCTCGCCACCCGTTCTACAGTCCTCCGCTCCGCAGCTCCCCGGCTCGCCTTCTCCACCTCACCGCCCGGCCGCCACCTTGCGCGTGCCCCTCGGGCTCGATCCACAGGGCGCCCCGGTGTGGCTTGATCTCAACGAGGCCGCGGCCGGTGGGATGGGTCCGCACGGCCTGCTCGTGGGCGCAACCGGCTCCGGGAAATCGGAGCTGCTGCGCACGCTCCTCCTCGGGCTCTGCCTCACCCATTCACCCGAGCAGCTCAACCTGGTCCTCATCGATTACAAGGGCGGGGCGAGTTTCCATCCGTTCGCCGAGCTGCCCCATACCGCGGCCCTGGTCACCAATCTGGAACGCGATAGCTCCCTGAGCGAACGCATGGAGGAAACTCTGCGCGGGGAAATGAACCGCCGCCAACACCTGCTCGCCGAGCACGGCCAGCACTCCCACCTGGGAGAATACGAGGCGGCGCGCGCTCGCGGCGCCCACACCGGCCCGCTTCTCGCACCACTCCTTATTATTATTGACGAATTCGCCGAGCTCCTGGCCGACCACCCCGATCTCATCGACACCATCGTCGCCATCGGCCGCCTGGGCCGCTCGCTCGGCATCCACCTGCTGCTCGCGACCCAACGCCTGGACGAAGGCCGGTTGCGCGGCCTGGATTCCCACCTGTCCTACCGCATCGCGCTGCGCACTTTTTCCGAGTACGAATCCCGCGCGGTCATCGGCACGCCGGAGGCCGCCCACCTCCCGCCGCAGCCCGGTTGCGGTTTCCTTGCCTGCGGCGGCGCGCCGCATCGCTTCACCGGGTTTTATGTTTCTGCGCCGCTCGCGGCCCGGCCGGCTCAGGTCCCCGCGGTACGACGACGCAGCTCCGGGCCACCAGCCGCTCCGCCCACTCATGCAGCTCCCGGGCCGGGCACTGCCCCGAACGGGCCTTCCATACTTACCGCGGCGCTCGAACCGCTGCGCGGGACCGGGCCGCGGGCCCACCCGATCTGGTTGGAGCCGCTCACTCGCCCGCGCCACCTTACCGAGCTCATCGCGGTGCGTACCTCAGCCCGGTTTGGGGTATATGCACCGAGTCAGCGCGCCGCCCCGCTCCGGCTCGCGCTCGGCGAGCGCGATCTTCCGCTGCTCCAACGCCGCGAAGCACTCCACATTGATCTCGCAGATTCTCACCTCCTGGTGCTCGGTGCACCAGGAGCCGGATGCGATGAAGCCCTGCGGACCATTGCCGGGGCGCTGGCGCTAGGATATACCTCGACCGAAGCGCAGTACGCGCTGTGTGATGCTTCGGGGGCCGAGTTCGCCGAGCTTATTAATATTCCGCATATGTGTTTCCGGGTCGATCATTCCGAGCCGGAGCGGATGCTCGCCGGATTGGTCGAGCTGAGGAATATGCTTCGCGCGCGCGAAGCCGCACGCGGCGGGGCATCGCCCAGCCCTGATCCTTTCGGAGAAATATTTATATTTCTGCGCGGTTGGTCGGCGCTGCGGGCACGCCCCGAGCTGGACGAGCCGCTCACGGAACTCATTGAGCGCGGCCCGGCCAGCCGTATCCGCATTATTACAACGGCTGCCCGCCCCACCGAGATCCCCGCGCACCTGCGCGATTTTTTCACTACTCGGCTGGAGCTGCGCCTGGCTGATCCCTATGATTCCCATGCCCCGCATCGACGCGCGGCCACCGTGCCGGTGGGCTGCCCGGGCCGGGGGATAACTCCGGCCGGGGAACATTTTTTGCTCGCTACCACCCGGCCGCACTCCGCTCGCTCAGAGGCAGCGAGCCCGCCCGCATATTCAACCGCGCCGCCCGCGAATTCACCCGGCTCACCCCCGGACTCACCCGGCCTCGACCGGGGCGATCTCCTCGCCGAGATCCGCGCGGCCTGGTCTGGGCCACCCGCACCCCAATTGTGGGAACTTCCCACCCACCTCGACTACCAGGAACTACTCGTGGGAGGCGGCCTCGACAAGTCTTCGTTACATTCGCTGCACTTGGGAGTGAGCGCTCGCCATCGCGGGCCGGCTACTCTTGATCTTGCTGTTACCGGGCATGCTCTTATTATTGGGGAAGCGGGTTCGGGGAAAACCGCGGCGCTGCGCCTCCTCGCCCAGCAATTAACGCATATATCCCCGCTCCCGCGGCTTTTTCTTATTGACCCGCATGGTCATCTGCGCACGTGCCTCCCGCCCGAACTTATTGCGGGAAGTTATCGAAGCGCCACGCAGGCCCGGGCGGATATGGAAGCCCTCGCCCAGGTACTCGCCGCCCGCCGCGCCCAAACGCACAGCACGGCGGACCGTGCCCATACTCCAGATACAACCGGCCGCACCGAGCCCGCCCCGTCACCCGCACTGTCACCAGTTTCGTCACCCGCGCCGATTATTGTCATGGTGGATGATGCCGAACTTCTTGATCCGCAGAACTCTCCGCTCGCACCCCTCGCCGAGGTACTCGTGGATGGCGCAGAACTCGGGTGGCACTTGATCCTCGCCACCGCGGAGCCCTCGCACCTCAGCCACCTCCCGCTGTGGCGGCGGCTCCTGGCTACTTCCCCGGCGGTCTTTCTGTTCTCCGGAGATTTTCGTTATCGCGGTGTGAGTGCCCGCCGTGATATTCCGGGACGAGCCCAGCTCATTATCGGCCCGGCAGCAGATACCGTGCAGATCGCGTGGTCCCCGCCCACCGCGGCAAACCTCGGCGAAAGTAACCGTGTGGACCCCGTCCGCCCCGGCGAACCACAACGAAAGTAATCGCATGGTCCCCGCCCACCCCGACACGCCCCCGGAAAACCCGCGGGCTAGCGTTGGCAGCCCGGGCACCAGAATAGGCGCCGCCCCGCCATGAGTTCCTCCCGGATAATTGCGCCGCAGCGCACGCACGGGCGGCCGGTGCGGTGATACACCGCGAAACGCGAGAGCTCCGGGTCCCCTTCGGGAATCGGATCAGGCTGGAATTCGGGCGGGATCGTCACAATAATCCCGGAATCGACATCGCGGCCCATGCACAGCACCAGGTCATCCCACAGCTCGCGATACCGGGATTCGGAAACTTTATTGGCCGGCCGCAGCGGGGAAATCCCGGTGCGCCACAAGCAATCAGCCCGATAAATATTGCCCGGGCCCGCCACAACAGCCTGGTCCATTACTACCTGGCCGGCCGGGATTTTTCGGCGGCGCGCCCCGGCCACGAATCGCTGCCGGTCACCCTCCTCATTGCGAATAGGATCGGGGCCGAGCCGCGCAATCACCCCGAGGACTTCCTCCCCGCTGAGAATCTCGCAGCGGGCAGGGCCGGTGAGCTGGGCAACCGCTTCTGGCCCGGCGAGGCGCAAGCGGGTTGTCGGCGTCGTCGCCAATTCTCCCAGGACTTGAATATTGTCTTCCGGTAGACCATCGCGACCACCCGTGGGCGCCTCGACCAGGCGCGTGGTGCCATCTTGCCCGCCGTCGATGGTTTTGCGCATCCCCGAATCTTCGGTGGGGCTCACTCGAATCCCGGCGCCGTGCAGACCGGCCACCCCCGGCCCCGCAAAAGCCCATTTTCCGTAAAGACCCAGATGAATATGGAGCCAGGTGGCCTGCGGGTCGCCCAGCTCGACGGCAGGAATGCCACCCGCCGCGGCGGCCGGTTCGGAAGCGGAAAGAAAAGGCCAGAAAAGATGCTTGCCCCAGGCGTGGGCCCGCCCGGCGCGCAATCCGTCCAGCAGGGCCGCACCCTGGGCGAAACGCCCCTGCGGGGAACTGGCAGCCACGGCGACCCCACCAAAAAGCGCCGTGAGAATACGTCCGTGACGATGAATAGCGTGACCTTCCGGCACCGCTCCTCCTCCATTCGGTATGCAATTCATCCAGTATAGGCGGGCAGGTTCGGGTGCGCTCCGCGGTGCGGCTCCGCGCGGCCCCGCAATATGCGACGCGGCACGCGGCCGCTAGGATAGCGGGTATGGAGCCGAACGCAGCAGTACGTCTTTTCTCTCGCGCAATCGAGGGGCGCCTGACCGCCACCGATGAGGATGCGTTGGCTCGGCTGGAAGAATCCGGACGCGTCCATGATCGCGCGTCGTTGCTGGCCGCGTGTGCGCCGGCCGCGCCGCTGCGAGAACGGGGCGGGCAGCTGCTCTACAGCGATAAAACCGGCAAAGATTTATTGCGCAACCTCGCGCTCATCACAAAAACTTATTGGATTTCTGGGGCTCTTGCGCTGTCGGCGAGCCTGGATCACGCGGTGAGCGGCACACCTATTTTTTATATTCCGCAAGCAGATATTGATCGTCTGGATAAAACGGCTGCCACCTGGGGCGGCATGCAGCCCCTGTGGGTGCTCCCGATTGACGAGGATGTGAGCGCGGGCGCGCAGTGGATCGATTTCTTCAAGCATTACGTGGGGGTCGGGCGCGCGGTTGTGGATACGTACGCGGTTGGTGACGTGCCTGCGGCGCTCACCTGGATTAAGGAAAAAGAAGATGATGTCGCGGTATAGCCTCAGGTCGCGGCAGTATCACGGGTACGACGACGCCGCCACCGGGCAGCCGGCCTCTCTAGGCGATGGTAGTGCCGCTTTTCTACTGCCCGCTCCGCACATCTTCTAACTTGAGTGGAATAGACTCAAGAAAGCTTGCGTTGCAATGAGTGGATCGGCGAAGTGGTGAACAGGTAGCCGCCGCCGATGTAAGGAGTTGTCATGGATAAACTAACAACGAAGTCGCAGGAAGCTTTGGCGCAGGCCATTCGCACGGCGACGGATGCGGGGAATCCCCAGGTGGAGCCGGTGCATCTTCTCAGCGCGCTGCTCGCCCAGGAAGGTGGGATTGCCCTTGCCCTGCTCGAAGCTGTGGGGGCTAATCGGGTGGAGATCGCGGAGCGGGTATCCGGGGCGCTGGCTTCGCTGCCGCGTTCGGCGGGGGATTCGGTGCAAAATCCCGGGGCGTCGCGCCCGCTCTCGCGGGTGATTTCGGAGGCCGGCAAGGAAGCAACTAGTTTGGGCGATGCCTATATTTCTACCGAGCATCTCCTCATGGCGATTGCGGCTTCGCAGTCCCAGGCGGGGGAGATCCTCCGGAACGCGGGTGCCTCGCATGAGGCACTGCGGGCTACCCTACCGCGCGTGCGCACCTCGAAGGTGGATAGTGCGGATCCGGAAGGCACGTTCCAGGCCCTGGAGAAATACGGTCAGGATCTCACCGCGATGGCTCGGGAAGGGAAAATGGATCCGGTGATCGGCCGCGATAGCGAAATTCGCCGCGTGGTCCAGGTCCTTTCTCGGCGTACCAAGAATAATCCGGTGCTCATCGGGGAACCGGGTGTTGGGAAAACCGCCGTTGTGGAGGGTTTGGCGCAGCGCATGGTCAATGGCGATGTGCCGGAATCTTTGCGCGGTAAGCGGCTCATCCAATTGGATGTGGCCGCGATGGTGGCCGGTGCAAAATACCGCGGTGAATTCGAGGAACGCTTTAAGGCTGTCCTGAATGAAATCAGGGAGGCTGCGGGTGAAATCGTTACCTTTATTGATGAGATCCATACCATCGTGGGGGCCGGTGGCGGTTCCGAAGGTGCCATGGATGCCGGAAATATGCTCAAGCCGATGCTCGCGCGCGGGGAATTGCGGCTCATTGGTGCTACCACCTTGGATGAGTACCGCGAAAATATTGAGAAGGACCCGGCTTTGGAGCGCCGTTTCCAGCAGATTTTCGTGGGTGAACCCTCGGTGGAAGATACCATCACAATTTTGCGTGGTATCGCCCCGAAATACGAGGCGCACCATAAAGTGACAATTACGGACGGTGCTCTTGTTGCCGCGGCGCAGCTCTCGAATCGGTATATTACCGGCCGTCAGCTTCCCGATAAGGCCATTGATCTTATTGACGAAGCGGCTTCCCGCCTGCGCATGGAATTGGATTCTTCCCCGGAGGAAATCGATGTGTTGCAGCGCCAGGTGGATCGCCTCACCATGGAGGAGTCCTATCTTTCTGAAACGCAGGACGACGACGCAGCTACCGCCGACCGCCTAGAAACTATCCGTGCGGAATTGGCGGACCGCAAAGAAGAATTAGCTGCCCTGACGGCTCGGTGGGAAAATGAGAAGGCCGGGCGCAACCGGGTGGGTGATTTGCGCGTCAAGCTTGATGAGCTGCGCACCGAGTTTGAGTTAGCGGTCCGCGAGGGCCGGTATGAGGATGCTGGGCGGCTCCAAAATGGCGATATTCCGGAGGTGGAACGCCAGATCGCGGCGGCGGAAGCAGCCGAAGCGGATGGCCAGGCTCGCGATCATGAACCGATGATTGCCGAGCGGGTGGATTCTGAGGAAGTTGCCGAAGTGGTGGCGGCCTGGACGGGTGTGCCAGTGGGTAAACTCATGCAGGGCGAAACGGAGAAACTCCTCCATATGGAGGAGGAAATCGGGCATCGCCTTATTGGTCAGCAGGATGCGGTGCGGGCGGTTTCTGATGCGGTGCGCCGTTCGCGCGCCGGGGTGCAGGATCCGAACCGGCCCGATGGTTCCTTCCTCTTCCTCGGGCCTACGGGTGTGGGGAAAACGGAGTTGGCGAAGTCGCTGGCGGACTTTATGTTCGACGACGAGCGCGCCATGGTGCGTATCGATATGTCGGAGTACGCCGAAAAGCACTCGGTTTCGCGGCTGGTCGGGGCACCTCCGGGATACGTGGGCTATGAGGAAGGCGGCCAGCTCACCGAAGCGGTGCGGCGGCGGCCTTACTCGGTGATTCTGCTTGACGAAGTGGAAAAGGCCCACCCGGATGTGTTCGATATTCTGCTCCAGGTTTTGGACGACGGGCGCCTCACGGACGGCCAGGGCCGCACCGTGGACTTCCGCAATACCCTCCTTATTCTGACCTCGAATTTGGGTTCTCAGGCTTTGGCTGATCCCACGATGGATGCGGCGGCCCAATATGACACGGTCATGGCTGCGGTGCGGGCGCACTTCAAGCCGGAGTTCCTCAACCGCTTGGATGACGTGATTGTTTTCCATCCGCTGAGCATGGAGGAAATCGGCAAGATTGTGGACCTGCAAATCACGCAGTTGGAGCAGCGGCTGGGTGAGCGGCGGATGCATCTGGATGTGAGCCCGGCGGCGCGCGATTACCTGACGATGGACGGATATGATCCGGCCTACGGGGCTCGCCCGCTACGCCGGCTCATCCAGCGGGAAATCGGTGACCAGCTGGCCCGCATGATCCTCGCAGGTGACGCTCATGACGGGGATACCATCCGGGTGGATACCCGGGAAAATGCCACGGCCAGTGGTGGGACTTCGGGCCGTAGCTATGCCCTGCGGCTCAGCACTGAATCCTAATAACTAAATTGCCCTATCTACGTCCGGGGTGTGCCGAAGCGGCACACCCCGGACCTGCTGTTTCGGTGAAGCGTGGTGGCAGCGATGCCATTGAGTGGGATATTGCGACAGGTGTGCCGTTAAATGCGATGCCGGTGCACCCGATGTGGTTGCCGAAATTAAGTGGCGCCAAGGTATTGACAGATCATTAACGCATCCTTTAGCGTAGCCTTAACGGTGCTCATTCGAGCGTCGTTAAGGGTCACAAGTCCCAACCTTTCAACGGTGAAAAGGAGGCAGATCATGAAGACTATCCGAAAAGTAGGTGCTGCATTCGCGGCAACACTGCTATCAATCGTGGCGTTTATGCCATCAGCCAGTGCTATCCAGGTGGGTGGCTACAAGAAATGTAACTTCAACCAGGCTCATGTTGGTGTGTATGCAAAGCAGCAAACCTCGGAGTACATGGTGGTAAAAGTCCGAAGTGACGTGCTTTACAATGAGGCGGGTCGGTTTGAAGTGAGCGTTGTTTCTAATCACTTCAATGGTAATTGGAGTGCTGCGGCACCGGAGCTCCTTCGTGCACCTACCCACGCTACCTGCACCCCAATAGACTGGTAGATCTTATCTCATACGTGTGTGGTGGCGGGGAAGCGCTGTCTTCCTCGCCACCACAAGTATCACGAAGGAGGGTGGCTTATGAAGTGTAAAATGTTGGCCGTTTTCTTTGTCGCTCTTATGGTGGTGGGGGGTTGTAGCAATAGTGGTTCCAATTCCGGAAGCGTGGGAGAATCTGGGAATGAAGCGGCTGCGGCTTCAGCATCCGAATGGGATCCAAATAGTTGGAAGGCGAAGATCAAGATTTCGCCGCGCTATCACACGGAGGAAGAGAAACTCGCTTATCGCGCGCAGTGGCTAAAACGTCACGCGGAGTTTTTGGAAATTGAAACTCCGCCGGATGTTCCGCTTGTGGAATGGCAAGAATCTCTGGAATTGATGGATAATAAGAGTGCCGAATGCTTCAGGGAAAGAGGTTTTAGCGCTCATGCGATACCGCAGGGCGGAGTTCTTTTTAACCCAGCTGTTCCGGAGTCTCAATATGAGGCGTATAAAATTGCTGCGTACGAGTGCCAAGCGATGTATTTTCCTAATCCGGAATTTCTCACCAATTGGTCAGAAGATCAATTGAGGGTGATATGGGATTACTGGGACGAGTACTATATTCCCTGCTTGGCCGCGCATGGGTTTACCGTCGATACTTCCGAGCGGCCTGCCCGAGAAACATATGTTGAAACATTTCACACTGATGCCGTAAACCGATGGTTCCCCAGCAACGACGGAGCTCTCCTGACCCAGATTCCACCCGAGGTATGGAAAACCTGTCCGAAGACTCCTCCAGCTTCCCAGTTTTATGGCTTGGAATGAGGTACGGCCATGAAACATAAGATTGGATCTGCTCTCGGACTTGTATTTACAGTACTGACTGGCTGTGCTGCTGGCGGTTCTGATTCCGGAACCGCTGGCAATACTGACAGCGGAATGGCAGTGTCCGCTGCATCCGAATGGAATCCTAATTCTTGGACCTCTGACATAGAGATTCCTCCTAAATTCACCACGGAGGATGAGAAGTTCGCTTTTCGGGACCAGTGGTTACGGAGGAATGCGAAATCCATGGGGCTTTCTGATCCCCCGGATATTCCTCTTGTTGCGTGGCAAAACGTATCGCAGGAACGCAATGAAAAACTCGCCGAGTGTTATCGGCTTAAGGGATTCAGTGCTCATGCTCGCCCCCAAGGCGGCCTCTTGTTTGATCCAGCTGTTCCCGAAGCACAAAACGAATCTTTTAACTTGGCGACACACGAGTGTTATTCGAAATACTTTCTCGATCCCGAGTTTCTTGCAAATTTGACCGAGGATCAGTTGCGGGTGCAGTGGGATTATTGGGATGAATACTATATTCCCTGCTTGGCAGCGCATGGTTTTGTTGTTGATACGTCCGAGCGTCCGGCTCGGGAAACGTATGCTACGACGTTTTACTCTGATGCTGAGCATCGCTGGTGGCCGGATAATAAGGGTGAGCTTTCTTTCCGAATCACTCCGGAAGTTATGAAGGTATGTCCGGAAAGGCCGCCAATTACAGAGTTTTACGGGATCGATTGATTTACCGTAGATATGGGGTGTCGTCGTGGAAAAACTCGTGGGCCGTGTCGAGCTCGGACGTTGGCGTCTCGGGTACTTCGGGTGCATTCTTGTGCTGCTTCTTGCGGGATGCGTGGTTGCTGATAATTCCACTAAGACCGCGAGTTCGCATTCTACTGACGCTCTCTCGGCAGGATGGAATCCGGATTCTTGGACATCTGATATAGAGATTTCTCCTAAATTCACTACGGAGGAGGAAAAATTCGCTTTTCGGGACAGGTGGCTACAACGCAACGCAGAGTTTATGGAATTGAAAGATCCTCCTAGTGTTCCTCTTGTTGAATGGCAAAAATCTCTGGAACTTTTCGATAATAAAACTGCAGAATGTATGAGGGGTAAGGGTTTTGGGGCGCACGCTGCTCCCCAAGGCGGCATCACTTATGACCCGGCAGTGCCAGCAGCACAGCGGAAAGTGTTTGATTTATCCCTGTATGAGTGTCAAGCGATGTACTTTCCTAATCCGGAATTCCTTGAGAATTTGACAGAGGATCAGTTGCGGGTGCAGTGGGATTACTGGGACGAGTATTACATTCCTTGCTTGGCGGCTCACGGCCTTACTGTCGATACTTCCGAGCGTCCCGCGCGGGAAACCTATGTCGCGAAGTTCCATACTTATCCGGAGCGCCGCTGGTGGCCAGACAACGGAGGATCATTACTACTTCAAATTCCCCCTGAGGTGTGGAAATCGTGCCCGGATATCCCTCCAGCATCTGAGCTTACGGTTTGGAATGAGGCGTGAGAGATGAGAAACAGGATTTTGTGTACCTTTAGTTCCTTATTCATTGCGGTGGGTGGTTGTGCAAGCGGTAATTCCGATTCGGGAAGTTTGGGAGAAGCTGGCAGCGAAGTGGCTGCGGCTTCAGCGTCTGAATGGGATCCGAATACCTGGAAAGCGAAAATCAAGATTTCACCGCGCTATCACACGGAGGAAGAGAAACTTGCTTTCCGCGCGCAGTGGCTGAAACGTAATGCAGAATACTATGGGATTGAAGCTCCCCCGGATGTTGCTCTTGTTGAATGGCAAAACTCTGTGGAATTGATGGATACCAAGCACGCCGAATGTTACAGAGAAAAGGGGTTTAGTGCCTATGTTCCCCCTCAGGGCGGAGTCGCTTTTGACCCGGGTATTCCAGAATCGCAAGAAGAGGCGTACGACCTTGCCTGGTACGAGTGTTATGCGAAGTATTTTCCGAATCCGGAATTCCTCACCAATTGGTCAGAAGATCAATTGAGGGTGATATGGGATTACTGGGATGAGTATTATATCCCTTGTTTGGCCGCGCATGGATTCAAAGTCGATACTTCCAAGCGCCCGGTTCGGGAAACCTATGCCACGACGTTTTACAGTGATGCTGAGCATCGTTGGTGGCCAAATAACGGAGGATCTCTTGAATTCGAAATCCCTCCGGAGGTGTTAAAGGTTTGTCCGGAGATTCCTCCCGCTTCCCAGTTTTATGGCGTGGAATGAGATACGACCGTGAAACATAAGATTGGATCTGCTCTCGGGCTTGTCCTTACAGTGCTGACTGGCTGTGCTGCTGGCGGTTCTGATTCCGGAACCGCGGGCAATGCTGACAGTGAATTAGCAGCGTCCGCTTCATCTGAATGGAATCCGGGTTCATGGAAGTCTGATATAGAGATTTCTCCTAAGTTTACAAGTGAGGAAGATAAGCTAGCTTTCCGGAAACGCTGGCTGGAGCGTAATGCCGAGACGATCGGAGTTACGAACCCACCTGATATTGCTTTAGTTGAGTGGATGGATTCTCCGCGCGCGGACAATGAAAAGAATGCGGAATGTTTGCGGAGTAAAGGGTTTTCCGCTGAGGTTGCCCCGCAGGGGGGAATTCTGTTTGATCCTCCGATCCCTGAATCGCAGCAGGAGGCTTTAGGTATGGCGGCCTATGAATGTAAATCGATGTACTTCCTTAACCCAGAGTTTCTTGCGAATTTGACAGAGGATCAGTTGCGGGTGCAGTGGGATTATTGGGATGAATACTATATCCCCTGCCTGGCGGCACATGGATTCACAGTTGATACTTCCGAGCGTCCGGGTCGGGAAACCTATGTTGCTAAGTTCCACACCGATCCGGAGCATCGTTGGTGGCCGGATAATAAGGGTGAGCTTTCTTTCCGAATCACGCCGGAAGTTATGAAGGTGTGTCCGGAAAGGCCACCGGCGACAGAGTTTTATGGGATCGACTGATCTGCTGGCGATAGGGGTGTTGCATGAAGCGTAGAGTTCTACCTGTTTTTAGTTCGCTACTCATAGTGGTGGGCGGTTGCGCTGCGGGTGGTTCCGATTCTGGAAGTGCCGGTGCAACCAGTCACGGCACCGCTGTGGCTTCGGTATCTGACTGGGATCCGACTAGTTGGAAAGCGAAGATTGAAATCTCGCCACGCTACACCACTGAGGAGGAGAAGCTTGCCTTCCGAGAACGATGGTTGAAACGTAATGCGGAGTTCTTGGGAATTGACGATCCTCCCGATGTTCCTTTGGTTGAGTGGCAAGAGTCATCGGAACAGTCGGATATCAAAATGGCTGAGTGTTTGACCAACAAGGGTTTTGGATTCCACGTCAATCCCCAAGGTGGGGTCGCTTCCAATGGGAGTATTCCAGAATCGCAAGAGCAGGCATATAAGTTAGCTAGTTACGAATGTGATGCGATGTATTTCCTCAATCCGGAATTTCTTACCGACTGGTCGGAAGATCAATTGCGGGTGGTCTGGGACTACTGGGATGAATACTATATTCCCTGCCTTGATGCGCATGGTTATAAGGTTGATATCTCCAAACGTCCCGCTCGGGAAACCTATGTTGCTAAGTTCCATACCGATCCGGAGCACCGCTGGTGGCCTAATAATGGGGGATCTCTTGAATTCCAGATCCCCCTGGAAGTGTGGAAAGTTTGCCCCAGTGACCCTCCTGCCACAGAGCTCTATGGCATAAAATAACCCCATGATGTTTACCATTCACGTGTAATCGCGTGGCTACCACGAAAGGCGTGCTGCCATGAACAAGAAAATAACTCAGATCCTCGCGGGTGTGATAACACTCCTCCTCGTGGCGGCACTGGCATTCTGGGCGGGCCGCACCACCCTGAAACCCCCGGAGCGGATCACCCAAACGGGAGCGGAGACAATGACCGTCACCGTAACCGAGCAAAATATTGGCCGCACCCTCACACTCTCCACCACGGTAGAACGCGCGGCACAACCGGTTGCCGTGAACCAGCTCAACGGCACCATCACCTCCGTTGCCGCGGACGGAGAATTCCACGCCGGCGACACTCTCTACACCGTCGGAAATACCGAGGTAATCGCGGCAGAAGGTTCCACTCCCTTCTGGCGGACCCTCGCCGAAGGAACCGAAGGTGAGGACGTCTCCCAATACCAGCGGCTCCTCGCTGCCCTTGGCTACTCACGCACCGTGGCAGATGGGAAATTTGGCCCCGCCACCACCGCGGCAACGAAAGCGTGGCAAAAAGCGCGCGGGCAGGAACAGGGCGGCGTCGTCGGCCTGGGAGAACTTGTGGCAGTGCCGCAACTCCCAGCTGCGCTCACCCTGGACCGCAGTATTGCCTGGCCCGGTGCGGCCCTGAACGGAAGTGAAAATATTATTAACTCGGTGTCCGGAACGCCCAGTTTTTATATGGAAATCACGCGCGAACAGCAGGCCATGGTTCAGCCGGGAATGGGTATTCGCGTGAAGCTGGGTGAACAGCCCCTCATCGGTATTACCGGTGAGCCGGAGGAAACAGAAGGGGGCCAGGTCAAGGTCCCTGTTACCGCGGAAGATGGCGGGCTGCTGTGCGGCACTCGGTGCGGGGAATTGCCGGCCAGCCAAAAAGCATATCTCCTTACCGATATTGAGATTGTGCCCGCGGTGACCGGGCCTACCGTGCCGGTCTCCGCGCTGTCTACGATGCCGGATGGGACCGTGAGCGTGAGGGTCGTGGGGGAGGCCGCGCCCCGCACTGTCACGGTTCAGACTGTGGCCGGCGGCCTGGCGGTTGTTGAGGGCGTGCGGGCCGGGGAAAGCGTGTATGCGTTGGCCGATGCGAAGAAGGTCGGCGCGCCCGGTGGGGCCGACACGTCTGGTGGTTCCGGCACCCCCGGTGGGGCCGGCGTGCCGAGCGGATCCGGAGCGCCCGGCGGTTCCGGCGCTGATACCGGCTCCCGCGAAGGCACAGGAACCGGCCCCGGCGCAGATTCGGGCACGGACACGAGCGGAGGCTCAGAAACCGACCCCAGCGCAGATGCAGAAACCGATGCCACCCCGAGCCCGGAAAGCACGAAATAATGGACGCGCCCGGTATCGCCACCCGTGAGCTGCGCTTCCGCTACCGGAAAGGCGCCGAAGAACTCTTCGACGGCCTCACCCACGTTTTCGCCCCCGCCGCCATTACCGCGGTGACCGGGGCCTCGGGGCGCGGCAAATCCACCCTGCTCTACCTCCTCGGGCTCACCCTCACGCCCAGCTCCGGGCAGGTCCTTATCGACGGCGCGGCCGCCAGCGAGCTCACCGACCGGGAACGCTCGCGCCTGCGCGCCCGCCGCATCGGCTTCGTTTTCCAAGATTCCGAACTTGACCCCACCCGGCCCGTCCTCGATTCCGTGATGGAACCCGGGCTTTACGCGGGCCATTCGCTGGCCGCCACCCGCACCCGCGCCCGCGAACTCCTGGCCGGCCTGGGCCTGGAGCACCGCGCCGACCACCGGCCCGGGCAAATCTCCGGCGGGCAGGCCCAGCGCGTGGCGGTCTGCCGCGCCCTCGTCAATTCCCCCACCTTCATCTTGGCCGACGAACCAACCGGAAACCTCGACCCGGATAATGCCAACCTCGTGCTCGGCGCCCTACGCGAAGCAGCGGAATCCGGATGCAGTGTCATTATTGCCACCCACGATCCCACGGTGGTCAATGCGGCAGATGAGGTGGTGCGGCTATGAAATTCGCTGTTCTGCTACGCGAAGGCGCGAAAAATGCGCGCGGGGCCCTGGTCACCACCATCTTGGTGGCCCTGGTGCTCGGGGTGATGTGCGCGGCGTCGCTCGTGACGGTGGGCCGCCAGGCCGCCACCGAAGCCGAGCTGCACCGCCAGCTCACCGGCCCGCAAGCCCGCCAGCTCACCCTTATCGATCAACAAAACGCCGGGTTGCTCCCCGAAGCTTTCCTGGAAACCCTGCACGGCACCTCCGGGGTGGCCGGGGTAGTGGGATACCGGAGCACGGTGGACGTGGTCAATGGGCCGCTCGGCCCGGCCTCCCAACTGTTCGCCCTGGTGGAAACCGGCGGAGACATCTCCAAAATAATTACATTAACAGCCGGGCGTTATCCCGGCCCGGGAGAAGCCATCGTGCCCGAAGCCATGCTGCCGCAGCTGCGCCTGGCCTTCCCCAGCGGATACGTGGAATCGCGCGGTGGGCGGCAGTGGGCCGTGGTCGGCTCCTTCACCCCCAGCGGAGGATTCGAGGACCTCGATAATTACCTCCTGGCCGGGGGCGGCTCGGGCGCCTACGTGCGGGTCACCGCGCTGGCTAACGACGCCGAAAATATTGCTGCGGTCACCGATGTTGCCCTCGCGGCCATCGGGGATTTCGACCCCGCCAAACTCATTATCCGCAGCTCCGTCAGCCAGGCGAAACAGGGCGTGGCCGTGACCGGGCAGGTTGCGGGCATGGGCCGTGCCCTCCTCATCCTCATTCTCGGGGTGGGGGCGCTCTTCATCGCCGCGGTGGTGCTGGCCGACGTGCTTATCCGCCGCCGCGACCTGGGCCGGCGCCGCACCCTCGGCATTACCCGCGGCGGACTCGTGGCCTTGGTGATCGCCCGCATCGCTTACCCGGCCGTGGGCGGCACCGCGCTGGGCATCGCCGCGGCCTGGAGTTATTGCCGGCTGAGCGGCAACCCGGTCGCCCTCGATTTCTCGGTGGCGGTGGGGGTGCTCGCGGTGCTCGTAGCGCTGCTCGCCTGCATTCCCCCGGCAATTTTCGCGGCCTACCGTGACCCGGTGGAGGTCATGCGCACGCCGTAGCCGCGCCCTGTAGCCGCCTTGCATGCGGCGCGTTCTGCGGTAACGGCCCGCGCAGTACGGTTCTCCCGCGGTACCGGTCCCGCCAGGCATCGGTCCCGGGCGGCGGGAGAGCCGCGCGCATTACACTGGCTGTCATGTACGTGGCGAGTCGTTTTGCGTTGGAACCGGAACGTGCGGTGGAACTAGCTGCCCAAATCGGGGTGGGAGAACTGATAACGGCCGGCCCGCGCGGCCTGGATGCCACCCTCCTTCCTTTTAATATTAAGTACGACGACGCCGGCAGCCTCCACCTCCACAGCCATATGGCACGTATTAATCCCCAAGCGGGCGATAGCGGGCCCTGCCTCATGGTGGTTACCGGGCCAAATACCTATATATCACCCTCCGATATGCCACCCGGCCCGGCAGATGCGCCGCTGGCCCGGGTTCCCACCTGGAATTACCTCACTGTGCACCTGCGCGGCGAGCTCACTATCCACGAGGATCCCGCCTGGCTCATCCCCACCCTGCGAGAATTAGTAGACACCCACGAAATTGCCCACCACGGCGGCACCTGGCGCCCCGATACCCACGCGCGGCCTGACCAGCTGCGCCGCATGTTGCGCGCCATCGTGGGCGTGGATATTAAAGTCACGGAGATTATTGGCAAGGCCAAGCTATCCCAGAACTTATCCACGGAGGAGATTGCCGCCACCGCCGCCAGCTTGCGGCGTCGTCGTGAAAAAAATGCCGCCACGCACATAGCCGAGCTGATGGAAAACCTGGCCATCCCTACCGCCGCGGCGCGCGAAGAAGCCGTGGAACGGGCGAAACACGGCCCCTGGGCCGCTCGCGCCGGCACCGAAACCGAATAGCGGCGCGCGGAAAGCGAAGAGAAGCGCAGCGAAACCGAATAGCGGCGCGCGAAGGGCGCGGAGAACCGCATCGAAACCGAAGAGAACCGCAGCGAAACTTAATATGCCACCGGCGGCAAACGTGCCCTATCTCACGTACACTGTGAGCATGGCATTTCTTGAGGAGAACGTGGACCCCCTGGATCTTTCTGCCGTGCAGCTGGCGCGGCGGATGCGCACCGGCCGGCTGGATCCCGTCGCGCATACCGAACGGGTGCTGGAACGGGCCCGCAGCCGCGGTGCCGCGGTGGGGGCATTCACGCATATCGCAGAAGAATTCTCGCTTCGGCAGGCCCGCGCCGCCGCCGCGCAACTGAAAGAGGGCAGGGGCGGGCCGCTCACCGGGGTGCCTTTCCCCATCAAAGACCTCGACGACGTGGCCGGCCTGCCCACCGAATACGGCTCGCAGGCCATGCGCGGAAACATCGCCACCACCACCGGCGGGGTCGCCCAGTCCATCCTGGACGCCGGCACCGTGACCATCGGAAAAACCACCACCCCGGAATTCGGATTCGTCGGCTACACCGAACCAGCCGGCCTCACTCCCGCGCGCACCCCCTGGGACCTGGCCCGCAGCGCCGGCGGATCCTCCGGGGGAGCGGCCGCGGCGGTTGCGGCCGGCGTGGTCCCCATCGCGCACGGGAACGACGGCGGCGGCTCGGTCCGCATTCCCGCCGCGCACTGCGGGGTACTCGGCATCAAACCCAGCCGCGGGCTGGTCTCGCCCGGACCCGGGTCCTCCTTCTTCTCCGATAGCGGGCTGGCCACCGCCGGGGTGCTGGCTCGCACCGCCCGTGATTTAGCGGCCGGGCTCGATATTATTGCGCGGCGCCGGCCCGGGGATTGGAGTCCCTACCCGGGAGTGGGGGACTACCTGGCCACCCTGGATGCGGAATTCGGGTGCGGGCCGCAATCGCGCAGCCGGGCGCTGGCCCTGGCTGACCTGCGGGTGGGGGTGCTCACCGAACCCCTCAATGTTGATACCGAGATCCACCCCGCCTGCCTGGACGCGGTGGCGCGAGCCGCGGAAGATTTCCGTGCTATGGGTGCGCGGGTGGAGCAGATCGCGCGGCCCTTCGGGCCGGAAGCCTGGCAATCCTTTATGCCGATCTGGCAGGCGGGTGCTGCCGCCATCCCGCTCCCGCCCGAACGCGAGGAACTCCTCACCCCGATGAGCCAGTGGCTGCGCGCTCGCGGGCGGGAAGCCACCGCGCCGCAGCTCATGGATGGCTTGCAGGGAATGTACGCCATTGCTCGGCGCATGGGGGAGGCTTTCGCGGATTATGACGTGATTGTGAGCCCGGCGCTCGGCACCCCGCCGGCCGATCCCGCCTGGGTATGCTGCCCTGATGATCCGGCTGAAGATTTCCGGCGCCAGTGCATTGTGAGTCCGTGGACCAGCTCCTGGAATATGTTTGGGCCGGCCGCGGTAGCCATCCCGATCCACCGCGCAGACGTAGATGGCACGGAGTTACCCTTCGGGGTGCACGTGGGTGCCACCCGCTTCGGGGAAGAACAGCTGTTGCTCTCTATTGCCGCGGCCTTGGAGACCCTGGATCCCTGGCCGCTGATTCGGCAGCCGCGCCAGTAATCGGGTGTGCCGTGAGCGCGCGGTGGGCCGCGTGGGATCTTCCGCGCGGCCCGTTCTGCGCGGCGGTGCCGTGTCCTCTTCCGCGCGCCGAATTTTAAGCGCATAAATATCAATGCCCTAACGGAAGTGTTCACGTTGTGGACGCTCTGGACCGATGCGCACCATTCTTTGCGATGATAGCCCGCATCCGGTATTCCCACGCGTCACGCACTGCCGGTCTATCGCTCAAGGGTGAGAGGCTGAGCGGGAGGGGTGCATAACTTCTCCACTGGTTGGTAGATATGCGCGGCGGGGTGGGGAGGCTGCGCCGTGTGCGCCGTCGCCCTACCTCTCCCGAACCCTGGCCTCCGTGCAGGAATGACAACACCGGATTCCCCGACGGGATCCCTCCCGTCACGAAGTTAGGAGAAGGTGTGACAGGTTTTAACTGGCGCCGCCTGGGCGGATTATCCGTCACGGCTGCGCTCGCCTTAAGCGTACTCACTACTCCGGCGCTCGCTGCGGATCAGCCAGCGCCGTCGAATCCCGCCGGCGCTTTCGCCGGTCTCTTCTCTCCCGATAACCCCGAGCTGGCTGCCTTCCAGGATCTGCAGGGCTCCAATGAACGGGTGCGGGTTATTGTGCTCCTCAAGGACCAGTCTCGCCTAGGCAGCGATACCGGTGAGGCGCAGAGCCTGGCCACGCAGGAAGACCTGGTGGCACAGTGGTCGGAGAAGTACGGTCTGCAGCTTGAGCGCCAGTTCGGCTACCTCGTCAACGGTTTCGCCGCGACGATGCCGGCGGATAAGATGGCCGCTCTGGAAGCGGAAGCCGCGGTGGCCTCGGTCAAGCGTGAGCGCGTCTACCAGACTACAGACGTGGCCGCGACCGAGCGCGCAGCCGATATTTCCCGCGCCGTCGCCCAAAGCGCGCTTGCCCAGAACGCGCTCGCCCAAAACGCGGGTGCCACGCAGGCGCTCACGCAGGGCGCCCTCGCAACGCAGCCGCAGGAAAATGTGCCCCTCGAAGATGCCTCGCGCGATATGCAGGGCGCGCCCGCGGCTCTGGCTGATGCCGGCGCGGACGGCACCGGTATGGTTATTGCGATTGTGGACACGGGTATCGACCCGACTCACCGCGATATGCGCATCGACAATTGCGATACCGCGAAGATTAAGAATATTAACACCGCTGCGAATCCCGCCTTCACGTGCAAGGTTCCCAACGGTTACAACTACGCCGATGATAATTTCGAGATCGTCGATACCACCTCGTCCATGCACGGCATGCACGTGGCAGGTATTGCCGCGGCAAACGGCCTGGATGAAGGCCAAACCTTCGCGAGCACCGGGCGGGTGGAAGGCATGGCCCCCAATGCCCAGCTGCTGGCGATGAAGGTCTTCTCCAATGACCCGGCGCGTTCCCGCGGCGCGGCCGACGGCGATATTATTGCCGCCATTGAAGATTCTGTGAAGCTGGGCGCCGACGTTATTAACCTCTCTCTGGGCTCCGATAACGGCTTCGGCTACTCCAACGGCGCGGGCCTGGCCATTGAAGAAGCGCGCGCCAAGGGCGTGCTTCCGGTGATTTCCGCCGGTAACTCCGGACTCAATTTCTCGCCGAGTGGCGGGGAAGACGATATGTTCGGTAAATGGGACGACGGCGTTATTGGCTCGCCCTCGGCTCACGATGCCACGCTTTCGGTTGCCTCGATTGATAATAATTTCGAAACCCGCTCGGTCGCCCGTGTGACCGTGGGGGACAAGACCGAAGATATTTTCTACGAACTTGCCACCGGTAAGCCGGATAATGTGGCCCGCGAAGCGGTAGCCGCCGGCACCGGTAAGCCGGAAGAATTCCCGGAAAACACTGCCGGTAAATACGCTCTTATTGAGCGCGGCGGCATCACCTTCGGGGAGAAATTCGGCAACGCGAAGGCGGCCGGTGCGGCCGGTGTGATTATCTACAACCACGAAGCCGGCGGGGATTCCATGATCTCCATGGGCGGTATTGACGAATACACCTTCCCCGGTGGCGTGATGTTCCGCTCCGATGCGCTGCGCCTCGTGAAAGCAATCGAAGCGAAGACCCCGGTCACCATCGCCCTCACGGATGAAGCCCGGACCACGCCCTCGGCTACGGCCGGCGCGCCCTCCAACTTCACCTCCTGGGGCCCGACCTCCAACCTGGACTTCAAGCCGAATATTTCGGGTGTGGGCGGCAACGTCTACTCCACGCTGAATTCCAATACCTACGGCTCGATGTCCGGTACCTCGATGGCCGCCCCGAACGTGGCCGGCTCCATGGCCAGCGTGCTCCAGGTGCTCGGTGAGCGCTTCCCGGAGATGTCCCGGGCGGATCGCCTCAGCCTGGCGGAAACGCTGCTCATGAACACCGCGGAAATTCCGCGGCACGACGGCGTTCCTTACGCCCCGCGCCAGATCGGCGCCGGTTTGGTGCGCGTGGATCACGCCCTGGCTTCCCAGGTGCACGCCCGCGTGGACGGTGCCAATTCGGTGGCCCTGGGCCAGGTGAACGGGCCGGTGTCCTTCACCGTGACCCTCACCAACCACGGCGATAAGGAAGCCGCCTACGCGATTCCGCGCCAGGAAGTCGTGAACGAAACGAATAACGCGAACGACACCACCTCCACCTTCATTTCCAAGGAAACGCTGACGGCGGACCGCAAGGTCCTCACCGTGGCGCCCGGGGAAACCACGCAGGTTACCTTCACGCTCACCCCGAGCAAGGGTAATCACTTCGTGGAAGGCTGGGCGGTGCTCTCCGGCGTTCAGGAAACTCCGGATATTAAGGTGCCCTACCTGGGCTTCGCCGGGGACTGGAACGCCGAACCCATTTTCGTGGCTCCGGGCCAGACCTGGGGTGAGGGAAATACCTCCACCTCCCAGCTGACCACCACGATCTTCGGGATGACCTTGCCCATGAAGAACAATATCTTCGGGGAATTCTGGCTCTCGCCGAATAAGGACAATAACGTTGATGCGGTTGTCCCGAATCTCACGCAGCTGCGTAACGCGGAAGAAGCCCAGTTCGAAATCTACGATGCGGCCGGCAAACTCGTGACGCGCGTGGGTGAGGAACAGGAACTTTCCCGCCAGATCGCCGGTACTGCCCTGGGCACGAAGAATATTGCGCAGGCTTACCGAGCCCACGCTTTCGATGGCACGGTGTGGGATGCGGCCAGCGCGAGCTTCAAGGCGATTCCGGATGGGCGCTACACCTACCGCGTCAAGGCACGCCTGGGTGATCGCTTCGACTGGCAGACCCTCGATATGCCCTTCGGTGTGGATACCGTGGCCCCCGAAGTTTCCGTGGGTGAGCCCTTCGAGCGTGACGGCCAGCAGATCCTGCCCTTCACCGTGACCGAAACCGGCTCGGGGATTTTCTCCTCGCCGATGGTGGAAACGGATAAGGGTACCCAGATCAAGCCGGTCACCAAGAATTCCGATACTTCCTTCGAAGTGGTGCTTCCCGAGGGCGTTTCCTACGTCATTGTTACCGTGGCCGACCAGGGCATGAATAACACCATGGTCACCAAGGTGCTGGGCGCGAACGCCATCGAGATCCCGAGCCTGAACACCTACAACACCCAGGTCTTCACCCCGAATCACCGCCTCGTCAAGGACGGTAAGCTGACCGTCTTCGGCCTGGCCTCCGATGCGGTGGCCCGCGTCACCGTGGCCGGTACGGATGCGGAGCTCGGCGGCGGATTCTTCGCCGCCCTGGTCCCGCTCACCGCGGGTACCCAGGAGATCCCCGTGGTTGCCTACGGTGATAACGGCCGCGAAATCACCCGCACGGTGCTGACCGTCACCTACGATACGGTGGCCCCGAGCGTGGCGATTACCTCCCTCAATGCCGGCGGCAAGCAGCCGGTGGCCGAGGACGGTTCGGTCACGATCACCGGTAATGTGCGCGATGAGCGCCCCGGCGCCACCCTCACCGTCAAGGTGAACGGCAAGGATGTCACGGTGGATAACACCGGCGGATTCACCACTACCTTCACCCCGGAAGCTGACGCCGTCAGCGCCACCGTGGTGGCCTCCGATGGTGGAAATACCACCACCGAAACGGTCACCTACGAAGGCCGGGAGGTCGTGGCGGAAGATACGTCGTCGTACCAAGCACCCACCTTCACGAATGTGCAGTGCTTCGGAACCACCTGCCTACCGGATATGTCCACCGCGGAAACCACGGCGGACGGCAAGCTGGTGCTGCGCGGTAAGGCGCAGGGCGTGTCCGCCTTTGTGCTTCAGCCGCGCGTGACCGTGAACGAGGCCGGCGCCTACGTGGTTCCGGACCCGATTAACGTGAGCGTGCAGGCCGATGGCACCTTCGAAACCGCGGTGCCGGTGACCACCGGTATTAACGCCTTCCACATGAAGGTGACCGATACTGAAGGCAAGGTCCGCATGGATAGCATCCTGCGCGTGTTCTGGGATACCGGGTACCCCAAGGTGTCCTTCACGGAACCGACCCTGTACAACGGCGTGCTCTACGCGAATTCGGATGAGGTCACCTTCGCGGGTACCGCCTCCGATGACGCCTGGGGCTACGAACTCAAGATCAACGGCTCGGTGGTGCGCAGCATTATCGACCATACCGTGGGCGGCACCAAGACCAATACCCGCAGCTTCAACCAGGCATTCCCGGTTGCGGACGGCGATACGGTCCTCGTGCAATTCGGTGACAGCATGGGCAATACTCTGCTCAACACCATCCCCGTGGTGGTGGATAAGGAAGGCCCGGCGGTGAGCATCAACGGCACGGACGGCGCGGTTATTCGCGACGGCGCTGCCATTGCCACCAGCGTGACCGACCCCAACCTCAAGGCCGCGCGCGTTCTCCTCAACGGGAACGTGCTCAGCGAGCAGAGCACCGATGCGGGCCTGCTCGGCCAGACCGTTGAGGACAGCCTCGTGGACGTCAAGACCTACTTCGGTGGCGGAGACGATGCCGGTGCGAACGGTGCGGATGCCGCGAAGGCCGTCAAGACCGATGCGAACGGTGTGGCGGATAAGGACGACGCCGCCCGCGTGGTTGCGGGCGTGAAGGATGCGGCTGGACTGATGGCTGAGGCCGATGCTCCGGTTGCCGACGACGCAGCAGCTGGCGATACTGCTGGTGATGCCGCGACCACCCTCAATTACACCGTGGAAACCGCGGAGCTGGCGGCCGGTACCTACACCCTCACGGTGGAAGGCACCGACCTGGCCGGTAATTCCACCGCGCAGTCCATCTCCTTCACGAAGGACAGCCTGCCCGTGATCGAGGGCCCGGACACCGTGGAACTCACGGCGCCCGCTGGTACGCTTGACCGGCAGGCCCTGGCCGCCGAGGTACTCGCCAAGTACACGGTGAAGGACGACGGCGCAGCTGGGGCAACGGGCGATACCGCTCTCACCCTGGCATCGGGCACGGTGCTCAACCCGGGCGAGAATACGGTGACCCTCATTGCCACCGATGCTGCCGGGGCTGCCGTGACCAAGACCGTTAAGGTTACGGTGACTCAGGAGAGCGCTCCGGCGCCGTCTCCCACCCCGGATGAGCCGGGCACGCCGGGTACTCCGGATCCGACGCCGGGTCAGCCGGTGCCGAACCCGACGCCTGCGCCGAACCCGACTCCTGCTCCGAACCCGACGCCGGGTACGCCGGGTACGCCTGGCAAGCCGGCACCCGAACCGGGTAAGCCGGGTGATACCGGGAACGTGTTCTACCTGTCCAACGACTGGGTCTCCACGGTTGCTCAGCAGGTCTTCTCCTACGGGCGAGCCGCAGATCAGGTGTTGATCGGTGACTGGGATGGTGATGGCGTAGATACCCTGGCGGTGCGCCGCGGTAACCAGATCTTCATTCAGAACAGCCTCACCGGAGGCGTGGCCGATGAAGTCATTTCCTTCGGACGTGCCGATGACACCATCGTGGTCGGCGACTGGGACGGAGACGGTAAAGACACCTTCGCGGTACGCCGCGGCAACCAGGTATTCGTCCTCAACTTGATCCGTTCGGGGGATGCTGACCAGGTATTAAGCTTCGGGCGCGACGGCGATGTGTTGCTCTCCGGTGATTTCGACGGGGATGGCAAGTCCAGCTTCGCGGTCCAGCGGGGGAATGTGTTCTTCGTGAATAACACCCTCACGGGCGGTAAGGCGGAAACCTCCTTCTCCTACGGCAAGACCGGTGACCAGATCTTCGTTGGTGACTGGGATGGAGACGGGAAGGATACCTTCGCGGTCCGGCGCGGTAACCAGGTGTTTGTGGCGAACTCGCTCAAGAGCGGGAACGCTGATATCACCTTGCATTACGGCCGGGCTGGTGACCAGATGCTGGTTGGTGACTGGGACGGGGATGGTATTGATACCCCCATCGTCCGCCGCTAACACGGCACTGTTTGCAGCCCGCTAACAACTAGCGCGCCTTGCGCGGGATGCCGGCCTATTGGCCAGCATCCCGCCCCGGGCAAGCGAAAGGGGAGGCCCCGGATTTTCCGGGAGCCTCCCCTTTTTCTTATGCTACTTTCGCTGCCTTGCTGTTTTTGCTGCCTTAGCCGCGTTTATTGCCTTGAGCGCGCCCGCCGCTCCTACTGCGCCCGCCGCACCTGCCGCTGGCAAAACTCCCGAATCTCCGCGAATCCGGCCTCGCGCACCGGCGCGCGGGAGAGCAGCACGTCATGCACGGCATGATCCAATTTCAGGATATGCACATCGCTGGCAATTTCCGCGGCCCGCGCCCACATCTGCTCAACGTCCAAAACGGTATCGGCCCCGCGCAGTTCCTCGCTCCACGCCGTGGCCACCATGCTGCGTGCCGCGGTGAGCATGAGTACCGGCAGCCGCAGCTGCACATTCCGCGCTACGTAGCGCTGCGCGCGAATAACCGCGTGCAGCCAGCCGCCCCGAATCGGCGCCGGATCCGGGCGCATATCCCAGGCCGGCGTCCACCCGGTGGTCCAAAACGGATCGGTGGTGCCCTCCGGCGCCCCGGGCACCCGCGTCATTCCCTCCGGGCGCCACGCGTCGAGCACCATCCCGTAAAAGCCCGGGTCGTGTACGGGCAGTGGTTTTTTCGGTGCGGTGCGCGCCGCCAGTTCCGCCACAGGTACGACGACGGCGCTCCCGGCCGCACCCACCTGCAAATCCAACCACGGCGAATTAAGCACCAGGCCAGCCAGGTTTTTCCCGCGGCGTGACCCGGCGTAGAGGGTGGCGGTGAGGCCACCGGTGGAATGCCCGTAGAGGATGGTAGGGAGCTGGGCTGCGGCGGGGCCGAAGCGCGCGGGAAGATCGGTTCGCATGGCGGCCAGGGCGGCATCAATATCAGCGAAATACACCCGCATGCTATCCGTGTAGCCGTAGCTTTGCCGCTGCGGATCCCAGGAGCGGCCATATTTACGCAGGTCGATTGCGTAGAATGCCCCGCCGGCAGCTGTGACCGCTTCGGCAAGGGCCCACTGGTAGAACATGTCATTCCAGCCGTGAATGGCGAGGAAAGCGAAGCTCAGGGTAGGCGTGCCCGCGGGTGGCAGTGCGCGGATAAGGGTGGCGATGACGGCACCTTCGTCGTCGTCGGGAAGAGGAAGGGTGAGGCGTTCGTAACCGGCGCCGAGGAGGTCGGGTTCCCACGCGAGCGCGGGGTGGTGGGGTGTGGCGGCTCGAGTCACGTTCATCCTTTCGGCTTTTCCTCGATTTTACCGCCCGCGTGGTGTTCTTCGGGTCTTTCGGGTCTTTCGTAAAGTCAGGATCGCGGTCACCAGCGTGACCAGGAGGAATGGTGCTAGGGCAATAGCGGTTTCCGGGATTGTATTGACGCTGCGGTAGAACACCGGGAAATCGGTATAGCCGCGCAGCGTATCCATCCATTCTGGCCCCCAGCGGAAAATCACGAAGCCCACGATTCCGAGAATCATGCATCCGATTGCGCCGAGTACTTTCTTTGCCGTGGATGTTTGTGGCATCGTCGCCCACAGCGCCGAGGCGAGCAGCGGAAGCAAGAGGAATCCTGCGAAGAAAACCAGGGCGATCAGATCGGACCGCGTGGAGGGGTAGTCATCGGCAACCTTGGGCCAGTAAAGCTGGGAGGCGTAGATAATTGTCCCAATAACAATCGCGATGCCGATGAGGATAATAATCGCAAGAACACGGTTGAGTTTCATGATTCTTCGCAATCTCGAGGAAAATGATGAGAACCCCCGGTGTTCTCAGAGACAACCTACCATGCGCGATTACTCCGCGGCAGCGGTAGCACGTGCCTCCTTTAGCTCGGCGTTCGGCGGGAGGACCGGCTGGAGGACGAGGGTGCGGTCGGTGCGGGCGGCGATGCTCGGGTCGTGGGTGACGAGCAGCAGGGCGCAATCGCGTTCGCGCACGGTATCGAGGATGAGGCTGAGGACCTCATCGCGCAGCTCGGTATCCAGCGCTCCGGTCGGTTCATCAGCCACTAGCAGGCGCGGGTGATTAATGAGGGCCCGGGCCAGCGCTACTCGCTGGCGTTCCCCGCCGGAGAGGTTTTCAGCCATCGTTTGGGGGAGGACACCTAGGGTGCCGAGGAGCTCGCTGGCCTCGGTGGCGACGTCGCCATCATGACGGTTCCACAGCAGGCGCGGAAGCATCACGTTATCGAGGGCGGTGTATCCGGCCATGAGTTCGCCGTGCTGGAAAACGGTGCCGATGGTTGTGGAACGCAGGCGTGCGAGGCGGTTGAAGGGGAGGCGGTGAATATTGGTGTCGATCACCTCGATGGTGCCGGAGATGGGTTTATGCATTCCCAGAATTGTGGTGAGGAGGGTTGTTTTCCCCACGCCGGAGCGGCCCATGACGGTGAGGGTATCCCCGCCGTTGAGGGTGAAAGTGATGGGGCTGAACAGCGGGTGGGTGTAGCCGCAGACCAGGTTGTCACAGTGCAGAATACTCATGGTGATCCTTTCCAGGGCGCCACGCGCGGGCCCGTGCGGTTAGCCGGCGATACACAAGAATGGATTGCGCGGCGATGAAACAGCCGTAGATCGCGGCGATAGTGAGGATGAACTCCCAGGGGATAAACCCGGTTCCGGGCAGTAAGAATTGCCGTGCCAGGAAGATGCCGACCGCGAGGGCCGCGATCCCGGTCACGATATTGGTGGCGAGGGTGCGCCGGGCGAGGATACGGGCAACCGTGCGGGTTTGCCCGGTGAGTGCCGTGATAGCGGCGGCATCGCGTGCCTGGGCTTCGGCTTCCCGGGAGAAATTCAGCCACACCACCAGCAGCCCGCAGATGAAAGCGAAGGTGGTAAAGAGGCTGAGCCAGGTGGAATGCTGGCGGTAGATTTGCGCCAGGGCACGGGTATTTTCACCCAGAGGTGTGGATAGCGCGGGGATCGGAGTTCCCAGGTCCAAGCTGTGGATTTGGCTGAGGAGTTTTTCTCCAGAATTTCGGCCATCGGATTCGACGAGGGTGACGAGCCAGCCGCGGTCGAGGTTTTCGGGGAGATCTTTCTTCGGTGCGCCATATAACGGAGCAAGGTAATCGGAGAGCACCAGCTCTAGATTTTCTGGAGCGACCTGCCCGTCTTCCAACGGAACCACTCCGATTCCGTTGCCGGCGGCGATAATGGCAGCATCCGGACGGGCTGCGTGAATTTGCGCAACGGCATTTTCGAGGCAGCCGGGTGTATTGGGGCGGCACACAAGAGAGGAATCAACTGCGCTGAGATTCTCAGGAAGTGGCGGGATCTCCCTATCGGTATCCGCGACCGCGTTGAAGCAGGCGATTAGTAGGGTTCCGATAATGAGGAAACAGCCCGCGAGGGTGCCGGAACGCGAAGCTACCTCGGGATGGCGAATAATCCAGCGGGTGGTGAGATCAGTGAGGTGATCCCTGCGGGATCTGATGGCAAGGCTTGCCGCGGCACGGGTAAGCAGTGTAAAGGTTGCCGATAGGCCGAGTAGGACCAGAATAATTCCTATAGGAATGGCGGCAGAAGCCATGTCCGAGGGAATCCACCAGAAATACCATTGGAATCCTGCTGCCAGGATAATCCCAATAGTGAAGAGCGCTAGGCCAAGCAGGGGACGCTTCTTTTTTTGCCGTGCTGGCCGCATTGAGAGTTTGATGCGGGGCCAGGCGAAAAACAGTACGAGCCCGGCGAGTGTGACTAGCAAGGCGAGAATGATCCAGCCTAGCTGGGGGAGAAATGCCTGCGGGTGGAAGTGGAATCCGGTGAAGGGCAGGCGAATGGCTCCACTGATGAGAACGGCGACCGCGGCGCTACCCGCTAGTCCACCAAGTAATACTGGAGGAATAACTCGGGTACTGGCGTGCCGAATGAGGTGACTGCGCCGTGCTCCCACGCATTGAAGAATGAATTGCTCCTGCGCAATGCCGCTCTGAAAATTCTTACGGCAGGCCAGGGTGTAGAGAAAAATCGGTAGGACGATGACGGCAAGCACTAGAGGTAGAAGATGCTTGGCCCAGTGCTCGTACATCACGCTACCGATAGGGCGACTATTCGCACCGTTTGAAGATACGGCGAATCCTGATGAGAGAAAGGCTCGGGTTCCTGCCCGTTCTAGCTCAGACAAAGCTTCGGTGTTAACGGGGCGGGTGATAACCAGTAGTTCGTCCTCGAGAGTTACTGAGTCGTCAATAACCGCCGTGATAGGACCGAATTGTTGTTCCAAGGTTTCGCGGTAGCGGAGAGCGGGGCGGGTGACCGCCGCGCTCCCCGCTGCTGGCCAGGCGCTGAGTCCAGGGGGCGGGGGAATATCGGGTCGTAAAGGTTCAAGATACATAACACTAACTAGACGCGAATCGATAAAGGTTTCATCGACTCGGTAGGCAAAAGTAGCGTCTTCCTTATCCCGTACGTAGATAGGTCCACTCGCCCGTGCTGCTTTGTCCCGGTAGGGAATTTCAACTCCAATGGCGGCCAGCGAAAAAACCGCGACGACGCTCAATAGGGCCGCAATGAACAGGGCCGAAAATGACCGCCGCTTAGTTGTGGAATTCATAATAAACTAGAGGAGATTGATTCGTTAGTGAATCCAGCCGCCGCACGACATTGGCAGTGGGCCAGAGCGTGAAATGCACGGTCTGAAAGCGGTTATTTCCGAGGGTGCTGTTTTCGTCACGGTGGTATTGTATCCCGACTTATTTACGAGGCTACCTTCACCGGTGCCGTCGTCATATAAGTAGTAGGAAGATACAAATCTGCCATCATCAACGTTATCGGTCACGCTGATCGTGGCACCGTGAGTCACGGTGTACTGGCCGTACATTGATCCGTCGTAGACGAGAGCGGCTGCCGTAGTAGTTGCTCCGGCAGCTAGTAGAATGCCTACTAAGCCCGCTGTTACTTTCCGTTTCATCATGAAACCTCCGTTTCGGTTGTTACCACCCAATAGGGCAACTTTGCCCAGATGGGTAGCGTGCGCTCCGTTGCGCGGTGGGGAGAGCTGGAATCTTTCCCCACTTAGGATTCTACGGGTACGCGAGTCTCAAGGGAACTACGTCCTTTTGAGCTAATAGCGAAATATATTCTCAATTTGGGTTTTCGTTATATAAAATTATTGGCTATTTTGGATGGGGAGTTCGGTAGAATCCCCCTAACAGCCCATCACATAGGGAGGAGCCACCCGTGCCTACAACACAAGGCCAGCCCGGCTTGCGGGAAACAGCCACCCGGCTGCTCCCCGCGCTCGGCTTCGGACTCATCCTCGGCGCCCTCCCCCTGCTCTGGATGAACGACTGGCGCGGCACCCTCTACATCAGCCTCATCGCAATCGGCGCACTCACCGTGCTGGGCGGCATTATTTATTTACGCTACCGCTACCTCCACACCGCCGCCGCGCACGACCACCCACTCCGCACCCTCACCGCCACGCTCACGGGCATCGCATTATTCCTGAGCGGCACCCTCCTGCCCACCCTTATCAACCCACCCCAAGCCGTCCGCATCGTCACCACCCAAATCAAAGATTGGGGCGGCGGCCCACTGCGCTCCTATTTCGCGGGCGGGGCTGAAGACTTAGGTGTCGCCGTCGTCGATATTGAAAAAGAAGCCGGAACCACGCAAGCATTCCGGGCCCTCGTGCGCGAACGCCGCCTCGAAATCGACGTTCCCGTGGGTGAAGGCAATAACGCCGCGGTCACCTACTCCTGGGCGCTGCCGCGCGATACCACACCCTACGGATTCGCGGCCTCGCAGCCCTTCCGCTTCGAACGCATCCCCACCTTCGACTACACCCAGCTCGACGCCGCGCTCTTCACCCGCGCCACCACCCTCGTGCGCGAACACGGCGCACAGATCGGATTGACGCCTGCGCAGCTGGAAAGCGCGGAAGTATTCGTGCGAGTCAAATCCGCGGCCGCCGAACTGCCCGAATGCGAAGGCACCTGCCCCGCGCCCGAAGACCTCATCTACACCGGGTGGTTGCACGCCGGCGGCAAAGCCGGGCACGTGATGATCGACGCGCGCGGCACCGTGCTCGGCGAAGACTGGTCGCAATTCGGCGAGTAACGGGCCGAGTAGCGGGCAGCGCGGCGGCTAAAGAATTGCAGCTTCCGCCGGCGCTACTTCGGCGAGGAAATCCGCAATAATCGCGGACACCTCATTATTTTCGATGAGGAAACCATCGTGGCCGTGCGCGGAATGCACGGTCTGGAGCGGGCGAGCCCCGGGCAAAGCCGCGGCCAATTCCGCCATATGCTGCGGATAAAAAAGCCGATCCGAATCAACGGCGACGACGAGCGTCGGTTGCTTCAGCCCCGCCACCACCTGCGCGGTGCCACCCCGCCCGCGCCCAATATCGTGAGTAATAAATGCCTGGTTGATCGTCAGGTAGGAATTCGCATCGAAACGCGCCACCAATTTCGCGCCGTGATAATCCAAATAAGATTGGACCGAGTAACGGCCCCCGCGCAGCGGATCTTCGCCCTCCTGCGGGGTACGCCCGAAACGCGCCGCCAGCTCCGGGGCGCAGCGATAAGTTAAATGCGCTATTTCACGGGCCAGGCCCAGCCCGGCATCCGGGCCGCTCGCCCCGCTCTCATCGGGCTCGGCATCGTAATAATGCCCGCCGCGCCAGCGTGGATCCAACCGAATCGCCAAATTTTGCAGATGGGCATACGCAATATGTTCCGCGGTGCTGGCCGGGCCCGCCACGAGCACCGCAAAAGCACCCACCCGTTCCGGGAAAGACGCCGCCCATTCCATGGTGCGGCAGCCGCCGAAGGAAGCGCCCGCCACCAGAGCCCAGCGCTCCACCCCGAGCAGATCGGCGAGCCGGGCCTCCGCGGCGGCCATATCCCGCATGGTAATTTCCGGGAAGCGCGGGCCCCAGGGCTGGCCATCGGGAGCCGGGGAAGCCGGGCCGGTACTTCCCTGGCAGCCACCGAGCACATTCGGGCACACCACGTAATACCGGTCGGTATCAATGGCCAGGCCCGGGCCCACAATATCTTTCCACCAGCCGCTCTGCCCATCGCGTGCCGCGGCATGGGAATCCCCGGTGAGCGCGTGGCACAGCAGCACCGCATTGGAGCGGTCCGCATTGAGCTGCCCCCACGTTTCGTAGGCGAGTCGAACCTGCGGCAGGCGGCCGCCCAGCTCCAGTTCCAGGGGGCCAAGATCCGCGAAGCGGCGTTCACCCGGGTCGTCTCCTTCCAGCCAGGCGCCGGTGGGGCGCTCGGTGAGGCGGGGTGCGGGGGTGTAGCCGGTATCGAAATCACCGATAGGTTCGGCATCGGTGACCGGGTCTAGGGGGGCGTGTCCCACGAGGAACTGGGGGCTGGGCGTCATGATAATCCTTGATCTTCTTGCTCTAGGCGATGGACTCGAGGCCCTGGCGAATATCGGCAATAAGATCGCGCGGATCTTCAATACCGATGGATAGGCGCACGGTGGCCGGGCTAATACCATTGGCCGCCAGCTCTTCTGCGGTCAGCTGCGAATGTGTGGTCGAAGCCGGGTGCACCACCAGCGACTTCGCATCCCCAATATTCGCGAGATTAGAGAAGAGATGGAGGGACTCCACGAAAGCCGCGGCCTTCTCAAATCCGCCCGCAACTTCCACCGTGAACACCGAACCGGGGCCCTTCGGGGCATACTTGGTGGCCAGCTCGTGATAGGGATTATCCGGCAGGCCAGCCCAGTTCACCGAGTCAATCCCGGGGTGCTCGGCCAAGAATTCCGCCACCGCGCGGGTATTGGAAAGATGGCGGTCGATGCGCAGGGAAAGGGTCTCCAGGCCCAGCCCGATCAGGAAGGCGTTGAAGGGGGAAATCGCGGCGCCGGTATCACGCAGCAAGGTGGCGCGGATACGGGTGGTGAAAGGAGCGCCGGGAAGATCACCCCAGACGATGCCGTGATAGGACTCGTCCACCTCGTGGAAGCCGGGGAACTTGCCGTTCTTCCAGTTGAAGCCCGCGCGTTCCACCACGGAGCCGGCAATGGAGGTGCCGTGCCCGCCCAGGAACTTGGTGGCCGAATCCACCACCACGTCCGCCCCGAAATCGAAGGGATTCACATTGGCGGGAGTGCCGATCGTATTATCCACAATGAGGGGAATATCGTGGGAATGGGCGAGCTTGGCCAGCGCCTCAATATCGAGAATATCCTGCTTCGGGTTCGGGATCGTTTCCCCGTAGAGGGCCTTGGTGTTCTCATCAATGAGGGCTTCCCAATTGGCCGGATCCGAGGGATTCTCCACGAAACGAGCCTCGATACCGAAGTTCTTGAGCACGTGCTTGAACTGGTTGTAGGTCCCGCCGTAGAGCGAATCGGAGGACACAATATTATCCCCGGCCTGCGCCACATTCGTGACCGCGTAGAAAATAGCGGCCGAACCGGAAGCGAGGAGCAGCCCGCCCGTGCCGCCGTACAGTGCGGAAATACGTTCTTCGACAGCCCCCTGGGTGGGGTTGGTGATGCGGGTGTAGATCATGCCCGGATCGGTGAGCGCGAAACGCCCGCGAGCCTGCTCATTATCCTTGAATACATAGGACGTGGTCTGGAAAATCGGCAGCGCCCGGGCGCCGTGATCGGAATCGAGGACCTGGCCGGCATGCACCTGAAGAGTATCGAAGTGCAAAGCGTCCGGGGTAGGGGCGGTGTGCTGGGAATTCTGATTTTCTGACATGGTGCTCTCCTTCAAAAATGTGATGGGGAGCGGGCGGCAGATAACGCCCCGGCATAAACCTAGGAAAATATTCTTTTTCTCAGGCGCAGCAATATCCATTCTGGATAAACCAGAGGTGTGACATATGAGGAATGGAATTGTGCGATGCGGCGAATGCGCTCTGACCAGCCCGCTTATTTTTCTACTTGGTGTTCTTTTCCAAAATCAGCAGGGCTGATAGCGCACGTTAGGGCGGCTGGGCCGCGGAACGTGCGCTAGTTGGGCATTCGCATGACGAACATGATGCAAGCATAGGCAGGCGAGGGCGGTATTCGTCAAGTTCACGACGTGAATCACATTCTTGATTGAGTGCGCAGTTGCGGTTCCTACCCTGTGACGATTGTGGTTTCTGATAAATACAGGTGAACAGTGTGACGAAAAAGAACAGAATTACACCTGTGAAATTTTGGGGCAGATGTTTCGTTTTGGACTGGTGTGAGGTATGTTCTTAGTGTTTATATCGAATTGTGGGCTTAGTCTGCGCGCACCCGTCCGGGGCGCGGGAAAGCCCGCCCTCTGGAGGTCGTGTGGAGAATCGTTCTCGGCGCCTAACGGCTGTGCTGGCCGCCTGCGCCCTCGCTCTCTCAGTGCTACCCGGTGCCCGCGCGGATAACGTTGATCGCGATATTGATCGCTCGCGGGCCGCGGAAAAGCAAACAGCTCAAAGTATCGGGCAGATTGAAGCTTCGCTGGCCGGGCTTGCCTCCCAGGCCGAAGCGGCACGCACCGATGTGGTGATTAAGGCAGCCGAAGCCCAGCGCGCCCAGCGCAACCTGGAAGATTCGGTCAATACCGCGATGGATGCCCAGGTGGTGGCCAATAGCGCCCGGGCGGAAGCCGATGCGGCGCGCGGGGAGCTCGGCTCGATTTCCTCGGCGATGTACCGGGATTCTTCCACCACGCTCACCGCCGCGAACGCGCTGCTTGGGGCGCAATCCCTGCGCGATGCCGATGATCGCCAGCGCGCCTTCCGCACCGCCGGCCACGCCACCGACCAGAAGCTACAGCGCTATCAGGCCGCCCGCGATATTGCCGATACCCTCCAGGGCGAAGCGGATCGCAAGGCCAATGAGCAGGCCACGATTGCCGCGCGCGCCGAGGGTGCCGCGAAGGACGCTAGCTCGGCCGCCTCCCAATTGGATAGCCAACTGGCCTCCATCGAAGCACAACGTGACCAACTTTTCGAAACCCTTGCCCGGCAAAAGGGTACGACGGCGGCGCTGGAACGCGCCCAGCAAGAACAGAAAGAAGCCGCGGCGCGTGCCCAGGCCGAAGCCGAGCGCCAGCGCATCGCGGCCGAAGCGGCAGCCCAGGAGCAGGCCGCCCGCGAGGCAGCGGCTCGGGAAGCCGCGGCCCGCCAGGCGGCCGCGGAAGAAGCGGCTCGGCGCCAGGCTGAAGCGCAGCCCGCCCCCGCGCCGGCACCCGCTCCTGCCCCCGCACCGGAACCTGATCCGGAACCGGCACCTGCGCCCGCTCCGGCCCCCGAACCGGAACCGGAACCCGAACCTGAACCGGCCCCGGCGCCTTCGGGTGACGGCTGGGCGATTGTCAGCTTCGCGCGGCAATTCGTGGGCGTGCCCTATGTGTGGGGTGGCAATACCCCCTCAGGCTGGGATTGCTCCGGTTTCACCCGCTATGTATACGGGCACTTCGGGTATTCCCTGCCGCGTACCTCCGGGGCGCAGCGCTCGGCCGGCTACGAGATTTCCCCCTCCCAAGCCCAACCCGGCGACCTGCTGTGGTGGCCCGGGCACGTGGGAATCTACACGGGCAACGGCATGCATATCGCCGCCACCAACCCCGAAGGCGGCACCCGCGAAGGCCCGATCTGGGGCAGCCCCACCTACGTGCGGATTATTGACTAGGTGCGGCTAGCGCGCGGCAGGTAAGGTTCGCGGAGCGGATCGACGCCGGCGCGCGGCATACAAGCCGAAAAGAAAAGCGGGAGCTGTGCATATCTGCATAGCTCCCGCTTTTTGTGCTTTTATTCGGAGTTACTGGCGTTTTCGCCGGGGCCGCGCCGGCTGCCGGGGCGCTTGTCCAGTGCCGGGCTGCCCGTTTAGTGCTGGCCGGGCGCCCGCTTAGCGCTAGCCGGCTGCTTAGTGTTGGCTGGGCGGCTGCGCTTCGTGCGCGGTGTAGTAGCCTTCGTCAATGGCCCGCTGGAAGGAAGCCCGGATTTCCTCTTCCGCGGCTTCGCGGCCCACCCAGTGGGCGCCTTCCACGGATTTGCCCGGTTCCAGATCCTTGTAGACCTCGAAGAAGTGCTGGATTTCCAAGCGATGGAATTCCGAAACATCCTCAATTTCGGTACGCCAGGAAGCCCGCTGATCCGAGGCCGGCACGCACAGCACCTTATCGTCGCCGCCCTTTTCATCACGCATGCGGAACATGCCCAGCGCGCGGCACCGAATCACACAACCCGGGAACGTGGGCTCTTCCAGGAGCACCAGGGCGTCCAGCGGGTCGCCGTCCTCACCGAGGGTGTCATCAATAAATCCGTAATCATCGGGGTACCGGGTGGATGTGAAAAGCATGCGGTCCAGGCGAATCCGCCCGGTTTCGTGATCTACTTCGTACTTATTTCGATTTCCCTTGGGGATTTCGATGGTGACATCGAATTCCATCATGTGAAGCTCTCCTCGCTGACGGCTGGCACATAAGAACACCTAAGAATACGAGCTGCGTTCCGTGCAAGAATAGGCCCGTGAAAGGAAAAGCTCAGATCGCTTTGTCCCTGGTGCTCCTTCTTGCGGGCGGGTACGCATTCGCTGATGCCTTTGATCTTACCCCCGGATTGCTCACCCTGGGACCTAGGGCCGATGCCGCCGCGCCGTATCCGCATCCCACCCCCGTGCCGGCCGTGACCGTTCCGACCGCTTCCGCGCCCGCGGAACTCGAGGATGCCAGCGCCGCCAAAGTGGCCGCCCTCGGCCAGGAATTCGCCGCGCGCCTGGCCCCCACGGGCCAGGTATCCTACGAAATTCGCGAGGCCGCCACCGGGCGGGTCCTCGCCAGCAAAGACGCGAAAGTCCCACGGGTCCCGGCCTCCAATATGAAACTGGTGACCGCCCGGGTGGCCCTGGAAACCCTCGGCCCGGACCGCCGCTTCGCTACCAGCGTGGCCGCTTCCGGCTCCACCATTCACCTCATCGGCGGGGGCGATGTATTCCTGGCACCCGATACCGCCGCCACCCAGGTCCCGGGCACCATCGCCCGCGGCGATCTTTCGGAATTGGCCGCGGCCGCCGCCACCTACGCGCGCGAGCATCCGGGTGGCCCGGTGAGCGTCGTCGTTGATACCTCTCTTTTCGCGGGGCCGGAGTACGCGCCCACCCTCGACCCGGTCAATCACGATTACGTGGCTCCCATCACGCCGATTGCCGTGAACGGCGGGGCGGTGGGCTACCACTACAGCACCACGCCCGCACTCGATGCCGGGAATGCGCTGGCCGAACAGCTGCGCGGGGCCGGCGTGGAGGTGGCGGAGGTGCGCGCGGGGCAGGCGCCCAAGGAAGCGGCGGCCCACCCGCTGGCCACGGTGCATTCGGCGAGCGTGCGCGAGCTGGTGGACCGCATGCTCACCGAATCGGATAACACCCTGGCCGAAACCCTCGGGCACCTGGTGGCGCGCGAGCGTGGGGAAAGTGCGGATTTTGCGGGGGCGGCGCGGGCCACGCACGCGGCTCTGGAGGAGCTCGGCTACCCGCTGGAGGGCGTGGTGATCTCCGATAATTCCGGGCTGAGTGAAACGAATCGGCTCACCTGCGTGCTTCAACTCGCGATCCTGGAGGATGCTGTGAACCTGGCGGACGGCACGGTGGGGGCGCTGGGCGCGGGGCTGCCGGTGGCCGCGCTCAACGGCACGCTCGCGGATCGCCTCACCGAAGGCGCCGCGCCCGGTATGATCCGCGGGAAAACTGGCACGCTCGCGGATGTGGTGTCCCTTAGCGGGGTGCTGCGCACGCGTTCGGGGGCGCTGCTGACTTTCTCCATCCTCACCGATTCCCACCACGACGTTTCGTTATTGGACGTGCGGGCCGCCGAGGATGCTTTCCTCACCGCGGTGGCGGAGCTGTAATGGCCGGACCCCATCCCGCGTATGCGGCCGGGCGGCGCCGCCTGCGCGCCCTGCTGAAGAGCTGCGGTTACGGGCCGGGGACTCGCCTGACGGTGGCGGTGTCCGGCGGTTCGGATTCCCTCGCACTGGCCCGCATCGCGCTCTTCGTGGCGCGCCGTGACGGCTACCTGCTGCGCGCGGTCACCGTCAATCACGGGATTCGCCCGGAGGCGGGGCGCGAAGCCGCGCAGGTTGCGAGCCTACTTCGTTCGTGGGGGTACGACGACGCCGCAACGGTCAGCGTGGACCTTGGCGGTGGATCGAGCCCGGAAGGGCAGGCGCGGGCGGCCCGGTACGCAGCGCTGGCCGCGGCGGCTGGCGCGGCACGTGAGGCGGCGGGCGCGGCGGGCGAGATGGCTGGTGCAGGCAAAGCGGCGGGCGCCTGCGGCCCGGTGCTGCTGGGCCATACCGCGGACGACCAAGCCGAAACCGTGCTCCTGGGCCTGGGCCGGGGTTCGGGAGCACGTTCCCTGGCGGGCATGCCGGAAGCGGGTCCGCTGCCGGGCCACCCGGAGATCACTGCGTTACGCCCGCTGCTGGGGCTGCGGCGCGCGGCGCTTCGCGCCGCGCTGCAAGATGAGGGCATTGCCTGGGTGGAGGACCCGTCCAATGAGCCCGATGGCCCGTGGCGGGCGGCGGGCGGCGGCCCGCTCACCCGCGCCGCGCTGCGCTCACGCGCCCTGCCGGCCCTACAAGAGGCGCTCGGGCCGGGCACGGTGGAAGCCCTGGCCCGCACCGCCTACCTGCTGCGCCGCGATAATGAAGCACTCGATGCTTGGGCGGCCCGGGAGCTATCCAGCTGGGAAGAGCACGGTGTGGTGACAGAGGCGGGGGAGCCAGCTGGCGGCGTCGTCGTACCTATTGCGCCACTGCGTGAACTTCCCACGGCCGTACGCACCCGGATTCTGCGTGCCCTTGCCCTGCGCGCCGGAGCGCGTGCCGGGGAGGTGAACGCGGGGCATATCGAGGCCCTCGACGCGCTGGTGACAGGGCCGGGCGGCGTGCGCCACTGCGACCTGCCCGGGGCGCGAGCGCTTCGGCGCGATAATATTGTCGTCTTCGCGCGTTAGGCTTAGATGCACAGCGGAACTGCTCAAGGAGATGGTGATGGACCACACCGATATGGGTGATAAGTTGGAAAAAATCCTCGTCACAAATGAGGAAATCCAAGCGAAGCTTGAGGATATGGCGCGCCAGATTGACGCCGATTACGATGGTGATCTGCTCGTGGTGGGCGTGCTCAAGGGCGCCGTCATGGTCATGGCGGATCTGGTGCGGAAAATCCACTCTCCGCTGAATATGGATTGGATGGCGGTGTCCTCCTACGGGATGGGTACCAAATCCTCCGGCGTGGTGCGGATTTTGAAGGACCTGGATGCTGATGTGACCGGCCGGCACGTTCTCATCGTAGAAGATATTATCGATTCCGGCCTCACGCTCGCGTGGCTGAAGAAGAACCTGCTGGATCGCGGGGCGCAATCGGTGCGGATCGCGGCTATTCTGCGAAAACCCGAGGCGGCTAAAGTTGACGTTCAGGTTGATTATCTAGGCTTTGATATTCCCGATGAGTTCGTGGTGGGGTACGGACTCGACTATGCCGAACAATTCCGGCATCTGCCTTTTGTGGGCACCCTGGCCCCGCACGTTTACGGAGGATAAGTGGACGAACAGCAAGAACCTCGCGGTACGGAACCGGGCGGCACCGCGCCGGGCGGAAGCGAAGCTCGTGGCGGTGAGGCACGCGGTAGTGACACTCGCGGTAGCGAAGCGAATCGCGCCGAACCCAGCGCGTATGAGCGCAAGCGCCGGGCACGCCGCGCCCACCCGCCCCAGCCGGACAACTCGGGCAGTGATACCGGTACGGGCGGCGACGGGAAGAATAAGAAATCCCGCGGCTCCGGCTCCGGCCATAAGCTCAGCGAAGAAGAACGCACCAGCAGGCGGCGCTGGCGCGTTATTTCCGGCATCGTCATCGCGGCGCTTCTTGCTTTTATCGGGACCAACCAATTCATGGCCATGCAGTGGTCCAATATCTCCACCTCGGAAGGTATCGCGCTGCTGGAAGGTACCACCGTGCAACGCGTGCAGATTACAGACGGCACCAACCGGGTGCGCCTGTGGCTGACCGAGCCAACGAAAACCATGGACGGCGACGGCGACAAGCACGACGCCGGGAAGAAGGTCACCTTCCAATACGCTGACCCGCAGGGCCAGCACATCACCTCCCTAGTGGAACGGGCCAATCCGGAGCGCGGGCATAACTCAATCGTTCCCTCCCAGAACGTTTTCGTGTCCATGCTCTTCACCTTCCTGCCCATGATCCTCATCTTCGCGGTGTTCATCTGGTTCATGCGCAGCCAGATGGGGCGCGGCTTCGGGGCGAAAGATGCCAATGCGGACGGAGAAGTCTCCGAAGTGCGCTTCTCCGACGTAGCCGGGGAAGATGAAGCCGTCGAAGAAGTGAAGGAAGTGGTGGACTTCCTCAAGAACCCGGACCGCTACCAGGCCCTCGGGGCCCGCATCCCGCGCGGGGTGCTCCTCTACGGCCCACCCGGAACGGGTAAAACCCTGCTGGCCAAGGCCATCGCCGGGGAAGCACAAGTGCCGTTCTTCTCCATCGCCGCCTCGGAATTCGTGGAGCTCTACGTGGGTATGGGTGCCTCGCGCGTGCGCGAACTCTTCAAAACCGCGAAGAAAAAAGCCCCGGCCATTATTTTCGTGGACGAAATCGACGCGGTGGGCCGCGGGCGCAGCAGCGGAGCCCTCAGCCACGGCGAACAGGAACAAACCCTCAACCAGCTCCTCGTGGAAATGGACGGCTTCTCCACCGATGAGGCCGTGGTTCTTATTGCCGCCACCAACCGCCCGGACGTACTGGATCCGGCGCTGCTACGCCCCGGGCGTTTCGACCGGCAGGTCGCGGTAGATGCCCCCGATATTCGCGGGCGCGAAGCCATTTTGCGGGTGCACGCGCGCGGCAAGCCGCTCGCGGACGACGTAGACCTGGCCGGGGTCGCCAAGCGCACCCCCGGTTTCACAGGCGCGGATCTCGCCAATATCCTCAACGAAGCCGCGCTTTTGGCGGCGCGCCGCCACGCCCACGTCATCACCAATGCGGATGTGGATGAAGCCTCGGATCGCGTGATGGCCGGCCCGCAGCGCTCCAGCCGGGTGATGAGCCCGGAGGATCGGCGCATGACGGCCTATCACGAAGGCGGGCACGCGCTCGCGGCCGCGGCTTTGCGCTATACCGACCCGGTCACCAAGGTGACTATTTTGCCGCGCGGGCGGGCCCTGGGCTACACGATGGTCATGCCCACCGAAGACCGCTATTCGGTTACCCGCAACCAGCTCCTCGACCAGCTCACCTACGCGCTGGGCGGGCGCGCCGCGGAAGAAATCATTTTCCGGGATCCTTCCACTGGCGCTTCCAATGACATTCAGAAAGCCACCGAAACCGCGCGCAAGATCGTGACCGAATACGGGATGACCACCGCGGTGGGTGCGGTGCGGGTGGCTCCCACTGCCCAGGAAGAAGCGAGCTTCGGGGCGGCCTCGCGCACCTCGGATTCCCTGGCTGCCACCGTGGATGAGAATGTGCGGGCCCTCCTCGACCAGGCCCTCACCGAAGCGTGGACGATCATCACCGAAAACCGGGATATCCTCGACCACCTGGCCGCGGTGCTCCTCGATAAGGAAACCGTGCTGGAAAACGAACTCGCGGAGATTTTCAAGGACGTTGTTAAAGCCCCGGAGCGGGAGGTGTGGCTCTCCGCCCCGGATCGCCCGGTCTCGCAGCGCCCGCCCATCCCGCTCCCGGAAGGGAAAACCGAGGCGGAAGCGGCAGCGGATTCGCGCCTTCCCGCCCCGGAACTCCCCGATGCTGCCACCGGGCCGCTCGGCCCGCGCGGCCGGCACGGCGCGGAAAATGAGGGCGCCTAAATCTTCGTGGTTATGAGCGTGGAAAATACGGGGCGTGAGCGCGGAAAGGACGGATGCATGAGCGCAGCGGAATCAGCGGGAAGCGGCCGGGCCGACAGCCAGAGCATGGACACGCAGCGTCACGGCGCGCGGCAGGTCGATACCGCGCGGGTGGAGCGGGCCGTGCGGGAACTCCTCAGCGCTATCGGTGAGGACCCGGACCGCCCCGGCCTCGTGGATACTCCCGCGCGGGTAGCCCGCGCCTGCACCGAAATTTTTTCCGGGGTGGGCAAGGATCCCGACGCGGTGCTCGACGCCCAATTCGCGGAAGACTTCCACGAAATGGTGGTGGTACGGGATATCACTTTCTATTCCATGTGCGAACACCACCTGCTGCCCTTCTTCGGGGCGGCCCATATCGTCTATATTCCCGGGGCGGAAGGGAAAGTCACCGGCCTGTCCAAACTGGCCCGGCTGGTGGAAGGCTACGCGCGCCGCCCCCAGGTTCAAGAGCGCCTGACCACCCAGATCGCCAATGCGCTGCGTGACCGTTTGGGCGCGGCCGGGGTGCTCGTGGTGGTGGAAGCCGAACATATGTGCATGACCATGCGCGGGGTACGCAATTCCGGTTCGCGTACCGTCACCTCGGCGGTGCGCGGCATGCTGCGCAAACCGAGCACCCGCGCCGAAGCCATGAGTCTCATCGAACGGGGAGCCTAATATGCCAACACCTATGCCGCTGCGCGATTCGGAACTTTTGGGGGGACCCCACACCCGCGTGATGGGAATCCTCAACGTCACCCCTGATTCTTTTTCCGACGGCGGGCGCTGGGCCACGGTCGATGCCGCCATCGCCCACGGCCATGAACTCATCGCCGCCGGGGCAGACATCATCGATATCGGCGGGGAATCCACCCGCCCGGGTGCCACCCTCCTCAGCCCCGCGGAAGAATGGGATCGCATCGGGCCGGTGGTACGCGAACTAGCCGCGCATATCCCCATCTCGGTCGATACCTACCACGCCGAAACCGCGGCGCGGGCCTGCGCGGCCGGCGCCCGCATTATCAACGACGTGACCGGCGGGCGCGCAGACAGCTCCATGTGGGAAACCGTGGCCGAATCCGGGGCCTATTATGTGCTTCAACACGGGCGCGGCGACGCGCAAACCATGAATTCTCTGGCCGGCTATCGCGCTATCGGCCGCGAGGTCAGCACGGAAGTTCTTGAGCGCGTGGCGGGTGCCGTTGCGGCCGGCATTGCCCCCACTCGGATCATCATCGACCCGGGTTTCGGCTTCGCAAAAATGGGCGACGACGATTGGCGCCTGGCGGCCCATATTGACGAATTCCTGTGGGCCGGCATGCCGGTTCTCATCGGAGTTTCCCGCAAACGCTTCCTCGCCGAAGTCACCCCGGAAGGCCTAGCTGCCAGTGGGCGAGACGGCGCCACCGCGGCGCTGAGTACCTATTTCGCCGAAAAAGGCGTGTGGGCGGTGCGGGTCCACGACGTAGCATCCTCGCGGATCGCGGTGGATACCGTGGCGAAACTGCGCGAATGCGGACTGGTATCCACCTCCCAACCCGGAGTAGCTCGCCCCGAAAACACGGGCGCTGCGGGGGCCGCGCGGTCATGATGGGACTACCCCCGCGTATTCACGATGCCCTCGCCATGCTCGGATGCTGCCTGGATACCGTGAGCATCACCGGCGTGGAAGTATCCGCCCGGCACGGCGTCTACGCGGAAGAACGCGAAGCCGATCATCCTTTTATTTTCGACGTCGCAGCCTTCGTGGACACCAGCGCGGCCGGCCATGCAGATGACCTCGCGGCCACCATCTCCTACGCGGATCTGGCAGAGGACGCCCGCGCGGTCGGGGAAAGCACTCCTGTGAGCTTGCTTGAAACACTGGGGGAGCGGGTAGCCGGCCGGGTCCTCGCGCGCGGTGCCCTGGCCGCCGAAGTGACCGTACACAAACCCGAAGCTCCCGTACCGGGGCGCTTCACGGACGCCCGGGTAACCGTGCGGCGCCTGGCCGATATTGCCCGCGCGGGAACCATGCGGGAGATGGTGATCGGGATGGGCGCGAACCTGGGGGAACGCGAAGAAACTCTGCGCGCTGCCCTTACCCAGATCGCCGCGCTCCCCGTCCATATTGACGCGGTTTCCTCATTCCATACCACCGCCCCCGTGCTTGCGCCCGGGCAGGAGCCGCAACCCGATTACCTCAACGCGGTACTGCGCCTCAGCACCGAGCTCGCGCCCCTCGAGGTGTTGGCCGCACTCCGTGCTATTGAGGCGCGAGCGGGGCGCCAGCGCCGGATCCACTGGGGGGCCCGCACCCTCGACCTCGATATCGAATGGGTAGAAGGAGTACGCAGCACCCACCCGCTTCTCACCCTGCCCCACCCGCGTGCTCATACCCGCGCCTTCGTCATGGAACCCTGGCAAGAAATCGATTCGGAGGCCACCGCAAAACTGGAACGCGCCCGGATAAGCGAGCACGCGGGTGCCGGCGGCGTCGTCGGCCCCGATACGGGCGGGCACGATGCGTAATCTACGAGCCTTCCTGGGGTGGGGCGCGGCAGGCGCTTTAGCAGGTGAAGCGCTGCGGCGCCTCCTCGCCGCGCATCCCGTTGCTGTGCCCGCCTTCGCCGGGCTGCCGCTACTCCTCATCGCCGCGGTGCTGCTCTGGTACGGCTGGCGGGTGCGGCGGCTACGGCGCGGGCGCGCCGAATCTCTTTCACGGCTGGCTGCGCTGCGGGTGGCAGCAGGCGCGGCAGCGGGGCTGCGCAGCGGGGCGCTTCTGGCGGGCGCCGGGGGAGTGCTCGCGATTATGAGCGCGCTGGGCTCCACCTCTTTTACTCGGGCGAGTGCGCGGGCCTGGGCGATCCTCACCGCCGCGGCGCTGGTGCTCGCGGTGGTCGGATGGATCGTGGATACCTGGTGCCGTATTGAGCGGCGGTAGCGGGGCGCCGGTTTCATTGTGCCGCGGCAGTCGCGGTGTTTTTCGGGGCCAATTTTTATGTCGTAGCCCTTTGGTAGCGTTAAGCCATGGTGACTACCCCTCTTGATCCCGGGCGGAACTACCGCGCGGTGTCGCGCAAACTCTTCACGGTGCGGTGGATTATCGCCGCCTGCTTCTGGCTCGTGCTCCTCATCGCGCTCGCGGTGGCTGGATTTATTGCGCGCCCCGAACCGCTCGCCTATTACGCGCCCCTGCTGGGGTTGCCCGTCCTCGGTTTCCTGATTCACCTGCGGATTCTCTCCCGGCAGGTGAATCACCTCGGTTACGCGATGGATGATATTGCGCTGCGCCTGTGCCGCGGGATTATGTTCCGCCGCATTGACGTGGTGCCCTACGGGCGTATCCAAACGGTGGATGTGCAATCCGGGCCGCTGCTGCGCCGCTTCGGGCTCGCGAAAGTCACTCTCCACACCGCCTCCATGGAAACGGATGCAGTTATCACCGGTCTGCCTACCGCGGAAGCGGATGAGGTGCGTGAACGTCTCCTTCACCTCGGCGTAGCCGAAATGGAAGGGGTCTAAATGGCCGGCACCGAAACATCCCCGGAATCGGGAAGCGTGATGGGAGTAACCGGCGCGCTGCCCGCAGCTCCTGGTGCGTTGCCCGCAGTTCCTGGTGCGCTACCCGCTGCGCCCGGAGTGAGTAGCACCGCGATCTCGGGCACCTGGCAGCCGGTCTCGAAATGGACGCCGTGGAGCTCGCTGCTCTCGTTGTGGTTCTTTGTAGTAGTAGCTGGCGGTTATATCGCGATTAAGCGCCTGGAGGATACCGATTCGCCTGGAATTGTCTGGGGTGAATTCGTTGATCTGCTGCGTTCCTTCTGGCTGATCGCGGTGGGTATTGCGGTGGTAGTTACGGCGCTGACCGGGATCGTCGCGGCCATCCAATGGCGGCATATGGCCTGGATGTTCGATGCGGACGGGGTGCATATGCGCAGCGGCGTGCTGTTCAAACAGCACCGCCACGTGCGCTGGGATCGTATCCAAAGCGTGGATGTCACCCAAAAACTCCTCGCGCGGCTGGTGCGCCAAGCCAGCCTCACTATTACCTCCGGTGGAGAAAAAGTAGAGATCGGGTGGTTGGCGCTGCCCCACGCTGAAAAACTGCGGCCTCTCGTGCTCTCGCTCGCGGATAAAATGCGCAGCGGAGATAGCTCGGAAGTCCCCGATCTTGCCACCGTCAGCGCTCCGGAAGTACGCCCGCACCTGTATGCCATGTCCGCGCGGCGGTTCCTTGCCTCCCTCGTGCTCTCCCCACGGATCTTCCTCGCGATTCTTACGGTGGCCGGATCGGTCACCACCTATGTGCTTACCGATGCAGGTGGTTCCTTCGCCCTCCTCTTCCTTATCATCGCGCTGATATGGCAGCCCGTGAGCTCCCTGCAAGCTAATTGGGGAGCTCGCATCTCGCCCACGGCCGAAGGCGTGGAAAAACAAGAAGGGCTCCTATCCCGGCGCACCCTCGGGTTGCCTTCCTATCGCGTCCACGCGCTGGCCTTCAAAAAACCGAATTTGTGGCCCGGATGGTGGAAAGTAGAAAGCTGCGTTATTTCCGGCTCGATTTCCGAAGCGATGGAAGCAGCCAAGACCGCAAATGATGCCCTGGTCCCGGTGGGAACGGTCGAGGATGTCCTCGCCGTTGTGCGTGAACTCGGCTTCGCGAAAGACGCCGACGCTGACGTGCTTCCCGAGGGCGATGCCGCATCCGATGCCGCTGCCGCTAGTGCTGGCGCTACTGATGCCATGGCGCTCCCACCCCACACCGGGGTACCCAGCCTGGCCCAGCTGCGCAGTTATCTTCTTGATGACAGCGCCCTCCCCGGATTCATCCCCAACCCGCGCTCCTCACGCTGGTTGGATCCCATCGGGTGGAAACGCTCGGGTATTTTCGTAGGTGAGGATGTCATTATTATGCGGCATGGCTGGTTCTGGTACCGCAAAGTAACAATTTTGCTGCGCGAACACTACCAATCCGCCATTATTAGCCAAGGCCCGCTCGAACGCCGCTTCCAGCTCGGTACCCTGCGCTGGGCAACTGTGGGGCTCTCGGTAGATGCCCACGCCAAACACATGGATGCCGCCACCGCCAGCCGCGTCCTCACCGCCACCGTCCGCGAACGCGGGCACGGCCCGCGCGGCTGGCACCCCGAATTACCTCCGGCCGGCCCCACCGCACCACCAGCCGTGCGGCCCTCCGCACCTCCAGCGGCACCGCCATCGGCACCGCCATCGGTACAACCAGCGGCACACGAACCGCGGGCGGCCGGTATGCACGCGCAGCCAACTGCACCCACTCAGCCGGGCGCGCCTACGGCGCCGTCGTACCCCCAAGGGAATGACAATAGTCCCGGGTCGGGCCGCAGCCAGGTTCCTGAAAGTGATTTCGGCCCGATACAAGAGTGAAACACGTCGCGTAGCCGCACTTTTACATTTTTCTACATCTAGGATTATTCCCATGCTTAATATCTACGGCCCGGGTGGTATTGGTGGGCTCATCGCGGGAGTTCTCGCGCACAACGGTCAAAAAGTCGCGGTTGTTGCTACCGAGCGCACCGCAGATGTTATTAACCGCAACGGAATTGTTATTAAATCCAAGCGGTTCGGTAATTTCACCGCGCAGGTGCCGGCAATAACCAGCCCGGCCCGCGGCAGTGAAATCCTCCTGTGCACCAAGGCATACACCCTCCCCAGCATCGAAAAGTCGATTCGCTCGGCCCGCCCCAAAGAAGTGGGGGCGCTCTTCAACGGCTTCGATCATGCTCGTGCCATCCACACCCTCACCGAAGGGGAATCCTGGTCCGGCTCCGTCTACACCATTAGCGAACGCACCGCGCCCGGAGTTATCGAACACACCTCCCAATTCCTCAAAGTGGAAATGCCCGATACCGCCATGGACGGCGAAATCGCGCGCGTACTCCTCAACGGCGGAATTGACGTCTTCTTCCGCGGTACCGAAAACCAGGTCCTGTGGCGCAAACTCCGCAACCAATGCGCCATGGCCCTGCTGACTGGCGCCACCGGGCTGCCCATCGGCCGCGCCATGGAACGCGCCCCGGAACTCACCGACGCGATGTGCACCGAACTGGCCCGCATCGCCACGATGGAGAAAGTTCCCACCCGCCCCGCGGAAATCCACGCGTGGCTACGTCGCCTCGCACCCGATGCGCACTCCTCGCTCTCTCGCGACCTGCGTGACGGCAACCGCACCGAAATCCACTCCCTGGGCACCGCGGTTCTCGAAGAAGCCGCCCGCCTCGGAGTACCCGCACCGGCCATCACCGCTGCACTCTCCGCCATCGATGATCGGTTGCGGGGCCGCAAGTGACACCGGGCCGGATGACCATAGGGATCATCTCGGCCGGAAAAGTCGGAAGCGTCCTCGGCGCAGCTCTGCGGGCCGCCGGCCACACCATCATCGGTGCGGTGGCCCGCAGCAGCGCCAGCCGCGAACGCCTCGACGCACTCCTCCCCGGAGTACCCGCGCGCGAAACCAAAGACCTCCTCGCCCGCGCAGACCTCATCCTCCTCGCTGTGCCCGACGCCGCCCTGCCCGGCGTCGTGGAACACGCCGCCGGGCAGGGATGGTGGCGCCCCGGCCAGCTCGTCATCCACACCAGCGCGCGCTTTGGCACGGGCGTACTCCGGGATGCGGCTACCGCCGGCGCCCTCACCCTCGCCCTCCATCCGGCCCTGACCTTCACCGGGACCTCCCTCGATATGCGCCAACTCATCGGCGCCACCTGGGCAGTCACCAGCTCCGCGCCACTCCTGCCCATCGGCATGGCGCTCGTGAGCGAACTCGGGGGAGAACCCTCCGTCCTCGCCGAAGAAAACCGCGGACTCTACGCTGCCGCCCTCACCCATGCCTCCCGGCACACCGCGCTCCTCGCCGGCCAAGTCCAGCGCATGCTCGCCGCCGCCGGACTGGACAGCACCTACGCCCGCGGACTCCAAGAACAAGCACTCGCCATGGCCGACGCCGGTATCGAACTTATTGACCCGCCAGCTGGCGGCGTCGTCGCCGAAAAAAATGAAGACGCACCCGCCGCAAGCGATAGCGCCCCGGACGATATCGCCGCGGTCGAAGCCCTGGCAGCAACCGGGAATTATCCTGATATTCCACCTGTCTATCGGGTGATACGGGCCGCGTCACGTGACCGGGCGGCGCGGCGTCGTCTACCATGACCATGTGAGTGAATTTCTTGATAGTGAAACCCCGGAACAGATGCGTATCCGGCTGGACAAGCGCGCCCGCCTGCTCGCGGAAGGAAGCGAAGCCTACCCGGCTGAACTTCCCATCACCGCCACCATCCCGGAAATCCGGGAACAATACAGCGATATTGAGGCTGGCGAAGAACTAACCGAGACGTCGGTGGGTATCGCCGGGCGTGTCATGCTCTCCCGCACCGGCGGAAAAATTGCTTTCGCCACCCTCCAAGACGGGCGCGGCAACCGCCTCCAGGTGATTCTCTCCCTCGCGCACGTGGGCGAAGAACGGCTGACCGCCTACAAACAAGACGTAGACCTGGGCGATTTCATTTTCGTTTCCGGGCACGTGGGGGCCTCCAAGCGCGGCGAACTCTCCGTTTTCGCCCACGAATGGCAGATGGCCTCCAAGGCCCTGCGCCCGCTGCCGAAGATTTACCAGAACGAAGCCGGCGAAGACGTTGCCCTCAACGAAGAATCGCGGGTGCGGATGCGCCACCTCGACCTCATCACCCGCCCGGCCGCCCGTGATATGGTGCGGCTGCGCGCCGGGGTCATGAAATCGCTGCGCGCCAATTTTGACCGCCGCAGCTACGTAGAAATCGAAACCCCGATCCTCCAGCCCATCCACGGCGGGGCCGCGGCCCGGCCCTTCCAAACGCATATTAACGCCTACGATGAGGACCTCTACCTGCGCATTGCCACCGAGCTCTACCTCAAGCGCGCGGTGGTGGGCGGCGTGGATCGCGTATTCGAAATCGGGCGGAACTTCCGCAACGAGGGCGCCGATTCCACCCACTCCCCGGAATTCACCGCCCTGGAGGCCTACCAGGCTTACGCCACCTACGATACGATGGCCGAACTCACCCGGGACCTCGTCCAGCGGGCCTGCCTGGATACCCTGGGCACCACCACCGTCACTCTGAATGACGGCACCGAATATGATCTGGGCGGCGAATGGCAGAAACTCGATCTGTATGAATCGGTTTCCGCGGCCGTGGGTGAAGAAATCACCGTGGATACCCCGCGTGAACGCCTCGAAGCCCTCGCGGAAGCCCGCGATATCGCGATCGCGCCCTTCTGGGTGAACGGCAAAATCGTGGAAGAACTCTTCGAAGAACTGTGCGGGGACCAGCTCTACGCACCCACCTTCGTGTACGACTTCCCCGAGGACACTTCCCCGCTCACCCGCCCGCATCGCACCAAGAAGGGCCTGACCGAAAAGTGGGACCTGTACGTGCGGGGCATGGAACTGGGCACCGCCTACTCCGAGCTGGCCGACCCGGTTATCCAGCGCGAACGCCTCACCCAGCAATCCATCGAAGCCGCCAACGGCGACCCGGAAGCCATGCAGCTGGACGAGGACTTCCTCGCCGCCATGGAACAGGGCTTCCCGCCCACCGGCGGCATGGGCATGGGCATCGACCGGCTCCTCACCGCCATGACCGGCCTGGGGATCCGTGAAACGATCACCTTCCCCTTCATTAAACCCGGGAAGTAACCCGACCGGCCAGGGGAATGACCTGGCGCGCTGGGGAAATAACCTGATCGCTTCAGGAAGTAACCCGGCTCGAAAGTAATTTTTCGGTACGACGACGCCCGCGCCGCGGAGGCCCAGCCCCCGCGGCGCGGTGGCGTATCTGGCGCGGGTACATCGAGCTGCGCGGCGTTGCTCCGCACGGGGCGGCTTAGGCCGCTACCAGCTGCCGGGAACAACCCAGCCTGGCACCCGGTAAGTTGCCCACTAAAAGAAACGTGATGAATTTTCCTATTTATTTTTCGGCCTCTTCACGGTAATCTTCCAAGTAGTTCGGTGCCACGCCCGGCTTCCCGAATCCTATTTCCCGTGTGCAAAGGTGCCCGTCCATGAAGAAAACTGACACCATTTTCCAGGTCATCAAGCTCCTGCTCGGCCTCGTCATCGCCGCAGCTCTCGTCAAGTTCGCATTTTTCCCGAACCAACGCACCTCCACGGAACTCGTGGCCCAGGGGGATTTCACCATCCCCACGGTGGTGGCCATGCCGGGGGATATCGATAATTCCCTCACGCTCGATGCCACCGTCATGCGCAATCCGGCCACTCCCGTGCGGGCCACCGCCAACGGCACCGTGGATGTGGTCGATGTCAAAGCGGGCGCCGTCGTCAATGAAGGTGACCGGCTGCTGCGGATCCGCCACGAAGAAGAAAAAACCACTGCCGCCACCGTGGAAACTTTTGAGGACGGCACCGAAGTGGAAGTGCCCGGCGAGCCCTATATTGAAGTGAGTTACGTGAATGTGCTCGCCCCGGTGAGCGGCACCGTGGCGGTGGATGTGCTCGTGGGCCAGCCGGTCTCCATCGGAGAAAGCATCGGCTCGATCACCCCGGCCACCTACCACGCCCGGGTGAGCGTGAAACCCGAACAGCTCTATTCCCTCGCTTCGCTGCCGCCGGCCGGGCAGCTCGCGGTCACGAACGGCCCGGCGCCTTTCGACTGCACCAATCTGCGCACGGTCACGGAAAAAACCGGTGCGGGGGCTGGTCTTGGCGCTAAAGAAGCCGAGGCGCGCGGACTAGATGGCGCGTCCGGAAGCGTGCAACCTGCCCTTATCTGCGATATTCCCGCCGAACAGCAGGTTTACGACGGTTCGGCCGCGAAACTCACCATCCCGGGGAGCAATACCACCGGGGTGCTGACCGTGCCGGTCAGCGCGGTGGAAGGGCGCTTCCGCGAAGGCGTGGTCTACCTGCCCGCGGCGGACGGCGCGCAACCTACCAAACGCACCGTGCAACTCGGGGTGACGGACGGGCGCCAGATTCAGATCACCGGCGGACTGGAAGAAGGCGAAGAAATCCTCCAGTACGTGCCGAGCGCGCAGCCCACGCCCGACCCGATGATGGGGATGTGATGTTAGAGCTTGAGCAGGTGACCCGCACCGTCACCCTCCCGAACGGCCGCCCGCTGCCGATTCTGCGCGGGGTGGACCTGCGCATCGAGCGCGGGGAGTACGTGGCGATTATGGGTCAGTCCGGAACGGGGAAATCCACTCTCCTCAATATCATCGGGATGCTCGACCTGCCCGATACCGGCTCCTACCGTTTTGAGGGCCGCGACGTGGCGGACTTGAGTGAATCGGCGCGCGCCCACCTGCGCGGCTCCCTTTTCGGTTTCGTTTTCCAGCAGTTCAATCTGTTCCGCGGCCGCACCGCCGTGCAAAACGTGGAAGTGCCCCTGCTGTATTCGGATACCGCTACTATTTTTCGACGCCGCAGCTTAGCTGCCCAGATGCTGGATCGGGTGGGATTAGGGGACCGCCTGGATGCGATGCCCTCCCAGCTCTCGGGCGGGGAACAGCAGCGGGTGGCCCTCGCCCGGGCGCTCGTGCGCCGCCCCCAGGTTCTCCTCGCGGATGAACCAACTGGCGCCCTCGATGTGGATACCGCGGGGCGGGTCATGGATCTTATGGAAAGTATGGCGCGGGAAAATAACGCCACTTTCATTATGATCACCCACGATCCGAAAGTGGCCGCCCGCGCGGATCGCCGTTTCACCATCCACGATGGGCTCGTCTGGCCGGAGGAAAAATGACACGCATTTTCGGGGCCGTTCTCGAAGCCTGGGAAGAAATTCGAGTGGATCGCGGACGAGTTATCCTCTCCCTCGTCGGGGTGGCGGCCGCGGTGTGGGCAATGGCAACCGTGCTTGCCCTGGGCCAGCTCATTAGTGCAGCTGGGGAACACCAGCTCGCCCAGTGGGAGGGTAAACCCGGCACCGTCAATATCGGGGTGTATAACACCGGTGGGGAGGGCGGCGCCGATCCGTTCGCCAACCCTTATGCCGATCCTTACGCCAATCCGTACGCGAATCCCGTGGCTCCGCCCACCGGCGCGCAGCTCGGCACCCTGGCCGGTGCCCAGGCCAGCGAAGATATTTTCAGCACCACCGTGGCCGAATACATGGAGAAGGCCGGGGCGAATTATTGGACGCGTTCGCGTACCTCCTATGTGTCCCTCGCCTTCCCGCCGGTGCTACCCGGAGCGGGCGGCGCCGGTGATATTCAGGACCTGGAGGGCTGGGGCTCCGAAAGCATGACCGGGGCGGAAGCCGGCGGCGAGCTGGGTGCCGGCGGCGAGCTGGAAAGCGCCGGTGCGGTAGAAGGCGCCGAACCGGTAGGGGATGGCTCCAACGGCACCGAGTTTGGTGAAGGCGGCGGCCCCGGGTTCGGGATGATGGAGCCGAATTACGAAATGCTCGCGGTGGACCCGGCCTACGGCCCGCTCTTCGACGTGCAGCTCACCCGCGGGCGGTGGCTCACCGAAGCCGATGGCGAGCGCCTCATGAACCCCGCCGTCGTCAATGAAATGCTCTACAAGGAAATGGGCGAGCCATCGCTGGCCAGCTACCCGCAGATCGCGCTGTCCGGACCCACCGGGGTGCGGATGACGGTGGTCGGGGTGGTTGCGGACCGCTCGCGCTGGGATAGCCCGCGCCTGCACGTGCCCTACCAGAGCATGGCCGCCGCCGCGATGACCCAGCTTTCCCCCATGAATTCCTCCACCGTTTCGGTGCTGGTGCCGCGCGGGGAAGAGGCGGAAGCCCAGAAGGTCCTCGTCTCCGTACTCCAGGGTCGCTTGGGGAAGAACTACCAGGTGGAAGGCCAGTTCATCGAAAGTCAGATGCGCGGCCAGGAATCCACCGAACGCCAGGTCACCGCGATTATCGCGGCCATCGGCGGGATCGTGATCCTGGTGGGCGCCCTGGGCCTGCTGACCGTTTCCATCGTCACGATGAAGCAGCGGGTGCGGGAAATGGGGATCCGCCGCGCGATGGGCGCCTCCGCGCGCCGTATCTTCACCTCGGTATTCCTGGAATCCGTGGTGGCGACGACGGCGGCCGGTTTCATCGGGGTCATTGCCTCGATTATCACCATCCGCACCGCGCCCATAGCCCGGTGGCTCGACCTGCCCTTCTCGGTGGATAGCGTGGGATACCCGGTCCTGGCCGCCTTTATTGGCCTGGCGATCTCCGCCGGAGTGGGAGCGCTCTGCGGAATTATCCCGGCTACCATGGCGCTGCGCATCAAACCGATTGACGCCATCCGCTTCTAGGTGGGAGCGCGGAGAGCTAGGCTAAAGCCATGAAAGTACTGCTCCCCAATAGCTTTGACCTCTCCCTCCCGCCCGAAGCGGGCGTCACCTGGGTGACCTTCGATGTGAACGCACCCATCCCGGAAGAACACCGCGATGCCGAAGCCCTCGTGGTCTGGCTCGATCCGAATGCGACCGAGCACGTGGCCCAGCTTCCCCAGCTCAAACTCATCCAGGGCATGATGGCCGGTGCGGAAAGCCTGCACGCCACCAACCCGCCCGCCGGAGTCATCCTCGCCACCGCGAACGGCCTGCATGACGCCACCGTATCCGAACACGCCATCGCCCTCGCGCTCTACCTGGTGCGCGACCTGCGCATCGCCACCGAAGAACAGCACAACCACCGCTGGTCACGCGATCGCATCTTCTTCACCGAACTGCGCCCCGGCGGGCGCCTCACCAGCCTGCTCGGCGCGAAGGTAACCATCTGGGGCTACGGGCATATCGGGCGCCACCTGGCCGGGATGCTCAAAGTTTTCGGGGCGCAGGTGCGCGGCCTGGCCACCTCCCGGCGCACCGAAGGTGATATTGAGGTGTACGACGGCGCCAACCTCGCCCAGCGCGATGAGCTCCTGGCCGATACCGATGTCCTCATTCTCATCCTCCCCGCCACCGAGGCCACCGCCAATGTGGTGGATGCGAGCGTCTTTGCGGCCCTGCCCAGTCGCGCCGTCGTCGTTAATGTGGGGCGCGGAAAAACGGTGAACGAAGAAGACCTGGCCGCCGCGCTGCGCGAAGGAAAAATCGCGGGCGCCGGCCTGGACGTGACCGCCACCGAGCCGCTCCCCGCGGATTCGCCGCTGTGGGACCTGGCCACGATTATTACCCCGCATACCGCCGGCGGGCGGCCCGTGGGTGCCGAAGAATTGATCCTCGCCAATGTGCGGGCGCTGCGCGACGGAGGGGAGTTCATTAACCGCGAAGCCTAAGCGTAGAAGGAAGCCTCAAGCGGCCGCGCGATCCGGTGCGGCGCCGCGCTCGCATGACCCGCCGCGCTGCCCCGCGCCACACAATCGACAATAACCAACCGCCCGGGACTACCACTCGGCGGCAATAGTGCGCTACACTCCTTAAACTGACATACAGTTCAGCTCAAGGAGGAGTAGTGATGTCATCGAGTGACGATAAGCGGCCGGCCACGCCCGCCGCGGAATCCGAGGACACCAGCGCGCAATTCGCCGCCGCGCACCCGGACACTTTCGCGCAGTACCTCAGGCGGCGCGGCATGGTGTTCTTCGTGGCCTACCTCGGCTACGTATGCGCGTACCTGGTCCGCAATAATTTCAAACTCCGCTCCGAAGCCCTGCGCCTGGAGAACGACTGGAGCCTGCCGCAAATCGGCCTGGTGCTCACCATGTTCACCATCACCTACGGCTTCGGGAAATTCTTCATGGGGATGCTTTCCGACCGCGTTTCCCTGCGCCGTATTTTCGCCGGCTGCCTGGGGCTTTCCGCGGTGCTCTGCGTTGCCATCGGTTTTACCACGAATTTCTACCTGCTCGCGGTCCTCATGTTCCTGCTCGGCTGCGCGCAGGGGGCGCTCGCGCCTTCGTCCATGGCGATGATCGCGAATTGGTACCCGAATAAAACCCGCGGTTCCGGTATCGCGATCTGGAATACCTCCCAGAACCTGGGCGGGGCGCTGCTGCCCCTTATGATCACCTGGCTGCTGGCCCTGGGCGGGCCCAGCGGCGGCGCGATTGCCTTCTGGGGCCCGGGCCTGGTGGTCTTCGGCCTCTCCATCTTCTTCTGGAAGTACGGCGGGGACCGCCCCGAAGCCGAAGGTATGCCCACCCTGCGCCAGATCTACGGGAAGGCCGGCGAACCGAATACCGACGAAACCCCCGACGAAAGTTACTGGCATATCCTGGTGCGTTTCGTTTTCACCTCCCCGCTGGTCCTCACCGTGGCCTTCATCAACGCCGCGCTCTACTTCCTGCGTTTCGGGGTGCTCAACTGGATGCCGGCCTTCCTCGGCACCGAAATGGGCTTCACGGAAGCGCAGTACTCCACGGCCTTCTCGGTGCTGGAATGGATCGCGATTCCCGGCTCCTTCCTCTTCGCCTGGATTTCCGTCAAGCTCCCCAACCGTCAGTCGGTGGTGGGCTTCCTCGGGCTGCTGTGCCTGGCCGGCCTCATCTGGGTCTACATGGGTAACGACAATTACGTGGTGCTCCTCATCGTCTCCGGGCTCATGGGCGCGCTGATTTACGGCCCGCAGCTCATCGTCAATATCCTCACCCTCAACTTCGTGCCGCTCAAGGCGGCCGGGGTGGCGGTCGGTTTCGTGGGGCTCTTCGGGTACATCGTTGGCGAGATGGGCGCGAACCTCATTATGCCGATCCTCGCCGAGCGCTTCTCCTGGGCGGCCTCCTTCACGCTGCTCGCCGGCATCGCGGTGGCGGCCGGGGTTATGTACCTCTCGCTCTCGCGGCGCGAACAGGCCGTGGTGCAGGCCTAATAGTTATCGCTGCATAATGTACGACGACGCCGGCGCGGGGCCCGAGGATTCGGGCCCCGCGCGGGTGTGCTGGCAGCCAGCTAGCTGCGTCGTCGTTCTTAATACCGCAGGCTGCGCATTTCCGGGCCGCGCAGGCTCGCGTACCCGGCCGCGCAGATGAGGGCGGTGAGGGCGAGGCTGGTGTAGGCTACCGTCCAGCCGTAGCCGGTGACCAGGTGGGGGATGAGGAAATTCGCGAGGGTTTCGCCGGCCAGGTAGCCGGCCGCGCCCACCACCCCGGTGGCAGCGCCGGCCACATTATCGGGAACCAGGGAGAGGGTGAGCATATTAATACTCACCTGGGGTCCGTAAATGAGAGCGCCGAGCAGCAGCGCCAAGGCTACCGAAGAACTGCTAAAAGCCAGGTGGGGCCAGGCGGCGAGCGCCGCCGCCAGGGCCAGCATCGCTTTCATGGCTGCCGACGAAGCCCGGTTGGGGTAGCGCGCCGCGTAGGCCCCGAAGGCGAAGGAGGCCGGAATCGCCGCCAGTTCCGCGCCGGCCAACACGATTTGGCCGTCGCGCCCGGTGGCGTGGGCGGCCGCGAAAATAACTATCCAGTTGATGACACCGAAACGGATGCAATACAGCAGCGTATTAATGCCGACGAGGGTGAGGATCCAGCGGTTGGTGAGCACCGCCCGCACCACCGTGGGCCAGTAGCCGTCCGCGCGGGTACTCAGCTGCGGGGTGCCGGCCGGGCCGAACAGCATGGTGAGGGTGGGTAGGCCCTGGCGCCAGGGGCGGTCCGCGCCGGTGCGGTAGGCCCAGATGCCCACCGCGATAGTGAGCAGGCCCGGGACGAGGAAAATGTGGAAACGGGCCAGGCTCCAGCCGGTGAAGGCCCCGGCTAGTAGCGGGAGGAGGGCGGCGCCCAGGTTCTGGGAGGTATTCCAGATCGCCACCCGCGAACCGCGTGAAGAATTGGGGTACCAGGCCCCCAGGAGGACCAGGGCGGCGGGGGCGAGGGCCGATTGCACCAGCCCGTTCGCGAAGGTCAGGGCTGCGATAGCTTGGGGCGAGCTGGGGAAGCCGGTGATGATGCACAGGATTCCGGAAATAATTAGCGCTCCGCCGAAGAGGCGGCGCAGCGAGACGCGGTCGGCCACCATGCCGAAAATGATTTTTCCGAATCCGTAGGCGAGGGTGAAGGCGCTGAGCACGAAACCGACCTGGTAGAGGGACCAGCCTTCTTCCTCCATGAAGCGGACGGAGACCACTTTGAGGTTATTGCGGGTGGTGTAGGCGAACACATAGCCGATATAGACAACGAGGAATACGTGTGCGCGCCAGCGGTAATAATCCGGGGCGGGGGTGCATCCCGGTGGGAACCGCGTGGCGGCCATGATCCCTCCTTTCGTGCGTGCCCGCGCGATGGCGTAAAATCACAGTGGAAACTGACAGTCAGTTTACCTAGGATAAGGCGGGAGCGGGTACTCACCCAGCTCGTTATCCCGCGGAGGAAAGGAGTGCTGATGGCTCGCCGGCTTGCCGATGATCTGGCCGACCACCTGCGCGAACGCATCCTTTCCGGAAATATTGCACCGGGGGAGCGCCTGGCCGAAGCCGCGATCGCGGAGGAATACTCGGTGGCGCGCTCCACCGCCCGCATCGCGGTGGAATCCTTGATCGCGGACGGTTTGGTGGAGCGCGAAGCACGTAAACACCCGCGGGTGGTTACCGTGGAAGGCTCCGAGATTCCGGAGATCGTGGCGCTGCTAGAGATTAGTGAATCCCTGGCGCTGGCGCGGATTATGGGCGGCCATCCAGATCTGCGCCCGCTGCGCGCGGCTCGCGGGGAGCAACCCAGCCGGGTGCTGCACGCCCTCGTGGAAGTTTCCGGTTCCAAGCGCCTGGAAGCACTTCACCGCCCGCTCACTTTCCACACCATGCTGTACGCGGCCAGCCGGGTTGAGGCTCGCGGCGCTGATGCCAGCCACACTGATACCAACCGCACCGGGGCAGTCCGCTCCGATGCCAGCCGCGCTGATAGTACGCTCGCGCAGGCACAGGATCAGCTCATCGACGCGGTTTTACTGGGGCAGGAGAGCGCCTGGGAGGCGCTGCGCGCCTTACAGCGGGCACGCCAGGCCCGGCTCGGGGTGGACGCGGGCGCGATGCTTGCGCATACCGGCGGCGTTACCCCGCAAAAGGCAAAGTAGGCTGGCCGGCTACCGGCCCGTCCATCCACCACAGCGCCCCCGCGCCCCGCGAATCATCATTTTCGCGTGAGACGGTCACGAAAACATCCTTGCCGTCCTCCCCGCCCAGGGTCACCGCGGTGGTCCCGGTTACCGGGAGCTGGTATTCCTGCACGATCTGCCCGCTCGGATCGAGGACCCGGATGATTCCGGCCCGGTTGAGAGCCACCCACACATTCCCTTCGCTGTCGACGGTTAGCCCGTCCGGGCTCGCACCTTCCACGTGGTGGAAGTCGCTGCGATGCTGAAGTGCGCCTGCGTCGTCGACCTCAAAAACAGAAATCGCGCGCGTGGAGGTGTCGATGTAGTAGGCACGTCGGCGGTCGGGCGAAAAACCGATGCCGTTCGAGGTGGTGACATCACTCACAACCACGCTGACCTCGAGGGTCGGGGAGATGCGGTAGAGGCGCGCGGTGCCGCGGGTGGTGGCGTCGCGGGTGTAGGGCATGGATCCCGCGTAGAGGTAGCCCCACGGGTCCGCGGTGCCTTCGTTCATGCGGTAGGCGGGGCTGTTCCACAGGGTTGCGGCCGCGCGCGGGGCGGCCGTGGCGGTATCGGCTAACGCCAACCCGTGTTCGGTGGCGACGACGTAACCTCCGCGCACGCGCGGGCGGACAAATGCCGCGATTTTCGAGCCGGTGGCCAGGCGATCCACCCCGCCATCGCTACGCAGGGTGAGCAGGTCGCCGGCGAGCATATCCACGAAACGCAGCCCGCCCCAGCTGTCCGACCATACCGGGCCTTCGGCGTGGAAAGCAACGGCGTCGGTAATTTGTTCAAAAGCCATGCTCTCCAGGGTAGGCCAGTGGGCCCGGGCTGGCTAGCTGTACGGCGGGCGCGCCGGTTGGATAGTTGCACTGCGCGCGCCAGCTGGCTAGCTGCAGCGCTCGCGCGTCCGTTTTACGCGGTGATGAAGCTCAGCACTCCGCTCGCGGCCAGCACGACGACGAGGGTCAGCAGCGCGAGCAGCCCGAGCGAGTAGGCAGCTCCGCGGCGTAGCAGCTCCGGTTCGCTGCCCGGGGCGCGTACTGCGGTGGCGGCAATCGCGAGGTTTTGCGGGCTGACGATTTTCCCGAGCCCGCCCCCGAGCTGGTTGGCGGCCAGGAGAAGATGCGGGTCGATGCCGGCCCCGGAGGCCGCGGTGGCTTGCAGGTTCCCGAAGAGGGCCGCCGAGGAGGTAGCCGATCCGGTGACCGCGGTGCCGATCCACCCGAGGAAAGCGGAAAGCGCCGCGAAGGCGGTGCCGGCCAGGGCCATGAAGGCCCCGATGGCCTGGGTTTGGCCGGAGAAATTCATGACGTAGGCGAGGGCCATAATGGTGGCAATCGTTCCCACGGTCACGGCCAGGTTCGCCACCGTGGCACCCAGGGTGGCCAGGCCGGTGCGGAAGGAATAGGGGTAGCGCCCGCCGGAGGAACACCGCGCGTACACCGCGGTGACCACCACTCCGGTCAGGAACAGCATCGTCCCCGGGGAGGAGAGCCAGTTGAACGTAAAGGTGGTGGTGGACAGGGCGTTACCGGCCTGGTCCACCAGGTGCCCGTGCAGGCCCGGCCAGCCGAAGCTGATATCGGTTTGAGCTAGGAATTCGATGCGGCGCGGGGCGGCGGTGCCAGCAGCTCCACTCGCGCCGCCCGTGCCGGCGGTGCCCGGAACGGTGACCCGCCACAATTTGGTGACGGCGAGGACCACCACAACCAGCAGGTAGGGGAGCAGGCCCAGGAATACCCGGCTGGCGGAGATTTTCTCACGCGCGGGGGCGCTGGCGAATTCGACCGGGGTGTGGGCCGGGCGCCAGCGGGTAAGCAGCACGGCAGTGAGCGCGAAGGACAGAAGGGAAGCGATCACAGCGATGAGTTCGTGAGAAATGAAATTCGAGGCGATCACATGCCCGGTCACCATGCCGATTCCGGCGGTGAGGGCCACCGGCCAGGTATCTTTCACCCCGCGTTTGCCGTCCACGATAAAAACGAGGAGAAGGGGCACGCCCACGGCCACCACCGGGATAATCCGCCCGGCTACCGCGGCCACGTCCATGGGATCAGCCACCCCGCCCATGCGGGCCACCGTGGTGAGGGGAATACCCATGGCGCCCAGGGCCACGTTGATGCCGTTGCCCACCATGGTGGCCAGCGCGGCCTTGACCGGGGGCAGGCCGATGGCCAACAGCATGGCGCAGCTAATGGCAACCGGCGCGCCAAATCCGGCCAGCCCTTCGATGAGGCCGCAGAAAATAAAACCGATGAGGATGGTCTGCACTCGCATATCCCCGCGGCCCAGCGCCGCGAAAACCGCCTGGACGTCCTTACTGCGCCCCGAACTCTCGGTGAGGTTGTAGAGCCATACCGCCATAATCACGATGTAGCAGATGGGGAAAAGCCCGAACGCCGCGCCTTGCAGGGCGGAGAGTCCGGCCAGCTCCGCAGGCATCCCGAAACCGGTCACGGCGATGACCAGGGCCAGGCCGAGGGAAATAAGGGAACACCAGTGCGTGGCGACGGAGAACACCCCGAGGAGCACGAAGAACACCAGGAGCGGAAGCGCCGCCAGGAGGGCGGAAAGCCACAGCTGCCCGCCGACCGCGTCCGGCACGGGCGTGAACGTGGTACCGGTGAGGAGGGAGGTATTCGCGAGGAGGGCTTTATTCGTGAGGACTGCGGAAAGCTGGCTCGGCACGGCGAGCAGCGCGGGGCTACAAGGCATTCCTTCATCGTACCGGGGCGGTTCGGGCCTTTATGATGACTTTATGTCTAGCTCGGACGTGAGATTATCGGCCTCGATGCGGGCGGCCCTGGCGCAGGACGCCCGGCTCGCCCTCCCGCATCACGGGCACGGGGAACCCGCCGCCATGCAGGCGCGTTACGAAGCCGAGCACCGCTGGTGGAATGAGGGCGGGCCCGAGGTCGCGTGGCGCGCGGATACGCTTCCGACCCGGCACGGCCCGGTTCCGGTGCGGATCTATTCGCCGCAGCGGGATGCGCGGCCCACGGGGTGCGGTTCGCTGTCTCCCGTGGGGCCCGGTTCGCTTTCACCTACCGAATTAGGTACGACGACGCAGCTCCCGGCGGGTGCCACCCGGCCCATCATCGTGTATTTGCACGGCGGGAGTTACTGCGTGGGCAGCCCGGCCACTCATGACCGCCTCACCCGCGAGCTGGCCGCCGCTACCGGTGCCGTGGTGGTGAGTGTGGATTACACCTTGGCGCCCGGGGCGCGCTACCCGCGCATATCCGAGGAATGTGAGGACGCGGTCATCGAGCTGGCCCGCCGCTTTCCCAACTGCCCTATCGTGCTGGCGGGGGATTCCTGCGGGGCAACTCTGAGCTTAGGGACTTGGTGGCGGCTCGCGCGGCGGCCGGTTGCCAAGCGAATAGTCGCGCTTGTTTTGTACTACGGCGAATACGGCCTGCCCGCTCCTGCCGTGGCCAGCGCAGCCGCTGCCGCTTGCGAATCGCTGGGCAAGCCCGCATTCAATACGGATGCTACAAGCGATATTTATACTGCGGATGGCGGTGATACCTCCGATGGAATGAGCCCCGCGGATCGTGCCTACTACGACTCCCTCTATTTTTCTTCGCCCGCCGAACGGGACACGGCCCCGGATACCGCGCTGCTGCGCACCGAGCTGCGCGGCTGCCCGCCCGTTTTCCTCGCGGTGGGGGAGTGTGATCCGCTGCTGGCCGATAGTCAGGCGCTGGCAACGCACCTCGAGGCGAGCGGGGTGCGAGTACGCCTCGAGGTTATCCCCGGGGTGATGCACGCTTTTCTCCAGCGAGTGCGGCTTTTGCCTGAAGCCGCCCGCGTCATCGCGGATACCGCAGTATTTCTAGCTGAAGTTCTGGGCCACCCCGGCGCCAGCCACTGCGGTGTCAACTCCGATTCCGGCGGCACCTCAGACTTGGGCCACCCCGGCGGTCGCACTCTCAGCAACCGGTAGGCAGTAGCGGCCCGCGTTTTCCTGAGCGAGCCCGTCCTTGAGGAGTGAGGTGAGGGCGGGAGCAAAACGCTCCTCAGGCAGCTTGCTTCCGCGCACCAAGTCAGCGCGGCTGCACCCACCGCGGCGCTTGCGCAAGACCGCCATGATTTTTCCGCGGGCTTCTCGCTGAGTTCCGGTGAATTTCTGGGTGGTGCGCGGGGCGGCATTCTTTGGTTTCCCGGCAGCTAGCCAGCGGCATTCGGCGCGCAGTGGGCAGCCCGAACAGGCCGGTTCGCGCGCGGTACACACCAGGGCACCCAGCTCCATGAGAGCCGCGTTCCAGCGCGCCGCGCCCGGGCCATCCGTGGGAACAAGCGCAGCGGCCCGCTCGCGTTCCCGAACTGTTTGATGGGTGGGCGGCAGGGCAACGCCGTCGTACACCCGAGCGAGCACCCGGCGAATATTCGTATCGAGGACGACCGAGCGTTCCTGGAAGGCGAAGGCGAGGAGGGCGTCGGCCGTATAGGGGCCGATGCCGGGTAGGGCGAGGAGTTCCTCGCGGGTGCGCGGGACGCGGCCGCCGTGCCGTTCCACCAGGGCGATAGCACATTCGCGCAGGCGCAGGGCTCGGCGCGGGTAGCCGAGCCTGTCCCACATAATGAGCACATCGGCGGGTGCGGCTGCGGCGAGGTCGGTCGGGGTGGGCCAGCGTTCCAGCCAGGCTCGCCAGGCGGGCGCGACCCGGGCGACGGGGGTTTGTTGGCTCATCACTTCGCATACCAGGATTGCCCACGGGGAGGTGCCGGGCGCGCGCCACGGTAGTGACCGCGCTGCGCCGTCGTACCACCTTAAAAGATTCTTGAGCATTATCTGTAGTGTGCCGGAAACGCGGGGATTATGCACGTTTTGGTACCGTGGATCCGTGAAAGAAACGGGCGGAGAGCGCCGCGCGCCACAGCGGCACACGGGTGGTGCGCCGCGGCGTGGCCGCGAGCGGCGCGAGGATCAGGCTGGGCGAACCGCGCGAGTGAGGCGTGGGGAAAGCCAGCGTGAGCGCTCGGTTCGAAGGAAAGAGCGCGCATCGGAACGGGGCTCGGAACGCGCGGCGCAGGCTGCGCGGCCGCGGCGCTCGGCACAATCGGTGCCTTCGGAACGCGGGCAGCGCAGTCGCCAGGCGGGTGCACCGGCGGCGCGGCAGCGCAGTGGCCGGTCGCGTAGCGGTCAGCAACGTGCAGATCAGCAAGGTTCAGCCCAGCAGCGCGTAAGCCGGCAACGCTCCGGTGAGCAACGCGCAAAGCGGCAGCGTTCAGGCCGCGAGCAAGTGAATCGGGAGCGCAGCGCGCGGGAACGGACCAGCCGGGAGCGCACTACTCGTGAACGAGCCGGGCAGCGCTCTCCCCGCGAACGCGCAGGACAACGAACCACTCGAGAGCGCACTACCCGCGAACGCGCAGGCCAGGACCGCGCCCGCCAGCGCACTAGCCGGGAGCGTCAGGCTCCTACTCGCAGGCGCGGCCCAATGCCGGCCGGCCCGCGCGCCCAGAGCCGGGTCCGGGAAAAGACTTCGATTTTCGCGCGTTTGGAACCGAAGCATTGGCTGTGGATTTTTGCCGCGCTCGCGATTGTAATTGGCGCGGTGGTGACCTTTAAGTTCGCGGCCTCGCGTTCTCAGGAGCACGCGGAGGCCCAGGCCGCGGTCCCGACCACTTTTTATGAGCCGGTGGCCTGCACTCCGGATATGCTGCGGATGCGGGTGACGAATAACGAACGCGGTGCGGGTGCGCCGGTGTCGTTCTCGGTGGAGCTGACGAATAAGTCGACTACGAATCCGTGTTATGTGGATGCCGGGTGGGGCAATCTCAATGTGTCGATTACGTCCGGCGGGCATCAGGTGGCGAATACTGCGGCGTGCCAGGCCGGGGATGAGCATCGCCGTTTGCTGCTGGATCGCGGGATGGATGCCGTGACCACGGTGACGTGGCCGGGTGGGAACGAGGGCGTCGGGTGCGGCAGCTCGGGCTCGCTGTCCACACCGGGCACGTATAAGGCGGAAGCTATTTTTGCCGACGGCGCAGCTTCTCCCGCTACCGCCGTCTTTGAGCTGATTACCGGGGGCGGCAAGCAGCCCGCTCGCCCGGATGATGAGGCCGGGGCCGAACCGAGCGCGGATGCTAGCCCGGCTCCCAGCGCGGATCCGAGCCCCGCGGCGAATGGCGCGGAAGGCGAGAACCAAGAAGCAGCACCCGCCCCGGAAGCCGGCAGCGGAGAAGGCGCCGAATCGCCCACGCCGGAAAGGGATTCCGAGCCGGCGAACTAACCGGGTTCCGCCGCGCATGTACCACTTTCTGCCTGCGCTTCGCCGCCTAGCCGGTGGGGAACGCCGCCTACCCGGTGGGAAGCACCGCTTCCAGGGCCTGGCGGATATCCGCGCAGCGTTGCACCCGAATCCCCTCGGGTAGTTTCGAGCTATCGGTGCGTTCGGGAACAATGGCGAGGGTGAAACCGAGCCGGGCAGCTTCATTGAGGCGCTGGGGGAGGCCTGTGACCGGGCGGAGTTCCCCGGTGAGGGCCACTTCCCCGATGGCAATCACCCCGGGAGCGAGCGGCAGATCCATGTAGGCCGATGCCAGCGCCAAAGCAATTGCGGCATCCGCGGCCGGTTCGCTGGCCTGCGCACCGCCTACCGTAGATACGAAAAAATCTTTCTGATCCAAGCTCAAGCCCAGGCGCGATTGCAGCACCGCGACCATCATTGCCACCCGCGCGGAAAGCACCCCGGAGTTGGTGCGCTGCGGCCGCCCGGACGAAGGAACTACCAGGCCCTGGACTTCCACCGGCATGGGCCGCCGCCCTTCCAGGGTCATGGATACGCAGGTGCCGGGCACCGTGTGATCCCGGGCGGAAAGGAACAGCCCCGAAGGATCGGGTAGCCCCACAATCCCGCTTTCGGTGAGCTCAAAGCACCCGACTTCATCGGTAGCCCCATACCGATTCTTCACCGCGCGCACCAAACGCAGCCGCGAGTGTTTATCCCCTTCAAATTGGCAGACCACATCAACCAGGTGTTCCAGGACGCGTGGCCCGGCAATGGAACCATCTTTAGTGACGTGCCCGACCAACACCACCGGCAGGCCGTGCGTTTTGGCCACGTTCACCAGTGCCGCGGTAACAGCCCGCACCTGCGCCGGCCCGCCCGCAGTTCCCGCTACCTCAGCATCGGCCAAGGTCTGCACCGAGTCCACGATCAGGAGGGAAGGCCGGGCGTTTTCAATATGCCCGAGGGCTCGCCCGATATCGCTTTCCGAGGCAAGGAGCAGATGCTCATCCATCGCCCCGATGCGCTCCCCGCGCAAACGCACCTGGGAGGCGGATTCCTCCCCGGAAATATAGAGGACCGGCGCCCGCCCCGAGCGTGCCGCGGCCCGCGCGGCCTTCGCCGCCACATCCAAGAGCAGGGTAGATTTGCCTACCCCCGGTTCCCCGGCAAGCAAAATTACCGCGCCGGGAACCAAACCGCCGCCCAGCACCCGATCCAATTCGGATACCCCGGTGGGAATTTTCCGCGCGGCGGTAGCCGGCACCGAGGTAATGGGTTGCGCCGGTGAAGTGGGCGCTAAAGCGGCCGGAGCCGCGGAGGGTGCGGCCGGACTGTGTTGATCGAGCGTGCCCCACGAGCCGCACCGCGCGCAGCGGCCCATCCATTTGCCGGTGGACCACCCGCACTCGCTGCATTCGTACACGGTTGCCGGTTGTTTTGCCATGCCACCATCCTAGAGGGGGCCTACGACATAAAAATCGCGAACTAAAAGTCGCTACCGAATCCCTACCGAATTGCTACCGAGACGAGCCCGTTACCGAGCCGAACCTACCGCCGGGATCCATCCCTGCCGGTTAGCGAACTCCTCCAATAGCTCGGTATCGCCGGACACGATAATCGTGTCATCTGCCCCGATGAGGGTGTCCTCGGTGGCATATTCAAAGGGCTGATTCGGTGCCTTCACCCCGATAATCCGCACTCCGAAACGCTCACGGATACGCGATTTCGCGATGGTGAAACCACGAATTTCCCGCGGCGGGCGCATTTTCACGATGGAGAAACCGTCCTCCATCTCGATATAGTCGAGCATCCTGCCCGAGACCATATGCGCCACGCGCGTACCGGCGTCGTACTCCGGATAAATGACGTGGTGGGCGCCGATGCGCCGCAAAATACGGCCGTGCGCACGCGAAACCGCCTTCGCCCAAATCTGCGGAATCCCCAGATCAACCAGGTTCGCGGTCACCAGCACGGAAGCTTCCAGCGAGGTGCCCACGCCTACCACGGCCACGGTGAAATCCCCCGCGCCCACCTGGTCGAGTACCTCCATACTGGTGGCATCCCCTTCCACCACCCGCAAGCGATGGCTCCACCGCTGCGCGGTATCGGGATTCTTTTCGACGACGAGCACGTCACGCCCCAAATCATCGAGCGTGGTAGCGATGGCGGTCGAAAAACGCCCCAGCCCCACCACAAGGATGGCTTGTTCGTCGCGCGTATCCGGCATAGCCGCCCTTTCTCCGGTCACAATATCTCTGGCTCGTAGTCTAACGCTCCGCGCCAAAATTCATGTCGTAAGCCCGTGCAACCATGAATGCATGTACAAATTCGTTATGGCACAGGAAGGCACGCTACGCACTCGCGCCAATCGTGGGCGCGACATTGTGACGCATACCTACCGTTGGGCTCACCCCGGGCCTGGGTCTGTGGGTATTGAAGCTAGATGGGATGATCCGGGGTGTTGGCTCTCTCAAGACTTTGCGACCATCCTCCAGCTTTTTGGAGGTGAGGGCGCTGGTATGAATACCGCTATGTACCTAGCCGGTGAAATTGAAGAACTGCTCGATTCCGCTGCGTTTGGCGACCTTGAGTCCAAGGCGGTAACTCGTTGTAAGAGCCGGCCAGGAGTCGCGGAAATACGTCTGCTCAGTTCTTTTCCTATTGGGGAAGCGACGTTCCATGTGAGGATCTATTACGGCGAGCCTGAAGAATGGGAAGGGCTTGTTTCTCTCTGTCTTGCTGTCAAGTCCGCAGGCCCGCGGTGGAAGGAAGAACAAAACGCAAGTATCGCATTGGCTCAAGAGCGTGGTGAAGCATGGATACAACTGCTAGAGTAAATGCATATCGTATATATCCGATATGGAGGGGGATGTGATGGAAGAAAGACTGCTCGTAGTTCGTGAGAGGTCACGCCTCCAGGCGGCCCGTAGGCGGCGTCTACTACGCGAACTTAAAGCCATACGGATGCGCAAAGGTCTTTCTCAAGAAACTGTTGCAAGCAGAATGTGCACCACGCAATCTGCGGTTTCTGAGCTGGAATCGGGCATAACCAATCCAACGATTCATACTCTTCAGCTTTACGCTGTGGTTATCGGCGCAGCCATCTCTTACACGGTTGAAGATCTTGACCGTGATTACTCGTACAGCTGGACTGAAACTATTGATGAGTCGGTTCGTGACGTGGGAGTTGAATATGTTACTCAAGGATGATGTGCAACAAGTGAGATTTTTGGAAGTCTCCGGTGAAGTTAACGGAGGCTTGGAGACTCGCCCCGATACGCTCGAGTGCAAGATGAAGATTGACTCCAAAGTTCTCGAACTCGCGGGAGAATTTCAGGGTGCTGTTTTCGTTGATGTGACCATGGGTCTTATGGCTGAAGACGCTGGAAGACAGATGTATTCTTCGCATGTTAAAGCCCGGGTGCGTATAGGTAACCAAGTGTCTCGTGAAAATGTTCAGCATGCTGATGTTGTTGAGCTAGTGTGGCCAGTTTTGGCCGGCAAACTCATGAGCGTTGCTAGGGAACTCGATATGCCCCTTTCGAGCATCCCGCTTTTCATGCCAAGCAATGATCGGCTTGACTAAAGGCAGCACTGAAATTCTGTGTTCAAGGAAATGGAAATCCGGGTAGGTAGGGGATGTTATGAAGGATTGGCGCGCGCTCGCGGTAGGCGTTCTTAAGGCGCTGGTGGTGGCTGCGATTGGCGGTGGGGTCGCTTTTCTTACGGTGACTCTCCTCAACCGTATTTTCCCGCCGGCAACCCCGAACGCTATCGCCCCGGCCGTCGTGGTTGCGGTGCTTTTGTTCCTCTCCTCTTTGCGCAGCATTTTTCGGAACGACGGCGGCTCAGCCGGCACCAAGGGCCGAAGCTCACGTAGGTAACCCCGGATGAGCGGCCTGCCCGTTTAGCCAATAATCGGCCGCTCTTCGGGCAGCCGGATGGTGCGGCGTCGTGAACGCAACGCCAAAGCGGCAGCGAGCGTCATCGTGCCCGTGCGCCCAAAGAACATGAGGAGCACCAGCACGAACTTCGCGCTGGCCGGTAGCGCCCCGGTAATCCCCGTGCTCAAACCGCAGGTAGCGAAAGCGGAAATCACCTCGACCAGAATCTCCGAGAAAGTGAAATTCGTGAGCTGAAGCAGCGCCACCGAACCGGTCACCACCATGATCCCGCCGGCGAACGTTGCCGCAATAGCCAGGCGCAGCACCTCGGCCGGGATGCGCTTACCGAAAGCCTCGGTATCGCGGTCCCCCCGTGCCTCCGCGCGAATACCCAGCAAGAGCACCGCGAAAGTCGTCACCTTAATGCCGCCCGCCGCGGAAGCCGAACCGCCACCAATGAACATGAGCGAATCAAGGAGGATCCACGATGTTTCACCCATCGCACCCACATCAATAGTGGTCAAACCCGTGGAACGCGCATCCACCGAGAGCGTGAGCACGGCGTTGATCTTATCGGCCACCGCCAAATTACCCAGGGTATTGGGGTTATTCCATTCCAGCACCGCCAAGAAAACCGCGCCGAGCACAGCCAAGCTGATATAGGTGACCAGCGTGATCTTCGTGGTCACCGACCATTTGCGCGGGCGTGAACGGTTACGCCACATATCCAAAACCACCGGGAAACCAATAGCCCCGGCAACAGTGCCCAAAATAATCGGGATGGTTAGCGCCCACTGCCCCACATACGGGCTCACGCCCTCCGGCATGATCACGAAGCCACCGTTATTAAAGATGGAGACCGCCATGAAATAGGAATGCGAGAGAGCATGAAGCAGGGCCTCGCCATTGCGCAAAAAGAAGGGGAGGAGAGCCAGGAACAAAATGGCTTGCGCCGTCGACGCCACAATAATCACCGCGCGGAGCAGCGTACCTACCTCGCCCAGGCTCGACTGATTCTCCTCTGCGGTGAGCATGCGCTGCGTGAGCCCCACATGCCGGGAAACCGCCCGCCCCAGGATCGAGGCCAGCGTCATCACGCCCAGGCCACCCACAATGAGCCCGAAAGAAATAAAAAGCTGGCCCCATACCGACCAGTACGTCGCGGTATCAACCGTCACCAAACCGGTCACGCACACGGAGGAAGTCGCGGTAAAAAGCGCGTCAATAAACGGAGCGCTCTTCCCCGTGGTGGTTGCCAGCGGCAAGGAAAGCGCGGCAGTGAGGAACAAAATGATGAGCGCAAAAATAAGGAGCGCCAGGCGTGCCGGCCTGTCCCGCGCCACCCGATCCACGCGCCCACCCACGGCCGCCAAACGATCACGCCAGCTCAGGCGCGCAGATGCCACCTCAGGGTGTGCTGCCATGGGCGTCCTCCGGGTCCTCGAGCTAGCGGCTGCGGCCAAGGAAAACGCCGCGTACCTGTTCCGTAGTATATTCCCCTGCCACCTACCTCACGGAAAAGCGGCACATAACATGCAGAAAATGCTGTGAATGCTGAGAATATGGGATATCCTTGCTGTAGCTGTTGCCGATGTGGCAAAAAATTACTCCAGGATGATGGGATGAACCAGATGCAAATGCCTTCGTCTCCGCAGTTTTACACCGTCGCGGAAGTGGCTGAATTGACGCGTGTCTCGAAGATGACCGTCTACCGCATGGTTCACGCCGGCGATCTGCCGGCCGTGCGGGTGGGAAGCTCCTACCGGGTACCCGCCAGCGCTGTTGAAGCACTCCTATCTGGAAATAGCCTCCCGCAACAGCGCGCGGTCGGGGAATAGTGCGGTCCGTGGCCGATGCGGCGTCGCCCGAAAAGGGGCGCTAGAAACGGCGGCAGACCCGGAGCGGTTGTGAATTTAACCGTGTTCTGATTCACGCGCTACGCATAGGCGGGCGCGGGCCGGTAAGATACTGTGATGTTCCATCGGGGCGATTCCCCGCGATCTAGTTTTGGAGGTGCCTGTGGGTTCCGTTATTAAGAAGCGCCGCAAGCGTATGTCGAAGAAAAAGCATCGTAAGCTGCTGCGTAAAACTCGCCACCAGCGTCGGAACAAGAAGTAGTTCCCCGCGTGCGGAAGGGCCCGGATGTCCGGGCCTTTTTGTTTTAGTGTTTGTTTTAACGCCGTGGTATTGAGGCTTAGGGACAAGTGAAAGTGCTCACATATTCATGGGATGCTTATCGAGCAAACCTTGACAATTCGGGCAAAAATACTTATCAATATTACTACCTAGGTAAGGGTGGCCTTCCTAAAAAGAGAATGTAACTCTGAGTTACGTTCGTACAAAGGTATACTTCACGTGATGCTGTGGTCGACGGCGCTTCGCCAGGCACGGGCGTGCTGCGCGCGGTACCGCGCTACAAGCACCACTTAAGGCCTTTCGCTCCTATGGTCCCGCGTGGGAAAATGGGGGAGAAGTGGCGTCATCGTTCATCCGGCGCAAGCTGGATGCGTTGCGTCCGGCGCGGGCGCAACGACGTAATGAAGACTCGCACACCCCGTGCGAGTTGCCGTTAATGTCACGACGTGACATCGTGCCTGACGAAGGGATGAATCTCATGGCCGCGGAAGTTCGCTGGCTTTCTGAAGAGGAACAATTTGCCTGGCGCGCGTATCTGCGCGCGACAGTCGTGACCTCAGAGGCGCTCAACCACGCACTCATGGTCAATCACAATCTGTCATTGAACGAATATGACGTTCTGGCCCGCCTTTCCGAGGCGGAAAATCGCTGCATGCGGATGTCGACTCTCGCCGATGTGATGGTACATTCGCGCTCGCGGCTCACCCACACCGTCCGCCGCCTGGAGGCGCGCGGCCTGGTGGCACGCTCCGCCAATGCGCATGACCGGCGCGGGGTGGATTGCACGCTCACGGATGCAGGTTTCAAGCTGCTGCAAAAGGCGGCCATTACCCACGTGATCTCGGTTCGCGCTCACCTCGTGGACAAACTCGGTCATGATGACTTCCTCAAGATGGGCGAGCTGTGCACTCGCCTGGTGGGTAACGCCGCCGATATTTGGTAGGCGTTCGGGCACGTAGGTAATCGGGCACGCCGGTCGGATGGCGCTTTTCAAGCGAATTTCCCAAGCGAGGGGGCTTGGGGTCCGGCCGGCAGCTCCCGGTGCCGTAGACTGGCATCATGATTGACGTAACAGTTGTTCACCTGGTCCGCCACGGAGAGGTGGATAACCCTAGCGGCGAACTGTACGGCCGCCAACCCGGTTTTCACCTCACTGATCTGGGCCGGGAGATGGCCGGCAGTGTTCGGGATTTCTTCCGCGGTCGTGATGTGCGGGCGGTGATGTCTTCGCCCCTGGAGCGGGCTATTGAAACCGCCACCCCCACCGCTGAGCTTTTCGATCTTGAGATTGGCACCGATGCCAACCTCATCGAAGCGGGTAATAATTTCGAGGGCATCAATGTCAACCGGAATCGCTGGATTCTGGCCTCCCCGAGATTTTGGCCGTGGTATATCAACCCCTTCCGGCCCTCCTGGGGTGAACCCTATACGGATATTGCCGCGCGCATGACGAATGCGGTACGCCGCGGGCTGGCAGCGGCTCGCGGCGGCGAAGCGGTGCTGGTATCCCACCAGCTTCCGATTTGGACGCTGCGTTCCTTCGTGGAAGGCCGTTCCCTCGCTCATGATCCGCGCCGGCGCCAGTGCGCGCTGTGTTCGGTGACCTCGCTGACCTTCCAGGGCACCAGCCTGGTGGCGGTGGATTACGCCGAACCCGCGGCCGAGCTGCTGGCCCGGGCGCGCGATATTACCCCGGGAGTTTCCGCGGCGGACGAAAACCGCGGGGACTAGGCGAGACGCGAAAATAGAGACAGCCCCGCCGGACTGGCGGGGCTGAGCGACTCGTAGAAACTAGCGGGTTAATCCTGCGCGGGCGGCTGAGATGCAGGCCGGCCCTCAGATTCCTCCGGATTATCCGGTTGCGCGCCGCCCGCTTCCGGGCTGCCCGGTTTTTTCGATTCGCCTGCGCTGGGGGAGTCCGATGCGGCGTCGGGCGCGGCGTCGTTCTCCTTCTGTTGCCGCTCCCATTCGCGGAAACGGTTTTCTGCGTCCAAACGGGACAGGAAGTCCGGATCATCGTCGGGCGCAACGGGGCGACGGCGCCGCTGCGACGAGGAGCGACCCCGGCCAAAAGAGCCGAGCGAAATATTTTGCTGCGGGAACTTGACCGGGAAAGAAAAAGCGATCCACAGGAGCGACCCGAGAACCGGCACCAGAACCGTCAGGGCGAGCCACGCCGGCTTACGCAGCCGGCCGGGCATGCGGGTGGTGTCCGTGCGGATGACGTCAATGATGCCGTAAATCCAGATGCTGACGGCAAGAAGTGCCATAATTACTCGGGCCATACCACCATCTTAGTCGCTAGCGCGCGGAGGCTGCAGGCACCTAGACTAAGAGCGAACTGGCCCAGAAAGAGACCAGCACCGCCAGTGCGAAAGCAAGCTCGGTAATACCGGTAGTTTTCAGGACCGGGATGAGAGCGCGCCCCTGCGCGCGGGACGGGCCGCGGCTGAGCATCCGCCAACTATTGCGCGCAGCAATGGCGAAAGCGGGGAGGTAGAGGAGGAGGGACGCCTGGTGGGTGCTCGGCGTGAACGCTAGCACGACGCCGCAGCCCATCGCCACCGCGAGCATGAGCACATAGACGCGCCGCGCCCATGTATCACCCAGACGCACCGCGAGGGTGCGTTTCCCGGTGACGGCATCGGTGGGAATATCGCGGATATTATTAGCCATGAGAATGGCGCAGGCAATAAGGCCGACGGCGCTGCCGGCCACCCAGGCATGCCAGGGAACCGTGCCACTCTGGATATAGACGGTGCCGGCGGTGGCGACCAAACCGAAGAAAATAAAAACAAAGACTTCGCCCAAGCCCATATAGCCGTAGGGGTGGCGCCCGCCGGTATAGAACCAGGCGGCCAGCAGCGCGCCCACGCCCACCGCGATCAGCCACCACTGCCCGCACCAGGCAATAATCACCAGCCCCACGAGCGCCGCGAGGCCGAAGCAGGTGAGTGCCACCGCGAGCACCACGCCCGGGCGCACGGTGCCGCCGCCGGTGAGGCGGGGCGGGCCGGTGCGGTGATCGTCGGTGCCGCGGATGCCGTCGGAATAGTCATTCGCGAAATTCACGCCGATCTGCAACAGCAGGGCGAGCACGAAAGCCAGGGCCAGAATCGGGCCGTACAGCGTGCCTTCCCACAGGGTGATCCCGGCCCCGGCGATAACGGGGGAGACACTCGCGGGAAGGGTGCGAACGCGCGCCCCTTCGAGCCAATCAGTAACAGTTGCCACGGCCGCCTATTCTATCGAGGGGATCGCCCCGAGCGCATCATCTAGCCCGCCGCTGGGGTTTAGGCCAGGTCCTCGGGGCGGGGAGCCGGCGCCTGCGGCTGCTGGGGAGCCGGCGCAACCGGGGTGCCCGGATACTCCGGGTGCAAGGGCATCCCGCCCGGGGCGCCTGGAACGGAAGGATGATGCGGGATATCGGAGGCGTGCGGGGTGAGGTAGCCCGTTGCCATCGTTTCGGGCGGGCGGGTGCGGAAGGGCCGCGAGAAAGCTTCCACCACGAGGCCCAGGCCAATCCCGATGAAAATGAGGTACCAGTGCAGGTCGTAACTGGCGCTGGCCAGGTCCATGCCCTGCGCCGCCATCTTCGCGGAACCGCGGGTAATACCCCAGATCACCGCGGTGGTGGCCCCGAAACCGAAGGGCATCACCGTCCAGGCAATAGCACCGAATTCCATGCGCGGATCGCGCGAGCGGCCCCAGCGGTAGGCCGTCCACACCAGGACCAGCACCATGGAGATAAGCGCAACGATGGCCGGTGCGGTGGCCAGGTTATCCCAGAGCAGGAAGGTGGTATCACCCTGAGCATTCACACCCATGCCCAGGCCGCTGGCATCATACTCGGCCGCGAAGGACGCGCCCACCGCCCCGAACATGGTCATGACCCCGGTGGTGAGGAAGAAGGGGAAGGCCAGGAGGAGCCATGCGATCTTGGCATCCTGGCGGACCATGAGGTCAATACCGAAAGCGAGGGCGGAAATGCAGCTCACCAGGATAAAAGCGGTGAAGGCCAGGCGCACCGCGTGCGCGTAGGTGGGAATAGAGGAGGCCGCCGTGAGGGTGAAACGGTTCCGCGGGGTGGATTTCACCGTGGTCATGCGCCCGAAGCCCGCGGCGAAAAGCCCGAGCGGGAGGCAGGTGAGTGCGGTGAAGAGGGGGCTGGCCTGCAGGGCCAGCGGCGGGATGGGCTGACCCATCACGGCCCCGCCCGGGCTCAGATCCACCCGCATGAACGCGGCCAGCCCGGCTCCGATCGCCGCTAGCACCCCGGCCGAAACCCAGGCCGGGACCCAAACCAGCAGGGTGGAATTGCGCTTGCCGCGGCCTACCCACTGGTTGAGGAAGTAGATAATGAGGCCGATCAGGAGGGTGAGGGTGAGAGCGGGAACGAAGAAACTCATATCCACAAGATTCGGCTCGGCCACCACCCGCGCGGTGCCACCCAGGGCCAGCAGCAGGGTGAGGGCCGCCCACTTCGGGGCGGTGAGCACGTCACTAAGATTCACCCCGCCCATATCGAGCTCGCCCATGCCGCGCAGGCCGAGCCAGGCGAAGAAAAGCGTAATGAGGAACGTGACCGCCACCGCGATCACGGGGCTCATAAGAGCCACAATCCAGGTGCGGGCGCCAAAATCGCGGCGCACATCGGCCAGCAGCGGCGGTGTCATAGCTGGCATGGGCGTGGGCAGGGACATAATGACTCCTCAATTCGTGACTTCTTTTTCAGTCTAGTCGCCGCCTAGCGGAAATTCGCCGGTTTGAGGTCCCGTGGGGCGCGCGCCAACCCGGCGGCTTTGGGCGGATGCGCACGTGGACTTTACGCGGATGCGCAGCCGACTGCGCCCCGGCTACGCAGCCAGATAGAATTCCACTCTTGCCAAATACGCCCAAGCTGGTTGAATAGAGGGCATGTCTGCACGTGCACAACTCAGCAAAGATCCGCGCGCCGTCGCCGGAATGTTCGACCAGGTCGCCCCGCGCTACGACCGGAGCAATGACCTGCTCAGCTTCGGGCAGGTGCGGCTGTGGCGCCGCTACGTCACCGAAGCCCTGCGCATTCGCGAGGGGATGGAGATCCTCGACCTGGCCTGCGGGACCGGCACCTCCACCGAGCATTTCGCCCAGGTGGGGGCGCGCGTGGTGGGCGCCGATTTTTCGGACGGGATGCTCGAGGTTGCGCGCCTACGCCACCCCGACTTGCGTTTTGTGCAGGCCGATGCCTGCGATCTTCCTTTCGAGGATCATAGTTTCGACGCCGTAACTATTTCCTACGGCCTACGTAATATTCACGATCCCATGCGAGCCCTCCAAGAAATGGCCCGCGTGACGCGCCCGGGCGGGCACGTGGTGATCGCCGAGTTTTCCACGCCCACCTGCGCGCCTTTCCGCACCCTCTACCACGGCTACCTGCGCCACGTGCTTCCCCGGGTGGCGGCCCTGGCCTCTTCGGATGGCCCGGCCTACGCCTACCTCATGGAATCGATTATCGACTGGCCCGATCAACGCACTCTGGCTGGCTGGCTGCACGCGGCCGGGTGGCGCGACGTTGAATACCGTAATATGTGCAACGGGATCGTTGCGCTGCACCGCGCTACCCTGCCGGCGGCGCACTGAGGCACCGGGCCGCGGGCCGGCGCACCATCGGAAAGCTAGGATTGGCTATCGTGAAAGACCTGACTGTCGAAGAGCTGCTCACCCGCGTGGGGGAGCGGCTCGGCGTCGTCGAAAAAAAGCTGGACGCGGCCACGCATTTTGGTGACCTGCGCGTGGACCCGATCACCACGTATCTTGCCGAGGCGGGCGGGAAACGGATGCGGCCGGCGCTGGCGCTACTCTGTGGGTATCTGGGCCCGGAGCCGGAATCCGAGCGGGTCGAGCACGTGGCGGTCGCGATGGAGCTGACTCACCTGGCTTCCCTCTACCACGACGATGTTATGGACGAAGCCCCACTGCGGCGCGGGGTGCCGGCCGCGCACCGCAGCTACGGGAATTCCGCGGCGATTATGGCGGGAGATATTCTTTTTTCGCGCGCCTCCTCCATGATGGCGGATCTGGGGCCGCGAGCCGTCAAGGATTACGCGGAAACGTTCCGGCGCCTGTGTACCGGGCAGCTCCTGGAAACCGTGGGGCGCAGGCACGGGGTGTCTCCGCGGGCGCACTACCTGGAGGTTCTAGCTGGGAAAACCGGTTCGCTTATTGCGGCCTCGGCGCGCGAAGGCGTGTATGCGGCGGCCGGGAGCCGGGAGGCCGAGTACGCGCACGTTGCCGCCCAGGTGCAAGAATTCGGTGAAAATGTGGGGATTGCCTTCCAGATTGCCGATGACTATATCGACGTGGTTTCCGAGGAAACCGGTAAAGAACAGGGCACGGACCTGCGCGAATCGGTGGACACCATGCCCACGATTTTGTTGCGGGAACGCGCCGCCGCGGGGATTTTGGACGACGCCGGGCTAGCGATCTTGGCGGAATTGGACCGCGGGGAGCTGGCCGGGCAGCGCCTTGATACCGTGCTCGGCGCGCTGCGCAACCATTCGGTGATGGATGAAACTCGGGCGCTTGCCGAGGAATGGGCCGGGCGCGCGGTGGCCGCCATTGCTGACCTGGAGAATGGGGCAGTGCGCGAAGCCCTCGCGGAATATGCACGCTCGGTGGTGGCGCGCACGGTCTAGATTGACAGGCACGGTCTAGGAGGCGCGCCGGCGGGGTGGCGGCGTCGTCGTACCTATGCCCGCAACCACGCAGAGAAGCGCGCGAAGGCCTGGTACTAGGCTGGTGAAAAACTGAGCGTAATGAAGAACGCAAAGCTAATGGTGAAAGAGGTGGGGCGGGGCGCGCTTCTACCCCGTACAATTGCATCCGTATGCCCACGGTAAGGAGCTCGACGAAGTGGCACGCTTGATTGATCGTATCCTTCGCGCCGGCGAAGGCCGCACGCTGAAGAAGCTGAAGAACATCACCGCGCAGGTCAATGCGCTCGAAAGTGATATCTCGGCGATGAGTGATGAGGAGTTGCGCGCGCAAACCGATAGCTTCAAGGAGCGCCTGAAAGAAGGCGAAACCCTCGATGCTATCCTTCCCGAAGCTTTTGCCACGGTGCGCGAAGCGGCGGTGCGGACCATCGGCCAGCGCCCCTACGATGTGCAGGTGATGGGCGGCGCGGCCCTCCACCTGGGCAATATTGCCGAAATGAAAACCGGTGAAGGTAAAACGCTCGTGGCAACCATGCCCGCCTACCTCAACTCGCTCACCGGTGAGGGCGTGCACGTGGTCACGGTTAATGATTACCTGGCTTCCTACCAGTCTGAACTTATGGGGCGCGTCTACCGCTTCCTCGGGGTGACCACCGGGTGTATTCTCACCGGGCAAACTCCCGAACAGCGCCGCGAACAATACAATGCGGATATTACTTACGGAACCAATAATGAATTTGGTTTCGATTACCTGCGTGACAATATGGCCTGGCGTACCAGTGAACTGGTGCAGCGCGGGCATAATTTCGTTATCGTTGACGAAGTTGATTCCATTCTTATTGACGAAGCGCGTACCCCGCTGATTATTTCGGGCCCGGCGGAAGGTGATGCTAATAAGTGGTATCGCGAATTCGCGCGTCTGGTGCTGCGTATGCGCCGGGATACCGATTACGAAGTGGATGAAAAGAAGCGCACTGTGGGTGTGCTCGAAGCGGGAATTGACAAGGTGGAAGATGCCCTGGGTATCGATAACCTGTATGAATCCCTCAATACTCCGCTTATCGGCTACCTGAATAATGCAATTAAGGCCAAGGAGCTTTTCGAGCGGGATCGCGATTATGTGGTTCTCAACGGCGAAGTGCTGATCGTGGACGAACACACCGGGCGCGTGCTGCCCGGGCGGCGCTACAACGAAGGCATGCACCAGGCGATTGAAGCCAAGGAAGGTGTGGAGATCAAGGCAGAGAACCAGACTCTGGCCACGATCACCCTCCAGAACTACTTCCGCCTCTACAACAAGCTGTCCGGCATGACGGGTACGGCAGAAACCGAAGCTGAGGAATTCGCCTCGACGTATAAGCTCGGCGTCGTTCCCATTCCCACGAATAAGCCGATGATCCGCAAGGACGAACAGGATCTTATTTATCCCACCCGCGCGGCCAAGCTGCGCGCGGTTGTGGAAGATATTGTGGAACGCCACGAAAAGGGCCAGCCGGTCCTGGTGGGTACCGCCTCGGTGGAAGCTTCCGAAGAGCTTTCCGATTTGCTCGCGCGTGAAGGCATTGAGCATCAGGTTCTCAACGCGAAGCAGCATGAGCGGGAAGCGCGCGTGGTTGCGGAGGCCGGGCGGAAGGGCGCGGTCACGGTGGCCACCAATATGGCCGGCCGCGGTACTGACATTATGCTGGGCGGCAATCCCGAACATCGCGCGGTGGATGCGCTGGCGGCCCGCGGCCTGGATCCGGAAGAAACCCCGGAAGAATACGAAGCGGCCTGGCCGGAAGAACTGGCGCGCCAGCAGGAAGCCGTCAAGGCCGAACACGAAGAAGTGGCAGAATTGGGCGGCCTGTACGTGCTCGGTTCGGAGCGCCACGAATCCCGGCGTATCGATAACCAGCTGCGCGGGCGTAGCGGGCGCCAGGGTGACCCGGGCGAATCACGTTTCTACCTGTCGCTGGAAGATGACCTGCTGCGCCTGTGGGGCCAGGGTATGGCCGGGCGGATGCTCAGCTACGCCATGGACGACGATGCTCCCATCGAAACGAAGCAGATGTCGAAGAACGTTTCGCGGGCGCAAACCGAAAATGAGGCGCGGAACGCGGAAATGCGTAAGAACGTCCTCAAGTACGACGACGTGATGAACGACCAGCGTACCGTGGTGTACACCGAGCGGCGTTCCATCCTCGAGGGCGAAAATATGGAGTCCATGGTGCAGGGCTTCCTTGACTTCGTGGTGGATGACGTGGTCAGCGCCCACACCGCCGATGATAATGAGGAAGCGTGGGATCTTTCCGCGCTGTGGACGGACCTCAAGGGCTACTACACTCCCGGATTCACCGCGGAGGAATACCTCGATGAGATTGGCGGGCCCTCCCAGTTGGACCGCACCGCGCTCAAGCGCGAACTCACCGATGATATTCACGCCCATTACGAGGAGCGCGAAGCGGAAGTCGGCGAGGAAAATATGCGCGAACTGGAACGCCAGATCGTGCTATCCGTGCTGGACCGCAAGTGGCGTGAGCACCTCTACGAAATGGATTACCTCAAGGAAGGTATTGGCTTGCGCGCCATGGCGCAGCGCGATCCGCTCGTCGAATACAAGGACGAGGGCTACCGCATGTTCCAGGCGATGAACGACAATATCATGTCGGAAACCGTCCGGTACCTCTTCAAGTTCGAGCTTCCTTCCGAACGCGCGGCGCGCCTGGAGGCGGAAGCCCAGGCGAACGGCCCGGTGACCGTGGCTGGGAATACCGCGGCGGGTATGGCCGGCCCCGGGGTGGTGATTCGCACCAGCGGTGAGGGCAGCGCCGAGCAGGTATCCGCCTCCCAGCAGGCACTGCGTGCCGCCCAGGAACAGCAGCGCCAGTTGCTGGAGGAGAAGCAGCGCCAGGTGCAGGCGGAACAGCAGCGGGCTTTGCAGGCCGCGGTGGGTGAAGGCGCCGAGGGTGCCTCGGGCCAGCGCGTGACCGCGGAATCCCTCGGGATTAAGCAGCCGAAGCGCCAGCAGAATGTTTCGTATTCCTCGGCCGCGAAGGACGGCTCCGGGGAGACGGAAACCACCGGTGCGCGCGGCGGTTCGCGCGGGGGCCGGCGCGGTGCGGGTGGCTCCGGCGGCGCTGGCGGTGGCAACCGGGCGCAGCGCCGGGCCGCGGCTAAGCAAAATAAGAAGCGGCGGCGGTAGGCGGTTGCGAGGCCGTTAGTTAGCGGGTCGTTCGTTAGCGTGCCGCGAGGCCGCAGCGAGCCGTTAGTTAGTGCCGCGAGGCTACCGCAAACGGTTAGGCGAGAGACATACGGGTGCCGGCCGGTCACGTGCGTGATAGTGCGTGACCGGCCGGCACTTGTTTTGTTTCGAGTGCGTTGCGCGTTTCGGGATAGTTTTTGTTGTCCTTGCGGCCCGTTCACCCAATTTCCAGGGCGACGACGATCCAGCGGCCCGCGAGGAATTCCATACGCATGGCAACCGCATGGGTCCGCTCGCCCGAATATACGCAGGCGATGACCTCGGCCACGCGCGGGCGTGGATGCGTTATTTTGAGCGTGGAAATCCGCAGGTTTCCCAGCCAGGGTGCTTTCCCCTTAATGCGCATAGCCAGGCCGGCCCGGCGCACCAGCGCGGCAAATACTTCCGGGCTGAGATGCGGGCGTACATATCCGGGCGCGCGGTGGCCCAGCAGTACCTCAATGGAGTAGATAATTATTCCGGCGGCGAAGCGATGCGGTGGCCGGATCTCGGGCGGGAGTGGATCATCGAGGGTGGCCATCTCCTCACGCCACATATCGCGGTAGGGCGCGGCGGATAGCGCGAGCCGGTTCCATTGGTGGAGTTTGGATTCGCTTGGTGGGGCAGTGTAGGTATCGGTGATGTGTTCGCTATCGGTTCCGGTCCCGCCATTGATGATGTTTTCGTCACCGGCGGCACCAACACCATAAGCGAGGTAAACATCATCGATCAGTTCAAAGGCATCGACGGGATCCACGCCTTGGGCGGGTTCCATACCGTTCGTGAATTCCACGCTGTTTGTGGGGTCCACGCTGTTCGTGGGATACGCGTCGGTGCCGGGGCGCTCGCCAACCAGAGCACCGGGTAGCTCCGTGGGCTCGCCTGCGAGCCCGCCCGCGGGCGGCGGCGCGTTTTCCGCCACGCAGGTATCTTCCTCGTGGGGTGCCGGCGGGAAGGGAGGGTGGCGGGTGACCGCGCGATATTGGGTAATTTCCGCGAGTTGAACCTGATCCAGAGCGGACACAATTTCATCCATATCCGGCTGCGCAAATACCGGAGGCGGTGCAGGTGGGAGCCGAGAAACCTGAATCATCTCCGGCTCCTCCGCCCCGAGATGGGAACACGAACTTGGCTGGCCCTCCGTTGCGACTTCCTCGGGAGGAGGCAGATCCTGACCCGCAGTACTGGTTATGGGCTGCAGTTCGGGATGGGCGGGCGTCGTCGTTTCAGTAGCACCGGGGGTATTTTCGGTATGCGGAGCAGTGGACATGGGTCCTCCTAGAGATGCGTGGGGTAGGGGAATCAACCTCGATGGCCGAGGCAGGACTGAAATGGGTAGCGGGAGCAGATGCGTGAGTCTTACTCCCGCGCTGGCGGAAGAATAAAGTGTTCGCCGGGATAAATGAGGTCGCTATCCTCGATGGTGTTGGCCGCGGCGATGGCATAGGTATATCCGAGAATATCCGCATCGCTCGCGCCGGCCCCGAGGTGCGTATCGGCAATATCCCAAAGGGTGTCCCCGAGCTGGACAATATAAATCGGGGGAGGCCCTGCCCACGGCAGCTCCGCGGGTTGCGGATCCGAGTTGAGGAGCGGGGCAGCCAGCCGTGAAATCTCGGTCGGGGAAAGTGTGGGTGTACTACGCGCGGTTGGGCGTAACGATTCGGTGGGAGCGCTACCCGGGTTGCTTGGCTGAGCAGCCTGAGCAGGTTGAGCAGGTTCGGCCGGTTCCTCCGGCGAATTCAGCGCACCCGGTTCTTTTGGTGCGTCCGGTTTATCCGATACATCGGGTTTACCTAACGGCCCCGCTTCATCCTGCGCATCCGCTTCGCCCGGCGCGTTTGGTTCTCCAGGCCCAGACGAAGGCGATGCCGCAGATGGCGCCGGCGGGTGCAAATAGTAGCCACCCGCACCGTCTCGATACGAGACGTCACCGAGCAAGTCATCAGGATCCACGCGGAACAACCCGGTGGGATCGAGACTGGGCTGGGAAGGCGAGGTGAGAAGAGCAGAATAGTCACCGCCCCAGCCAATATCGACGCCGCTGCCAGAGTTCGGCTCCGCGGCCCATGCCCCGGGCACGGCCACCAGCGTAGTGGCGAGAGTGCTGGTGAGAGCCGCGCGGAAATGGCGCCCGCCGATGCGACGGGCGAGGCGGGTGACGGCGTCGTCCTTCCCGCGCGCGAAGCGCGCAACCGCGCAATAGCAGAGGGTGAGCCGCGCGCATGCCAAGCACGCGACGATGCATACGCCCACGGTGAGAGTCCCGGTGAGCTGGGCGACGCTCCCGGGCGGGGCATGCAAGCGGGCGGTCGCGACCGCGAAAAATGCGGACGCGAGCCCTGCGAGCGCCGATAACAGCGCTTTGATCGTTACCGACATCGTAAACCTCTTCAGTGGGGTTACCGGTCAGGATCGAAAACCTCGTGCTCCGCTCGTGATGAAGAGCGGGTGGCACGCGGTTCTCACCGTGGTGGTATGACTAAATGTCCCGTGTGGCTCAACTATTAATCAGCCGGGTACACCCGGCCTCATTCCCCTGTGGATAACTCATATAAGAAACGGCAAGGAAAGGCCTGGATATCCACAAGCTGTGGATGGGGGCTTGGCGAGTTGCGCGCTACCTGTCACACTGACTCCACGGCGCGAGCGGGCGTGACCGGAGGCTAAAGTGGTGGTTATTTCTGGTCGTTTCCGGTTACTCCGCATCGCTCCCGGTCGCGAGTTTTCGCGGCCACATACGGTCGAGTGTGGTCAAGTTCGCTCAAATGCGGTCAATCGGAAAGGATAGGCGGATGCGTGAGAAAACGTGGGCACGGTGGAAAGATCCGCGTCTGGCAGGCGGGGTGGCGTTGATTGCTGCCGGCGCGCTCGCGGGCGGGTATGCGCTGCGCGGCCCGGTGACCGTTCCTGTCTACCGCGCAACCGAGGCGGTGGTGCCGGGCACCTCGCTGGATGAGGCGAGTCTGGCCGTGGTGGAAGTACCGGCTGGGCTGGCCGATGCCTATATCCCGGCAGGCCAGGCGGGTACGGTTGGGCGCACGATTTACCCGGGTGAGTTGGTCGAAAAGTCGGCGTTGCGCATGTCGGGTGAGCGGGTGGTGACAATGCTGCCGGTCAGCGGTGCGCTTCCCACTGCTCTGGCGCGCGGGGCGCCGGCCCAGCTATGGGCGCTTCCCGCCACGGGTGGTACCGGCGAAAAAGCGCCCGCCCGGTTGATTTCCCGGGAGGTCATTTTCGCGGGAACGGCCAGTGATACCCATTTCGCGGGCGCGGCGGCTATGGAAGTTCATATTCCGCGCGCCGAGCTCGGGGTGGCACTCGAGGAACTCGCGGCGGGTGCGTCATTCACCCTGGTAGGTGAGGTGCAATGAGGTTGAATCCTGAGCGCCGGAAGCGTGCCAACGTCCCGAAGCACACGAATTCTGCTGAGCGTGCCCATGCTGATCCCGGTTTCCTGGTGGCCATCTGGGGGAGCGCGGGCGCCCCGGGCCGTTCCACCTTGGCACGCGATCTTGCCTGGGTGTTGAGCGAGCGGCATGCGGTGCTGCTGGTGGACGCGGATACCCGCAACCCATCCTTGGCGCAGCTCGTGGACCTGGGCGAGGAACCAGCCGGGCTCATCGGGGTGGCTCGCGCCCTGCATGCCGGTGACACCCTCGAGGCGCAGCTTCCGCGTTACGTGCGGGAACTGCGCATCGGCCCGCGCGGCATCTTACATTTCCTCCCCGGTCTCAACCGCGGTGGTCGCTGGCGTGAACTGGCCGGGCCCGGTATCGGCGAGCTCTGGGATGAGCTCCGACCTTTCGCACAGATCACCATCGTTGATTGCGCCGCGGAACTGCCCGCTTTCCTCGACGAAGCCGATATCCGGGCGGCCGGATTCCCCCGCTCGAAGCAACCTGATCTGCACGAGCAGCTAGGCCAGCTTGTCCGGAGTGGCGAAGGGTGTGCTGGGGCGAGCGGGGAGCGCGATAGCTTGACGCTCAGTGCCCTTCTTGCCGCGGACCTCGTGGTGGTGGCCTGCCGCGCCGGACCGGTGGGTTTGCGCCGCGGAGTGGAGGCGTGGTGGCGCGCCCGGGCGCTGGGTCGCGCGGCTTTGCCGGTGGTCACCCGCGCGGGTCTGGAGGATCACGTTACTTTCGCCTCGCTTCTTGGGGAGCGTGAGATACCCGCCGTGATAGGGGTGGGCGACGACGCCGCTCGCTACGCACGGGCCGAACGAGCCGGCATGAGCGTGGTGGCTGTGGCCCCTCGCAGTAGGGTGAGTCGGGATGTGCGGCGGCTGGCGCGTGCTGTTCTGGACTATCGGGGTGTGGGGCGGTGAGTAGACTGGGCGCATGAGAATTTATCTTCCGGCTACTCCTGCCGATGTGGCGATGTCCGTGCTTTCCGGGCGTGTGGTGCACGCGGCAACGGAGGCTCTGGCGCGTGAAGTGAATGATGAAGATCGTGATTATCTCGAGGCGATTGCTTTCAACGCGGCCGCGGATGATTCTTTGCGTGCTGTCTCGGCGATGTTCGCCGGGAAGGCCGATCCTCAGTTTGGGGTAGTACTGCCGGAGCGGGGCGGCCTGCGTCCGCGCCGGGTTGTGATTGCTGCCGAGGTAGCACCCGAGAAATGCCGGGATCTTGCCAACCCCGAGGAGTATTTGCCCACGGCCCTTCAGCTTTTCGAAGAGCTTTCCTGGGCTGACGTGGTGTCTATCCACGTGGACGGGCCGGAGATGGAACCCTACGTGTTGGCAGGGCCTGATGACGAGGCCGCTTTCGAGGTGCTCGCCGAGGAGGACTTGCTCTGGTACGACGTTTCCGAACGCCTTGATCTAGCCCTCGAACTGGGCGCAGCGGCAAGCGTTTAAGAAGCCGATATGGTTATGTGGTCCGGATGTGCATGCTGATCGGATGATGCTGCACGTATAGCCGCTTGTTATGAAAACCGCGCGAATAGTTCTCTCATATCTGTGAGATCGCCTGTTCTGAAGATACTATGTGTAAATTGAATAATAATTCACGAGTTCGCGTTCGTCCGGGTGGTTACGTTCCACACACTTTGTGGAGAATGAGTTACATAAAGACCGCGAGATGGGCTAAAAGTCCTCTTTCGATTGGGGCCACACCGATGAAAGTCCAGGTCAAGGCGGTATGTATATATTTGATGATATATTACTAAATATCGAAGAAGTAATTCGTGGTTGTGTTACGATTTTGAATGTTTAGGCGGTGCGGTGCGTTACTGATTATGTTTTGGTGATACTTGGGTGTATCGCTTTCATAATTTTCACCTATGTGACGGCAGCCGTCTCCTAAATATCCGTATATCTAACCAATGGAGAAGAGATGTCTCACTACACGGGGTCGCTTAATTCGGCACCCGGCATTTTCGCTCCGGCTGGCAATCGAGCGGGGGGGGGTACTCTTCGCAAGAAGTTGTGGGCTGGTCTCACTGCCGCAGCTTTGTGTTTGAGTCTCACCCCGACGTTTAGCGCTCCTTCTGCGCAAGCCTATGAGCTACAACGGTCAGACGGTAAGCTCGGTGAAATTAAAGGCTCGGTATATGGCCGAGTTTTCTTGGACCGGGTAGATAATATTGCGTCTTTCGATAAAGGTGATGAAGGACTTGCTGGCGTAAAAGTATACGCTCAGTGGGTTGATTTTAATAATAAAAAGCTGAAGGGTGCTGTCTCGCCGGTTTATTGGACCGAAACCAAAGCTGACGGTAAGTACTCGATTAAGCTTCCCAATTGGACGGACGCCCTAGGTATTGAGCATGAGTGGAGAGCTCAGGCTGGTCAAGGTTTGCGCATCTGGGCTGATAATCCCGATAAAACGAAGTATGTAAATTCGTTTGTGGAGTCCGACGGCATCTTCGTTAACAATGGGATGACGCAGCGATATGTGGGTACGTGGAATGCGTGGCCACAGTCTGCTGCGGAGAACATGAATATCTCTTATCAGGAGCGTCCTAAGATTGAAGAGATGTTTCCGGACGAGAGTACCTGGAAGGAAACAACCAACCAGGAAAACGGCGGCTACGTTAACGGAAGCGTTTTTTATGATCAAAGAAACTACTTTGGCGCTCCGAAGGCTGTACGTAATTTCCAAGACGGTTTTGGGGACGTAGCGGTTCCTGGCGTTAAAGTCGTGGGTACCTACGTTCAAGATGAGGTTGCGCGCCGTTTTGACACGTGGAAGAGCGAGCACCGGGGTTATACCCGCGAGCAATTTAAGGCAGCTCAGCGTGACATCATGGCGAAGTATCAGGAGGAAACAGGGAAAAGCCCATGGGCTGAGACTGCCTACGGCGTAACGGATGCTCAGGGTTCGTATCACATCCAGTTCCGTGGACTTTGGGGTGATAGCTACACCTTTAAAGGCATCATGAAGAACGGCACGTACGGTGATCTGGTTCCCGAGGGCGAAGGTTCGTGGCTCAAGGGCAACTGGAGTTCGAAGCACGTTAACGTCGCCTATATGTATGTTGCCCCCGTGTTGCCAGAGGGTGTGGGTGGTGCACTCGATAACTTCCCGGACAATATGTTTGGCCCCGGAGACAAAGTCCCAGACTATGCAACTCTTGGTGGAATGAGTGACCTCCATAACCAAGATTTCGCGCTCCGCATGGAGGATCGTGATTTCCAGGTTCTGGAATACAACCAGACTGATAAGCCGGCAGCACCTGGCGTGACGGTCGAAACGAAGGCTACTGGCTTTGTTCCCTCGAGCGGTCACGAAATTGTGTGGACGGATTCTGAAGGTAACGAGGTGCATAAGTGCATCTCCAAATCTTCAAACCTAGGCGTTGTGAACTCGTGTCCTCTGACGGTTCCGGCTGATCTCGATCATGACGAAATCTACACGGCGACGATCTATCCCGAAGGCTCGCGCGATACTGCGCTAGCCAAGGACGCTTTTGCTGCCAAGCCGACGCCGGAGTACAAGCACACCTCGGTTGACCTCGATACGACCGAAACCGTTGCTTCGCCGCTTCACAAGGAAAACGGAACCAAGCCGCGAGACGCGAAGTATGCGCCTCTCGAAGAGAATGTGAAGATTCCCGAAGATCTCCTTGCTGATGTTGACCAGACCAAGGTGAAGGTTGGTCAGCAGCCGTGGGCGACGGTTAATGAGGATGGAACCATTTCGCTTGCGCCGAAAAAGGGCGAAGCTGAGCCGGGTGAGTACCTCATCCCGGTCAAGATGACCACTCCGACGGGTGAAAAGATTCTTCTTGCCCCGATTACGGTGCATGATCCGAATTCCGATGGTGATAACGACGGCACTCCGGATCTAAAGGATAAGTGCCCCACCATTGCTGGGCCGGCTTCTAATAATGGTTGCCCTGCGTGGGGTGATGGTGATGGTAAGCCTGGCGCGGATGTGACGCTGGAGAAGGATCCGGCTAATGGCAAGGTTCCGGATACTGCATCATGTGAGGCGACTGGTGGTGCTACCTGCACTATTGGCACCGATGGCAACGTCGTCGTCACTATCCCTGGTGACGCCAAGGATAAGGACGAGATTACTGTCACGATCAAGGATGGTGACAAGGTTCTTGATACCTCCAAGGTGACCGTCACCGATCCGGATACCGACGGCGATACTGTCCCGGATTCTTTGGATAAGTGCCCAGATGTTGCCGGCCCGGCTTCTAATAATGGTTGCCCTGCGTGGGGTGATGGTGATGGTAAGCCTGGCGCGGACGTGACGCTGGAGAAGGATCCGGCTAACGGCGATATCCCGAACACCGCGACCTGTGAAGCCGGTAATGGTGCTACCTGCACCATTGGCCCGGATGGCAACGTCGTCGTCAAGGTTCCGGAAGATTCTGTCCCCGGTACTGAAATTCCGGTGACCATTAAGGATGGCGACACGACCCTGGACACCTCCAAGGTGACTGTTGTTCCCGCGAACAACCCGATCTGGAACGACACAACTACCAAGCCGTTCGAACCGGCCGAGCTGCCTAATGAGGGTGGCCCTGTCCCGGCAGGCTCCACGGTTGAGGTCACCGGTCCGGGTACCGCAACCCTGAACGAAGACGGCTCGATTACCGTCACTCCGAACGCGAACGCCAAGGATAAGGACCAGATTGTCGTCAAGGTTAAGGACCCGAACGGTAAGGATCTTGACTCCGCTACCGTGACCATTGTTGACCCCGACACCGACGGCGACAATGTCGCCAATGACAAGGATCAGTGCCCGACCATCGCTGGGCCGGCTTCCAATAACGGTTGCCCGGCGTGGAACGACGGCGAGGGCAAGCCCGGTGCGGATGTGACGCTGGAGAAGGATCCGGCTAACGGTCCGATCCCGTCCTCGGCCACCTGTGAAGCAACCGGTGGCGCCACCTGCACTATTGGCGGGGATGGCAATATCGTCGTCAAGGTTCCTGGGAATGCGAAGGATAAGGACGAGATTACTGTCACGATCAAGGATGGTGACAAGGTTCTTGATACCTCCAAGGTGACCGTCAAGGACCCGGATACCGATGGCGATACTGTCCCGGATGCGCTTGATCAGTGCCCGGATGTTGCCGGCCCGGCTTCTAATAACGGTTGCCCGGCGTGGAACGACGGCGAAGGTAAGCCCGGCACTGATGTGACGCTGGAGAAGGATCCGGCTAATGGTCCGATTCCGGATACTGCTTCGTGTGAAGCTTCCAATGGTGCTACTTGCGTGATTAGTGAGGATGGCAACGTCGTCGTCAGGGTTCCTGGTGACGCGACCCCTGGAACTGAAATCACGGTAACCATTAAGGATGGCGATAAGACACTTGATACCTCCAAGGTGACGGTTACCGAGCCGGATAAGCCCGTGTGGAACGACGGAAACAGTAAGCCGGGTGTTCCGGTTGACCTTCCGAATACTGGCGGGCCGGTACCTGACGGCACCACGGTGGAAGTGAACGGTCCGGGCACCGCGACTCTCAATCCCGATGGTTCAATCACGGTTACTCCGAATCCGGATGCTAAGGACAAGGACGAAGTTGTCGTCACGGTCAAGGATCGCGATGGCAAGGAACTCGATACTGTGACCGTGACTGTTAATGATCCTGATAGTGATGGGGATGGCCTGACCGATTCTGAAGAAGAAAAGATCGGAACCGACCCGAACAATCCGGATACTGATGGTGATGGGATCAACGACGGGGACGAGGTCAATGGCACCAAGAATCCGTTCCAGGACGATAAGTCTGATCCGGATGGTAAGCCTGGTAATACTGATCCGCTCAACCCTGACTCGGATGGTGATGGTGTGAATGACGGTGACGAAGTCACTGGTAAGCACAACAATGGCAATCCGACTAATCCGAACAAGGCTGACTCTGATGGTGACGGCGTGACGGATGGGGATGAGAAGAAGGACGGCACCGATCCGAATAACCCGGATACCGACGGCGATGGCATCAATGATGGTGACGAGAAGAAGATTGGTACTGATCCGAAGAACCCGGATACTGACGGTGATGGGATCAACGACGGTGATGAGGTGAATGGCACCAAGAACCCGTTCAAGGACGATAAGTTCAATAAGGACGGCAAGCCTGGTAACACTGACCCGCTCAACCCTGACTCGGATGGCGATGGTGTGAATGACGGTGACGAAGTGACCGGCAAGAACAACAACGGCACTCCGACTAATCCGAACAAGGCCGACACCGATGGTGACGGCGTGACGGATGGGGATGAGAAGAAGGACGGCACCGATCCGAATAACCCGGATACCGACGGCGATGGCATCAATGATGGTGACGAGAAGAAGATTGGGACCGATCCCAACAACCCGGATACTGACGGTGATGGGATCAACGACGGTGATGAGGTCAATGGCACCAAGAACCCGTTCAAGGACGATAAGTTCAATAAGGACGGCAAGCCCGGTAACACTGACCCGCT
>NZ_JBOZCC010000006.1:0-145306 GCF_051265055.1 Actinotignum saccati
CAGGCTTACCATCACCATCACCCCAAGCCGGGCAACCATTATTAGAAGCCGGCCCAGCAACAGCAGGACACTGATCCTTCAGGTCCGGAGTGCCGTCATTATCACCATCGGCGTTCGGATCACGCACCGTAATCGGAGCAAGGAGAATCTTCTCGCCTGTTGGGGTGGTCATCTTGACCGGGATGAGGTACTCACCCGGCTCAGCTTCGCCCTTCTTCGGCGCAAGCGAAATAGTTCCATCCTCATTAACCGTCGCCCAGGGCTGCAAGCCAACCTTCACCTTGTTTTGGTCGACGTCAGCAAGCAGTTCCGCGGGGATCTTTGCGTTGTCATCAAGCGGAGCATACGACGCGCCGCGCGGCTTGGTCCCGTTCTCCTTATGGAGGGGCGAAGCAACAGTCTCGGTCGTGTCAAGGTCGACCAAAGTGTGCTTGTACTCCGGGGTGGGCTTCGCAGCAAACGCATCCTTGGCTAGCGCAGTATCGCGCGAGCCTTCAGGATAGATCGTCGCTGTATAGATCTCATCATGGTCAAGATCAGCCGGAACCGTGAGAGGACATGAGTCCACGACTCCCAGGTTTGAAGATGTGGAGATGCACTTATGTACCTCGTTACCTTCAGAATCCGTCCACACAATTTCGTGGCTACTCGAAGGCACAAAACCGGTTGCCTCAGTCTGGACAGTCACGCCAGGAGCCGCAGGCTTCGTGGTCTGGTTGTATTCCAGAACCTGGAAATCACGATCCTCCATGCGGAGGGCGAAATCCTGGTCGATGATATTACTCTGAGCGGCATCAGTGGCGTAGTCAGCAACCTCAGCACCGTACTGATAGAGGTTATCCGGGAAGTTATCGAGAGCACCACCAACGCCTTCAGGCAAGACGGGTGCTACATACATGTATTCGACGTTGATATGCCGCGAGCTCATGTTGCCCTTGGCCCACCAGCCTTGACCTTCCGGAACCGGATCCCCATGCTTACCCGCATTGACAATTCCCTTGCGGTAGTAGGTGTCACCCCACAGGCCCTGGAATTGAATATGGTAACGACCCTGAGCATCGGTCATAGCATAAACGGTTTCAGCGAAAGCGCTCTTACCAGTTTCTTGCTCGTACTTGGCCATAATCTCCCGCTGCGCAGCTTTAAACCGGTCACGGGTATAGCCGTTGTTGTTCTTCTTCCACTCGTCAAAGCGATTCGCGACCTCGTCCTGAACGTAGGTACCAACCACTTTAACATTGGGAACAGCGATATCACCTAGGCTGTCCTGGAACATGCGGACCGCTGCGGGTGCGCCAAAGAGGTTTCTTTGGTCATAGAAGACACGCCCCTTGACATAGCCGCCGCCTTGTCGATTTTTGCTTTCCTTCCAGGTATCTTCCGCCGGGAACATCTCGCTAATTTGCGGCCGTTCCTGGTAAGAAATATTGAAGTTTTCCGCAGCGGACTGGGGCATAGCATTCCACGTCCCCACGTAACGTTGCGTCATTCCGTTGGTCACGAAGACGCCGTCGGACTCCACAAACGAGTTCACATACTTCGCTTTATCGGGGTTATCCGACCAAATGCGCAAGCCCTGACCAACCTGAGCTTTCCACTCATGCTCAATCCCAAGGGCATCCGTCCATTTAGGAAGCTTGATCGAGTACTTGCCATCGGCCTTTGTTTCGGTCCAATAAACCGGTGAGACAGCACCCTTCAGCTTTTTATTCTTAAAGTCAACCCACTGGGCGTATACCTTGACGCCGGCTAATCCTTCGTCATTGCCGTCAAAAACTGCGACATTTCCGCCTCGGTCAAAGAAAACCCGGCCGTACACCGAACTTTGAATTTCACCAAGAACGCCATCTGATCGCTCTAGTTCATAAGCATGTGCAGAAGGAGCACTGAACGTTGGGGCGAGGCTCAGGCTGAGAGCTGCAGCCGTGATACCGGCCCACAACTTCTTGCGGAGAGTACCCCCCCCCCCGCGTTCGCGTGCCAGCCGGAGCGAAAATGCCGGGTGCCGAATTAGGCGCCCCCGTGTAGTGAGACATCTTTTCTCCATTGGTAGATAATCGGATGACTTGCGGGTGCGCATATCGCCACTTAGGTGAATTTTGTGAAAGAGATGCGCCTGAGCATCACCAAAACACAATAAGTAACGCGCCACACCAGCTAAATCATTCAGAATCGTAACATAACTATAAATTGCAAATTCGCGCTTTAATAACATTTTATTAATCGCACGATTACGATTCTGACCTGGTGTTTCGCATTTAAACACCCCCCCCCCGCAGGGGACTTTCTACCTATTTGGCAGGTTTTGCTAAGAAATCTCCCAGGAAAATGTGAAGTAAATAACTGGAATTCCGGTCACACCACCAGACCGCTGTCGTCTTAAATTGAATTTCCAGCTCCAACTACCACTTCACTAAATATGCAGTGTTAATAATATTTCTATTAATGATGGATTGCGGTCTGTTTTCGTGTGCACATTATTATTTACTCCCGCATCTGAGCACAAACTCCGCGCACTTCCTCCAAAAATGCTAGTTCCACTCGCGTGAGCGCACGGCTCGGATCCCAGACCAGACTCGTGGCAGAACGCCTTGCCGGAGCCAGCGGAACGAATACCAGTCCAAGAGGCGAGCACCGCCCAGCCGAGCAATCGTTGATGATCGCGTACCCCACCCCAGCATCAACCAATTGCGGCGCATGATAAACCACGTCATAAATAACCTGGCATTGATCACCGTGATCGTCTAGCCACCGCTCCAACTGGCGATGCCCCACGCTATCATCCGGACAAATAAGAGGAAGACCTTCTAGATCGTCCACACTCACACTTTCCTTCGCGGCAAGAGAAGAAGCCGCAGGAACTAAAATCCCCCACCGATCTTGCGTTGGCAAGGACAGACGCTCATACCCCGCCAAATCCCAAGAATCCGGCGCAATGGCAAAAGATAGTGCGTTACTCGCAAGCCTTTCCAGAATGGTCTCTCTACGTATCCGACGCAGTGTTACGCCAACTCCAGGATGCTTATCCCGCACACGTTTAATGGCCCGAGCAACATCGATGACAGCGGCGCTTTCAACAGTACCCACAACCACGTGTCCACCAATATCGCCGTGCAGCATACTGAACTCTTCGACCGTACGCCGCGAGAGACTGAGAATCTCCCGGGCCCTGCCAGCAAATAGGACGCCGACAGGAGTAAGCCGAACCCCACGTCCAGATCGATCAAGAAGTTCTTGGCCTAAGGTCTTTTCCAATTCGCGAATTTGCTTGGTCACCGATGGCTGGCTGCAGTTCAGCTCAACCGCAGCTTCTTTGATCGATCCAACCCTTGCGACCACTACAAAGGCCTCCAGATGCTGCAGCTTCACCACGCCCCCATAAAGATATGCATATCTTGACTTTCGTTAGTTTACTTATACCACGCAATTTCGCGAAATTCGCACCGCAGAACCTGCTACCTTGAATAGATTCTCACGCACATGCACCATCCGCACCTAAGAGACAACGATCACACTTGCATTCATGCCGCAAAGCCCGTATAGTAGAACAGTCGCCGCGGGGTGGAGCAGTTCGGTAGCTCGCCGGGCTCATAACCCGGAGGTCAGAGGTTCAAATCCTCTCCCCGCCACTGACGAAAGGTCCTGCCTCTCTTCGGAGGCACGGGACCTTTTTTCTTGCTCCTGCTCCACAACAGAGTCCGGGAGTAACGCCGAGATCGGAACATTTAGGAATGCGGCGGTCGCGACCAGATCCTGAACAGACCACGGAGTTTTCCCCAAGGTTTTCCGCGAAACGCTTGCCTTTGTCAAACCTAGCCATTCCGCTAAATCCATCTGCTGCTTCCCTCGGCGGCGAAGCCAAAGGACAACATTAACACCAACAGCCTCATCACTCGTGAGGTTCAATTTCTCCATAGCAATCGACATGCACTAAACGTAACACCTGGTTACACCGCGCGCAACTCGACACTATTGACACGACTCGGCAAGTTACGTATCGTGTAACTCGGATAGTTACACATAACTAAGGGAATGGCATGTCGAAACAGATTCTAACGACTAGGGAGGTAGCCTCCTTGATGGGCGTCAGCAGAACCACCGTTACCCGCTGGTGCTCCGAGAACGACATCCGTGCCGTGAGACTCCCGTCTGGGCAGTGGCGCATCCCCAGGTCAGAGGTTGATCGTATTCTTGCGCCGGTTGCGGAGAATGCTTCGCCGACGGCGACGAGTGAGGTCTGTGCGGAGGTTCCTGGCCAGTTAGAAATTTTCGGGTAGGCACCCTATGGACACGATGGACGAGCTGGGGCAGTCGGTTGTTATCCAGTGCTGGAATTTGCATATTCCCAATGAGGGTGTGTACTCACCAGAACTGGGTGCGCGGGTTTGTCACCCGTGGGTGTATGTCGCTTTCGACGTGGACGGGATACCCGAAGAACACTTCGATAAAGCCTGCCGGGTGATTGAGCATTTCAAGGTGCGCGTGGAGGGTGGAGAGATTCGCTTGGGCTATGACCTGGACACGCTTCCCGAGGAACTGTGGGGTTGGTGTTTGCCGTGGCTGGTGTGTGGCCTGGCTTACCGCACGACCCCGGCTTTCGGCCCCAACGCTAGTGAGGGCGAGGACGTGTATGTTTCCCACTCTCAGATTGACCCGCTTGTGGGGCTTATTGCCGCGAACTATACAGACACCTGTATTGGTACGTGGCTGGGAGGGGAGTGCCTGAAGGTCGCGGCTTTCACTTCACCGGGCACGCTTACCCAAGCATCGGTTTTCCCGCCCGCGTCCTCGCAGATCTCTGCGGGGGATCTCAGTGAGTGGCTGGAGATCATCCCATGGTAAGAACACTACAAGCGCCGGCTGCGCCCGAATCTCTTTTTGCTGGCGCGCAGGTACTCAATGTCGTCAACCCGGATAAGCGTTCCAGAGCCGCCCTTCTTTTCTCGGGGTGTTCCGATGACAGCAACTGCGCGGTTCTTATAGCTTTTGACCGCTTCTATGGACGTGTAGATCTCTGCACTGAGGAATATCGTGAATCCGTTACGGAAATTCAAGAACGCCTTCCCGTAGTCGGCTTCACGCACGTTTGTGACGACTCCGTAGTAAATACCGAGTTTCCCTGGTTCGGGAGCTTGGGTGGCGCAGTTATGCACACACTCGGCGACGGTTCCTTTGATAAGGCCCTCGTCAAGCAACACGTTAACCTGTGCGTCCTGGTGCTGGTCAAGGATTCCCTCGACGGCCAGGGTCAAGAGATTTTTCAGGCACCCTACTTGTCGTTTTCGCCCTTTACCATCCCTAGCTGTTTGGCGTCCGCGCTTCTTGCCTTGAGAGTCCACAGCCGTAATATCATCGCTACCATCTTTGCCGGTAGCACCGCCATCCGTATCGGCCTCGCGTCTAAGGTCAATTGCGATATTGATGTCCTGAGCGTTTTTATATCGTTTGACGACCCTTTCCTCGTTCTCGTCTTCTGGCTTTTTATAGGTGGGGCTTTTCGAGGATTTATTGCAATAGTCGATGTGTCGCTTTCCGCGCCAGTGCGGAGTGTTACCCCACCCGCCAATATCGGCATCCTCGGTATTGATGGCAATAACCCCGCTAGAGCAAAGATTTCCGCGAAGATCGCGCCCACCGCAGATCATGTCGGTGTCTGCCAGGCCTCTTTCTTTGAATTCTTGGACCGTGAGGTATTCTTCTCCGTCTTTGCGGCGAGCAGTTCGCATATGTTCTTCCCTTCCATCTCCGTTGATAGGCTTGTGGTTATTTCTATTATGCGTGAGTTGGTGGGTGGGCGCGCTTCCCATTGGCGCGCGGGTCGGCTGGCCCTTTCTACTCCTAGAGAGCCAGCCGACCCTATATTCCTCAGCCGGGTTGGCTACGCGGCCGTTTCTTGGGTGTCGCCGTCACTATGTGCGGTGTCCCGGACGGATCGCGGTTCTGCCACATTCCTACTGTTGGTGATGAATACCGGGCCATTAATAATGATGTGCTCGGCGTTGATAACCACGCCGGGACTGGCTACGCCTGGCGTGCTTGGCATGTCCGGCATGCGTGGCGTCTGCGATGTGCTCGGTGTGGCGGGTGTGGGTTTTGGTCCGTATCCCCACAAGGTGAGGGTTGCGGTCCAGGCGGACATGGCGTTACTAACCGCGCTAACAAACAGGAAAATAGCTTCCATAATCTCCCCTTTCGGGATTGTTGGTAGGAGCACGGGCGGGATTGCTCGCACTCGGAGGGAAACGGTCTGCGTTTTTGTTTCCCTCTACTTAACTAGTGCGGCTAACACACACATTTTGTGTGTGGGTTCTTCTCGTGTTTTGGTGAAGAAAGGGAGGCATCACTGGCAACGGTGGTGTAGCTCGCCGTGTTTTCCACTGCGGCGGGCGGGCCGGCTGGCTCTTCGGAGTCCTGGAGAGCCAGCCGACCCTAGTCTTGCCGCTATGCCCGACTACCTCGATGTTTTAGGAGCGTGGTCTTCGTCGTCCGGGGCAGCATCCCGGATGGGCTGTGTCTCGTCCGCGTTCGGGTTATTGGTGATGAATACCGGGCCATTAATAATGATGTTCTCGGTGTTGATGACCACGCCGGGACTGGATACGCCTGGCACGCTCAACGTGGGAGGTGCCGGTGTGGTGGGTGTGGGGTTGGAACCATACCTCAATAAGGTGAGGGCTGCCACGCAGCCGGACATAAGACTGCCAATAGCGTCAATAAGCATGCAAACGGTTTCCATAGTCTCCCCTTTCGGGATCTCTGAGGGAAACACGGGCGGGTTCGCCCATGCTGGGAGGGAAAGGGTTTCGGTTTTTCCCTCCCGGTTAGTTGGTGTGCGCTGCACACTCACTCCGTGTGCGATTCGCTCTCGTGTTTTGGTGAAGAAAGGGAGGCGCCACCGTCATTGGTGGTGTGGCTCGCCGCGTTTTCCACTGCGGCGGGCGGGCAAGGGGTGGGCTGCCACGAACACCCTTGTTTGTGGCAGCCGACCTCGGCCCTATTACGGCGGCCCGCGCTTCGTGCGCCGCAGGGAGGTGGCAGTATGAGCGATACGGGTTTGTTTTTCTCTGTCCGGTCTTATCCCGTGCTTCTTGAACGCGATGTCGTTCTTGACCCTGATCTTTCGTATGAGGCACTTGGCGTGTGGGTGGCGATGCTGGCCATGCCCAAAAACGCTGAGCGGACAGTGAGCGCCCTGACCGGGCGTGGGTTTGGGCGCGACCGCGTTACCCGCGCGATAAGCGAGCTTGAACGCTACGGGCTGTTTTACCGGTGGGAGCGCCGCTTGCCTGAGGGCCACGGGTTGCTCACGCAAGTGTTCGAGCACCCGGTCTCGCCTTTGACTGCGTTTCGGTGCCTACCACTCAAGATTCGCCCGTTTGTCACCGAATGCCTATCGGTTCCGGGCGTGGATGTTAGTGAGTTGCGGGCAAGCCTGGCCGCCACACACACGCCCGGCGTGACTAATAGGCCAGCCACTGGTGATAGCAATGTGGGGGTGTGTCATGGGTGAATACTTTGCAGTGCGGCGGGGCGCTACGGCGCTACCAAACTCCATGATCTTCAACCGCGCCCTCACTTATGACGCGTTGGCATTGGCCACCGTGTCGCTCTCGTTACCGCCGAATGCTCCTGTGGGTTATCGCGATCTCATGGGCCGGGATATGGGCGAACACAGGGCACGTAAAGCCCTCGCGCTCCTAGAAGAGCAGCATTATCGTTTCCGGTTCCGCACCCGTGCGTCGGGGCAGATCCGCGAGTTGGTGGTCATGTTTGATACGCCTGTGTCCGTGGGTGAGGCGCTTTGTGAGATTCAGGGGCGGATGGAGAGCGGAGCGATCACCGCCCGCCAGGTAGTTGCCTGTCCGAGCCACCCGGGCGAGTTCACACGCAGCGCACCGGCCGGCGAGTTCGGCATGGAAGATGAGGTGCGCCTTGACGAGGCACCAGCCATGCCGGCAGCGTCTTCCGTCCCAACGGGAGGCGCGGGCGAGGGCGCGGAGCCAATCATTACAGCTGTACCCCTTGTGGATAACCCTGAAACAGCCGCCGCTAGGCCTGTGGATAACTGTGAAACGCCCGGTTCAAACTGTCCGGCAGTTTCAAATTTCGGGAGTGACCCGGGTAACGAAAACGAGGGTGATTTTCACCGTGCCTGGAAAACCTCGGCACGGTGGGAACCGCGAGATTCCGCGGTAGTTGAACCCGGTAGTGAGTTATCCACAGGTTCTCACCGTGCGGGGATTACCGGAGCACGGTGGACCGCAGCACGGTCAGCCGCGGCGCATCTCTCTAAAGAGAGATCCAATAATTCCTCACTACGTTCGGAATTAACCAACCAACCAACGCAGCCCGCGGTTTTTGTGTCGCAGGGGTCTGGCATCGTGGTTGGTGTGGAAGATGATTCCCAGGTCGAACATCCCGAGCAGGATGCGGGTGGGGGTGTCCCTGGCGGGACTACCCCACATCCCGCGCCGGCCGTGGTACCTCCGGCGCGCTGTGAGCCTGTCCCGGCCATTGAGGGCCAAGCTCGGCGCGAGCCAACGCCGAGCGGTTCGGGTCGGCCGGATGCCGGGCAGACACCGCCGGGTAGCGGGCAATCGCCGAGCACTGCGCAACCGTCAAGTACTGCGCAGCCGCCAGGCTCGCGGCAGGAGTGGGCAGCGAGCTTGATCGGTGAGTGCGTGCCTCGTGACCTGGTGCGTTTCTTGGCACCGTCCCGGTTTGTGGCGGTTGCCCGGGATTTGCAGGCCGCGCTCAATGCAGGCTGGCAGCGCGCGGAGATTCGCGCCCAGCTAGCCGGCAACGCTTTGGGCGATGCTCACAATCCGGGTGGGGTCATCGCGCATCGCATCCGCGATATTGCGCTGGCTAGGCCGCCGCGCCCGCCGAAGCCGCGTAGTGCGGTGGTGGTGGATACCAGGCCGGATCCGGGTGAGGTGTGTGGAATGCCTGAGGGGCTGCGGGCGAGGGTTTCCCGCTCTCGCTCGCCTGCCCCGCAGCCGGCCTCGACTGGGCCGCCGGGTGAGGCCGGTGTGGTGCGGTGTAGGGGTTCTGGCAAGGCCTGATGGCGGGTTAGGCTGAAGAAAAGACAACCGCAGATTTTTGAGAGTTTTTAGCGAAAGGAAGGGCGAGCCATGGGCGAGCAAACAACCACGGTTGACGAAACGGCTACTGCCGTGGCTGGCGACGAGGCAGTCGGCGTCGCTGGCGAGACTGCTACCGGGCAAAGCCGGCGTAGGCGTGTGTGGCTGTGGCCGAGCGTGGCTATCGTGGCCGCGGCCTTGGCCGGCGCTGGTGTATATCTGGCGCAGCGTTCAAGTGGCACCGGTGAGGCCCGGGCGGCTTACAGCGAGGCCGTGACGGTCAACGAGCAAGCCCGCACCGCGCTGCAAGCCGCGGCCGATGGTGTTGGTTTCACGGCCGAGCAATGCGAGGCGGATGGCGGCGCGCCCGCGGACTGCCAGGCACTCTTCCGGGCTGTGGAAGCGGCGCGTGCTGGGCTGGCTGAGCCTTTCGAGGCTGCGGATGCTAAGGGTTTGGATGCTGATTCGGCGCGGTCCCAAGCGGAGAACCTGCGGGCTAAGGCCGCGGATTTTGAGACGCAGGCGGCTCAGATCAAGGACGCGACCGGGAAGCTCAACGGGCAGTTTGAGGCAGCGACCGCGAGCTACCTGAATGGCGACGCGGCGAGTTTCGCGGCGTCGTGCGAGACCGCAACGGCTAATGCCCGCGTGGTTGAGGGTCTGGCCGGCGAAGCTGACACCCTGAGCGCGGACTGCAAGGCTCTCGCGGCTTCCGGGAAGGGCGTGCGGTTGTCTGTTCTCAAGGAGAAGGCCGCGGCTCTCCAGGGCCGGGTCGATGCGTTGAATGGGAAGGTGGCGGCCGCGCAGGCTCCGGCACCGTCCGCGCCGGCAGCCGTGTCTGGTGGTGGTTCGGAAGCCTTGAGCGACTACTCAGATTCGGGGTATTCCGCAACGGAAAACGGCGGGTCTTCGTCGTGGTCGGATGACTCCTATGAGGCACCCGCAGCACCCGCCCCTGCCCTAGCTCCTGAGCCTGCTCCGGCGGACAACGGCGGATGGGTAGACACCTCGACCGGAGGGAATTTCTGCGCGGGAACAGACTCCAATGGCAATAGCTGGACTTACGAATGCCCCTAGAACGACAGGGGTCGCGATCCTAACGGAGGTGACACCACTCTAAAAGAACTTTATTAGCAGGTTGGGGAACAGCTGCAACTGTTCCCCAACCCTAGGAAGTCAAGATAAGCCCCGCTAATGGGGCTGTGTAGGTACTCAACATTCCATAAGGACAATTATGTCGAAAAACACGTGCATTAGGCACAAAAGCCGCTCTGTCGGCACGTTAACCGCACTCCTCGCAGCATTCGCACTCATATTTTCCAGTCTGCTTGGCGGTAACGCCATGGCTGCTTACGATTCCACGGTTGGGCGCGGCATTGACCTCATCGGTATCAATGCCGCGGGTGCTTTGCGGCTTGGCCCGCATATCAACCAGACACCGCAAATCGGTGGGACGGCTATTGATGCATCTCCTCAATGGTGTATTGATGGGAAGAAGGCCGACCCAGGCCCGGGAGACCTGACCTCAATCGCGACCCTGACTGACTCGGCGCAGCATATTCCCGAGTTGGCTTTGACGACACCGCAGGCCGCGTGGCTCCTCAACCGGTACCAGGGCAATACGGGCGATGATACGAATCTCGCGGCGTTGAGCTTGCTCATGCATGCGAACTTCGAGAACAGCGCAGCGGTAGCTATCGAGATCGCCGGGGCCACGCAAACCCAACAGCCGGATGTGTGGGCACGAGCTTTGCAATACGTTGCCGAAGCCCGCAATAGTGCAGCAGTCGGCTACGAATCCGGCCACGTAGAGGGCGAGAGCCAGCGCGAGGGCAAGCTATTCAACATCGGTATTCATCCTGATAACGCTGATTTTTGGGTTCCCAATATTCCCGTAAAAATTACGCTCACAGGGCCTGCCGTTTTCAAGGAGACCGGCAGCACAGTATGGGAGGGCGTTACACAAGATCACCCCATCACACTCGAATGGAAAGCCAGCGGTAATGGTGTTGTTCAAGCGGATTACGCTTACAAAACCAAGTTCCGCACGACTCTCACAAAGTATGGCTCGGACGGGAGCGTCCAGGACATGATTACCTACGGCAACCGTCCGGCGAACGATCCTGAGACCATCACAGGGCCGGGGCCGTCGTGGCGTGTGATTTTTGATTTCCAACCCACCGGCACCAGCCAAGCCACCAGCCAGGAGATCAACCTCGACGGATCGATCACCGACACCCTGACGACCTCGGTCGATAAATCCTACGGTGACGGTAAGTGGACGCAGGTGAACGGTGCTCCCGTGCCCGTGGTTTATACCGCGACCGCGTACTGGGCGGGCCGCACCAAGCCCGCAACCGCGGGTACTGTCCCGGCGGGTGCCGAGGTTCTCGGCAGCGTCGATGTCACCGCCAGCGGTGAGGGTCAGAAGCTCGAAGCTAAGCTCACCACCCCGAAGCGCGGGTATGTCACCTGGGTTTGGAGCGTCGATAAGGCCAAGCAGGGCGCGAACAGCCAATACATCCACCAGAACTGGAGTGACTCGTTCGGTCTCGATAACGAAACCACGTCGGAGAATTTCGACTTCCGCCCCGTGGGTGTCTCGCATGTTGCTGACGCGAAGGTGATCGACAAGGGAGCCATCCTCTCCGATACTTTCGAGGCTAAGGCCGACCCGCAGTATCGGGATGGTGAATGGACACGCATCGTGCCCGCGAACGGTTCGTTTGATGAGGGCACTTTCGTGCCGGTGACCTACCGGGCGAGCGCGTATTACGTCTCGCCGACCGAACTGCCCGCCACCGCAGATGCGGTTCCGGCATCGGCGGAGTTGATTGAGTCCGTGACCGTTGTAGCGAACGGCCCCGGCGAGCTTAAGGCCACGCTCTCGCAGCCGACGAGCAAGGCCGGGTTCGTCACGTGGGTCTGGGAAGTAAAGGCTGAAGACCAGCCCGCGGATAGCGCGAAGTGGATTAAGGCCGGGTGGGCCGACCAGTTCGGCCTCCCGGACGAAACCACGAGCGTGCGTTACCCGGCACAGATCGACTCCACGCTCTCGATTCGCGACACCAAGTCGGGTACCTATTTGGTCGATGACGTGTTCGTGACGGGCCTGCCGAAGAATCACCCGGATTTCGCGGGTGGTATGGGATTCAAGCCCGACACCGCAACTATTGAGCATGAGGTGTTGTTCTTCCCCCACGGGCTAGAGGTGACTGAAGCGAACCGCGCCAAGGCGGAGAAGATTGGCGAGACCGTGAGTATTCCTGCGAAGAACGGGTTCTATCCGAGCGTGGGTGACACGTCGTGGCTGGTGAAGCAAGACGCGAGCGGTAAGAACCTACCCGGCACGTATGTTTTCGTCAGCTCGTTTGCGGGTGATGATCGCGTCCAGCCCCTGGTGACCTCGGTGGAGGACGTGACCGAGCAGTTCACCATCACGCCTGAACCGTCGATTCACACGACCTTGACCCACGAGAATACGCATGTCGCGCCGAACGTGGAGAAGGTGGAGCTGGTCGATACCGTTTCTTATCAGAACCTGAAGCCTGGTAAGGAATACCAGCTTGAGGGTGTTTTGATGGATAAGGCGACCGGCAAGCCACTCATGGACACGAATGGCGACAAGGTGACTTCTCAGGCGACTTTTGTGCCGGAGACACCGAATGGCACCGCCACCGTGAAGTTCGTGGTGGACGGGTCGTTGTTTGCAGGTAAGCAGACCGTGGCTTTCGAGCGCCTGACGCAAGACGGCCGCGAAATCGCCGTACACGCCGACATCAATGACCAGAATCAGACGGTGAGTTTCTCGAAGCTTCAAACCACGGCGACCGACAAGACCGACGGCGATAAAGTGATCGCGCCGGTGCCGAATGCGGTGATCACCGACCGGGTGTGCGATGTTGCCGGCACGCTCGTGCCGGGCACAGAGTATGAAGTCACTGCGGCTCTCATGCTGGATAACGGCGACGCGCTGCTTGACGCGAACGGCAAGCCCGTGACGGTCACCTCGAAGTTCATTCCGGCGGCCGCGAACGACTGCGCGAGCATTGACATCAGTTTCGATGCGAGCAAGCTGGCGGGTAAGCGCGTCGTCGTTTTCGAGACCGTCCAACAAGACGGCCGCACCGTCTCGGTTCACCATGACCTGAAGGACTCCGAGCAGACCGTGTCGGTGGAGATTCCCGGCGATGGGGATAACGACAAGTCGAAGCGGCGGCTAACCCGTACCGGGGCAAGCATCCTCGGCGGCGGCGTGCTAGCGCTTGGGTTTATCGGTGTTGGCGCGGCTGCTGTGCTGCGTCGTCGTAACAACTAACCAAAAAATCCCTCCTACATATAGGTAGGTAGGTGAGTGGTGTGCCCGCACTCTGTTGTGGGTGCGGGCACACCCTCCCCCGTCCTCGGTGGGGTGACCACACTATTCTTTCCCTTTCTTTTCTTTATCTTTTTCTTCCTTTTTATTAACCCTGTGTATCCGTGTGAGGAGGTGGCGCTGGTGGGTGAGCGGCTTGGCGTGTGGGCACTTGAGCAAGGCGGACGCACCACCGCAAATGCTCTCGCCCTCCTCGGCATTGTGGCGTTGTTTGCTGATCCGGCTGGGGTATGTATCCTGACGCCTACGGATTTACAGGCACGCGCAGGATTGAACAAATCCAGCTTTACGCAAGCATTGGCCGAGCTTATTGATGCGGGCCTGCTCGCGGTGCAAGAATCCACCACCGGCACTGCTTTTAGTGTTCTTGCGCCTCGCGAGTATTTAGACGATGCCACCGCGCCGGTCTCGGCTGCGGGTGAGTTAGAGCGTGGTTTGCGGATTATTTCGACAACACTGTCCACCACGGCCGCCAGCGACGCTGGCATGGCCGGCACTGCTGGCACTGCTGGCACTGCTGGCACTGCTGGCACTGCTGGCACTGCTGGCACTGCTGGCACTGCTGGCACTGACCACGCGCCTACCACGCCCGCGCATGTCAAGGTGGCGGATCCGCTTACGAATGACGGCTTGGCCATGGTTTTGAAGTATTTGGATGGGTGTGGTTGGGGTGATGAGGCTGTTGTGGAGCGCCTTTCGATGGCGATTAGGGTACGGGCGCGCTCTCGGCTGGCGGTTCTTGTTAGGCAGTACCCGTGGCTTGGTTTCGATGAAGTGGTAGGGGATCTCATCTCGCGGGTGTGGGAGGTTATGCGTACGCGTACGCGTGAGGTGGTGGGTGCGCGTTTTCGGTGGGCGTACGCGATCAGCCGGGCGGTACGGCAATTCTTGGAAGCCGATATGCCGGCCGAGCCGGTGGACTACCAGGGCACCAGTTTCGAGGAACAGGCAGGTGGGAGTGCTTCGGGTGGGGCAGATTACGAGCATGGGGATTCTCGGGTTTTGCTTGAGGACGCGGCGGGATGGAGTGCGGGCGCACAGTTCTTGGTCGGCGAGCTGGTGGCACGCGGTGTTGACCAGGGTGTCGCCTGGCATGGAATGCGGCGGATGCTTGAGCTTTCCGCACAGTGGGGTTTTCACACTCGGACGACGCACGCTCGGGAAGACCGCGAGTTGGCGCGTTTGGGGATTAGCAAAAACGCTATCGGGGCGTGGATGGGGCTTATTAACGGGTCACGCCGGGAAGGTGCGGAAGGTTCTTTTTTACTAGGGTTCGCGCGTGGGCGCCGCTCGTTCACGGAGAAGGAAGAGTTCCGGTTGAAGATCATTGTGGAAGGGTGTCCTTCTCAACTCTCCTCAGATTCTCCCGTATCGGGGGTGGTTTCGTGAATCTCCCATTCGCTGATAGAAGAGGTAGTGACCAGGCTGGTCGTCCATACGATGCCGGCTTTCTTTCTTGCTGCGGCTCGGGCTTCGTCCAGGCTCGTATACCAGGTGGCTTCCTGAACGAAGGGCGGGAGCCGGTCGCTAGTGACGGCGTAGATCGTTTCGATGGTGGTTTCGACCACGCGTGGCCATCCCATTTTTTCCTGACTCATGAGCATCCTCCTTTTCTTGATGCACTGCTCTTTTTTGCGGTGCTACTAACTAGGGGGCTTTGCACGCACACGACCAATGAGTTTTCCCAGGAGGTGGGCGCTGGTGCGTAAACACAAAACGAAACAACCCGCGCGGGCCGGGCTTGCCTTGCCCTGGGGCCAGCTCCCTGACCTGCCAGGCGAAGGCACTTTCCTGCCGTGTGTATGGACGGATCCGAGCACGGCGGTGTTTGCGGTGGGTGCGAGTGGTGGCGTGGGCACGACCACCATGGCTGCGTTGTGCGGGTTGGTTGACTTCGGGCGTGCGTGGCCGGTCTCGGCCCCGCAGGCGGCGCGGTGTGTGGTGGTTGCCCGCACCACCGCTACCAGCATGAATGCTGCGCGTGAGTGCGCCGCGGCGGTATTTGGTGGCCGCGTGAGCGGCGTCGAATGTGTCGGGCTTGTGCTTGTTGCTGATCAGCCCGGGCGCTTGCCGCGTGAGCTAGCCCGCCAGCGGGCTTTGACGGAGTCCGTGTTTCCGGCCTCCTGGCGACTCCCTTACAGCCAGGCGATAAGGCTCGGGCGAGAAGACCCGCAGCTCGCCGCACATAAGGCCATCCAAGAACTGCGCTCCCTGGCAAGCGCGGGCGAAGAACCAGAAGTTTTTATTGACAGTATCCCCGCCGCTGGTGGGGTGTCCCTAGGTATCTAAAGGAGAAAACATGTTTACACAACTATCGGCCCTGGAAGCCTACCTTCACGCGGCGCTTTTACCGCTTATTGAGGTGACACCGACCCAGCCCCCGGGAACGGAGAAAATCACGCAGATTCTCGGGTATGTGGCCTGGGGTGCAGGCGTTTTGTGTTTGCTCGGAATCTTTATTGTTGCGGGCAAGCTCGCCATCAACGCAAGGCATGGTGAGGGCCTTGAGGAAGCCAAGGGGCTGTTGTGGGTCTTGGCGGCGCTCGTGTTGATTGGTTCAGCCACCTCGCTTATCGGCGCGTTCATCACCCTATAAGCACCCACGAAGCCGAGACAAGGAAAAGATTGGAGGGGACAGGCATGAGTAAAGACAATAAGCCAGGCCGGGGCCTGGGTGTAGGACTAGCGATAGGCGGCCTACTCGTAGTTGCTGGCGTGGTGGCGGTGGTGTGGGCGCTCATCGCACCCGCGACGCCGAGCAGTGAGTCTGCGCCCGGGCCGGTCCCCTCCGTTCCTGCCACCGCGGCTCCCGCGCCGCAGGCGTCGGCGGTGCCTGGGTGTGGTCTGGATTTTAGTGACATGGCGCTACCAGACCGGAATTTCACGCCGGTCTGGCAGGACGGGCCGCTCGGGGTGCGGCTAGCCACGCTTCCGGGCGCGGGTCCGTGCGAGCAGACCCCTGTGGCTCGTGGCTATACGAATACGCCTAAAGGTGCGCTCCTCGCCGCACTCAACTACGTGTCGCTGTCGTCTGTTGGTGGCCCAAACGCGCAAACGGTTCTCGACGAACTCTTGGCTGACGGCCCAGACAAAAAGGTGCTGTTGGAGGCGGCGGGTGAGCTAGCCGGGCGGGTGCTTCCCGCGCCGCGTCTTGTTGGTTTTCAGGTCTTCGACTACGACCTAGACAAGGCGAGTGTCGGGGTGGCGTTCATGCTGGATGCGAAGCCGGGCGTGGTGTTTGGGCGCAGCCTCGACCTTGTCTATGACAAAAAGGAACAGACGTGGCGGACACGGCCGGTGGCGGAAATGAGCACGGTTTTGACCGTCATTGACCGGCCGCTCTCGACTGGGTGGGTGTTATGGACACGGTAGTTTTCGCTGATTACCTCGCGCCCGCGCCAATGTGGGTGCCCGGCGGACCAGCACCGTCTGTCTGCGTGACGGATATATGCGGTTGGAATATCCTGAACCCGCTCGCCTGGGTTGGCAAGGGCATTGGAACCCTCGTCGGTTCTGTCGTTGAGTTGCTCGCTGAAGCAATGGCCGCAGCCTCAATGTGGCTCCTCGAGTTTCTCGTAGGCTTCGTATCCTCCAACCCAAGATTGAATTTGGAGGATACGGAGGCGATTACCTGGATCCATGACTCGCTTTCCTACGCAACCGGGCTTTTCATGCTGCTCGGTGTGCTGGTGGGTGCGGGGTCGATGGCGTGGCATCGCCGCGGTGAACCCCTACGCGACATGCTCGCCTCAGTCATCCAGTTAGTGATCGTAAGCGGCGCGGGCGTGACAGTCGTCCAGCTCCTCATGGAGGCATCTTCCCTTTTTTCAAGCTGGCTCTTGGCTTCGTCGGGGTCGATGGAGAGTGTTCAGGCTGCGATCAATGTGATGATTGATGAGGGCACGAACCTCGCTATCCTGACGATCTTCTTGCTCGCGGCGATGCTACTCGGCACCCTCCTAGCATTGATTTTGCTGTTGTGTCGGGATTCTTTCTTGGTGTTGTTGATTGGTATTTTGCCGCTTTCGGCAGCGGCCACCAACACCGCGGTGGGGCGGCAGTGGTTTGAGAAAACAAAAACCTGGATTATTGCTTTCTTGCTTTATAAGCCGGCGTTCGCGATCATCCTCTCGATAGGGATGCGGCTGATCTCGTCGGGTAGTCCGCCGACCATGACCGCGCGGGTGGAGGAAGCCTGCGGCACGTTCGACGAAGCGAAGCTCGAGGCATATCAGCAGTGTGTCCTGGAGCAGATGAAAGCCGCCATCGGAGACGACAGCTCGCTCACGAATTCCGTCACCACGATTTTGGTTGGTGTGGGTGTGCTGTGCTTGGCGGGGTTTGCTATGCCCGCCCTGATGCGTTTTGTGGTCCCCGCAACCGCCTCCATGAGTTCAGGCGCGGGGATGAGTGGTATCGCGGCCGGCCTCGGCGGAGCAGCGGGATCTTTGGTGGCGTCGGGCGCGATTAAGGTTGCGCGCGGCGGAGTAGCCGCAGCCCGGGGTGGGGTTTCGAAAGTCCGGGCCGCCCGCGCCGCAAAAACAAGCACCACTGGTGCTGCGAGCGGTGGTAGTGGTGGTGTGGGTGCGACCGGCGCAGCCACCACGGGAACCACCGGGACTAGCAGGACAGGCCCGGCGAGTAGGAGTGGCGCGGCTAGTGGTGCGACCAGCGCACCCGCACCGAATACAGACAGCGGGAAGAAGGTGTCGCGGCGTGCGCGGGCGGCGAAGAAGCAGGCACAGACACCCACACTCCCACCCACGCCTCCGGCGTCGGCGGGTGGTCAGGCTAGCGGCGCAGCCCCAACCCCGCCCGCGAAACCGGCCTCGCCTTTCGCCCTACCCACCCGGCAGCCCGGCCGGGGCGCTTTCGATAAGGCCCGCCAGACCGGCGCCTTCACGTCGAACCTAGCCAGCGGTGCGGACGAGAGTGAGGAGCAAGCATGAGCACACCCAGAACCTATGGGCATTGGAGGCGGCCCCAAGCCCCCGGGATAGGCAGGCTTTCCGGGGCGCTCACCGTCGGTGTCTTCGCGCTATTGATTTTGATGGTGTTGGTGCAGATTATTGCTGGGATTATCCCCGCCCTGGTACTCGGTACCATCTGTGGCTCGCTTGGTTTGTTGTTTGCCCGCAAAGACGTGCACTCCGTGTCTTTGGCGGGGAAGATTGGAGAAAGAATGCGATTTTGGCGCTCGCGCAGACGCGGTGAGAATCTCTACCGCGGCGGCCCACTCGGCATAACGGGTGGCCCGTTCATGCTCCCGGGTATTCTCGCACCCACGAGGGTGGCTGATTTTGTGGATGGTTTCGGACGGGATTTCGCCGTCACAACCACCGGAAAAACGGGCACTTTCGCGGTCGTGTTTGCTTGCGAGAGTGAGGGAGCATCCCTCGTCACTCAAGACCAAGTCGACACGTGGGTGGCGCGCTGGGGCCAGTTTTTAGCGCGCCTGGGCGAAGAACCAGGATTGATCGGTGCGAGCGTCGTCGTTGAATCCGCCCCCGATACCGGCTCGCGCCTCCAGCGGGAAATCACCGCAAACAAAGCAGAAAACATCCCACCGCTCGCTGAGCAAATGCTTTCCGAGGTAGCCGACATCTACCCCTATGGTTCCGCGTCCCTGCGGGCCTACGTGACCCTGACGTTTGAGAATCATTTGGGTAAGGGTAGTGGGAAAACACTGGACCTTGAGGCGGCGGGTCAGGAACTCGCCACCCGCCTACCTTCCCTTTCCCAGGCGCTGACTGGTACGGGCGCGGGGTTTGTGCGTCCTTTAGATTCCGTGGGTGTGGGGCGGTTAGTGCGGCTTGCGTATGACCCGGATGCTCAAGAGATTTTCGACGACGCCCTAGCCAGCGGCGAGGCCGTTACCTTGGGGTGGAATGAGGTTGGGCCGAGTGCTACGCAGGCCAACTGGGATAATCTTGTCCACGACAACGCGGTGTCGGTGTCGTGGGTTATGAGCGCAGCCCCACGCGGAATAGTCCAATCCAATATCCTTGCCTCGCTGCTCGCGCCTTCTCCTCGTATTGCCCGCAAACGCGTGGCTCTCTTGTATCGGCCTATCGAGGCCGGACGCGCGGGCGAAATTGTGGAGAAAGACAAAAACGCGGCATCGGTGCGGGTCTCGTCAGCCGCGAATGTGCGGGCGCGTGATGAGGTTGCCTTGGCTCACGCTATGGCGTCGGCGGCTGAGGAAGCCGCGGGCGCTGGGCTAGAGAATTTCGGGATGATCATCACCGCGACCACCCTGCGCGATGCCGGGGACGTGAAAGACATGGCCGATGCGGTGGGGTCGTTGGCATCTAGCGCGCGGATTCGGATCCGTAAATGCTATGGCGGGCAAGATGCCGCCTTCGCGATCTCACTACCTTTGGGGATTATGCCAGGGCGTTATTCCGTGATTAGTGAGAGTGTTCGGGAGGCACTATGACCAGCCAAAGCAATACCGCGGCCTCAATGAACGGGCGGGTGCCTGGTTCGCGTGGGTTTACTGGGCGCGGGGGCGGCCGGCAAGCATACGTTCCTACGCTCCCGCAATGGCGCGGCACCTCGGTGCAGGTATGTGGCCTCTGGCCTTTCGCTAGTGGCGCGCCAGCCCCCTTGATTGGCGTGCCTTTCGGCCAGTGCGAGAAAGGCGGAAGCCTCTCCCCGGTCTGTTTCGATCCCATTAGCTGGTTTAGGGCGGGCATGATTTCCAACCCCTCCATGTTTGTCCTCGGCCTACCGGGTTTGGGTAAGTCCTCAGCGGTGCGGCATATCAGCCTCGGCCTGGCGGGTTTCGGGGTTTCCACAATGGTCCTTGGTGATTTGAAGCCGGATTATGTGGATTTGGTGGAGGCTATGGGTGGCCAGTGCATCACCATCGGCCGCGGCGGGGTGAGCCTGAATCCACTAGACACCGGAAACACGCCCGCAGCCGCCAGCCAGCTCACCGGGCAGGCCCGCCTCGATCTATTGAATAGTGCTCATGCTCGCCAGCTCACCATGCTTTCCTCTCTTGTTGAGCTGGTGCGCGGGGAACGTATTACCGACCGCGAAAGGACTATCCTTGACCGGGCCTTGCGGGTGTGGGATACCCATAATCCGGGAAGCGTGCCGGTAATCGGCGACATCCTCACTATTGTCCGGGCAGCCCCAGACGACGTACGACTCGCGGCACTTGATCGCGGCTCCATCGACCGCTACCTAGAAGTCACGGAGGCTCTCGAGGCGTCACTGATGGCTTTGCTTGGTGGGCGTTTTGGGCAGATATTCGCCGCCCCCACAACCACGCCTATGCGGATGGACCGTAGCGTGGTCTTTGATGTCTCCGCGGTGTCGGGTGCGGATGAAGCATTGCAGGCTGCAGTGTTGCTGGCGTGTTGGTCGTATGGGTTCGGGAATATTACGACGGCGAACATGCTCGCCGACGCCGGTATAGACACGCGCAGGCTGTTTTTCGTGGTCATGGACGAACTCTGGCGCGTCTTGCGCGCTGGGGAGGGCATGGTCGACTCCGTCGACGCCCTCACCCGCCTCAACCGCCAATGGGCGGTAGGCCAGGCCATGATCACCCACACGATGAGCGACCTCGAAGCCCTAGCTTCCGAGCAAGCCCGAGCCAAGGCACGCGGGTTTGTGGAGCGTGCCGGCGTGTGCTTGCTCGGCGGCCTGCCTGAGCGTGAAATGGGTTTGCTTCGCGGTGCCGTACGCCTGAATTCCGCGGAGGAAGACGTACTCACGTCCTGGCAGGATCCTGGAAGCCTTGACCCCGACACCGGCAGGCTTTCGGCACCGGTTGGTCGGGGGCGGTTCCTTATTAAGGTCGGCCGGCAGCCCGGCATTCCAGCCGAATGTGTCCTCACCCCGTGTGAGCGAGATTTGTCTGATACTTCTTGGAGATGGCATGAATAACAACAATAACCACTTCCACCGCCCCATTCCGCGTCGGGTGTGGTTCTCGATCAGTCTCGGGATCCTTTCTACCCTCTATGCCGGACTCTTACTGGCATCTTTTGCCAGCGGGGAGGACATCCCCACCTACCCGTTCAGTATGATGTCCGCTCTACTTAGCGGACAAATAACAGCCAAAACATTGACCCTGGGCATCTTTTTCGCGGTTATTTTCGCTGATCTGACAGGGCGGGCCACCTGGCATCTCCTGCGCTACCTCACCCGGGCCGGACAACAGCGTAACGGCTCCAACGCCTCGGAGGACTGGCATGAACAATAAGCCCGGAACAACCGGCGATACCGGCGTACTGATCGCAACCCTCACCGCTATCGGCGTCGGCGTGTGCCTATGTTTATCCCTTTTCCTAGCCGGCCTCATCACCGGGGAAGCCGTACCGTTTAATCCGCTTGTGCTCGTCATCTACCTGGCAACCGGCAAGCTCCACGTGAGCGGAACAACGTGGGTGATCGCCGGGCTTTTCGCGGGCGTTGTCCTGACTATCGCCGGGGTGGTTTCCTGGCGCGTGTACCGGGTGCGGGGACGGCGGGTACGAGGAGACAACAAAGCCAGATTGACCGGCGGGCGCTCTGCGCGCCAGGCCCTCCAACGCGCTGTCGTTGCCGAGAAAGCCCAGCGCCTGGGCATCACAGGAGATAACCCCGTAGGTTACAAGCTTGGGCGGGCGGTAGACACCGGCGAGATCTTATATGGTGATTTTGAGAGTGTCTCTTTGATGTTGTCCGGGCCGCGTGGTGGTAAAACAGCCGGCTACGCCATCCCCTTGCTTCTCGAGGCGCCCGGATGCGTGCTCGCGACATCGAATAAGCGCGACCTCGTCGACGCCACCCGCTATGCACGCGAGCAACTGGGGGAACGGGTGTGGGTGTTTGACCCCTGCAACATCTTGCAAAAACCAGGCACGATGTGGTGGAATCCCCTCACCTACCTCACCAACGCTGCTTATGGCGGGAGCCTCTTCTCGCGCGCCACCCACCTAGCGAAAGTGCTGGGGGACGCGGCCAGGGCTGGCAGCACCACCAAAACCTATGACAGCTTTTGGGATGGCGGCGGGGAACAAATCCGCGCGTGTTTGCTTGCCGCGGCCGCGCTTGAGCACCGCTCCATGGCCGATGTGTATGCATGGGTGCAATCCACTCTGGATGAAACACCGATAGACATTCTTCGTAACCACGGGATGAGCGAGTTGGCGGCGCTACTCCGTGCACAAATAGACTTGCCCGCCGTCACGAAAGGCGGTATGTGGGCGCACGCCCGTAGTGGTTTGGAATGGGTGGGCGACCCCGAGACGCGCACCTGGTGGGATGGTGGCGGGGCGGAATTCAACCCCGCAGTCTTCGTGCAAACCCGCGAAGCCTTGTTCTCGATGTCCGTCGACGGCGCAGCAATCTCCCCGCTGGTTGCGGCCCTGACGGCCGTAACCTGTTTGGCGGCTGAAAACTACGCACAAGCACAACGCGGCGGGCGGCTCTCTACGCCAATGATGGTCGTGCTCGACGAAGCCGCGAACGTGTGCCCGTGGCGGGAGTTGCCGCGGCTTTACTCTCACATGGGTTCGAAAGGCATCTGCCTCCACACGATCTTGCAATCCTGGTCGCAAGGGGTGAGCGTGTGGGGTGAAGCAGGGATGAACGTGCTCTGGTCCGCGGCGAATAACGTGCTTTATGCGGGTGGTGTGAAAGAGACCGAGATCCTGGCGAAAATCTCGAAGCTTATCGGCACCTATCGCACCTCCCAACGCTCCACGTCGCTCTCGAAGGGGGTGCGATCGACCTCTATCTCCCAAAACTCGCTCGAAGTGCCTATCGCTAGCGAGGCGGAGCTGGCGGCGCTACCGGCTTGGCGTGCCTGGCTTTTCGCCTCAAAATCCCGACCCACGCTCATCCGGCTGTTGCCGTGGTTCGAGGGAGATAAGAAAGAGCTGGTGGAGGAGTCTATTGCCCGCTACGGCTCGAACGCCACACCGACCAACACCGTGCCTGGTGGGGTGCGGGATGCCTGGAACAACTAACAAACAACCCTATTTATTGAGATCAAAGAAAGAGAGAACACCATGAGTGAGCAGACCGAAGACATCATGGACGAAACTGCCGAAAGCTTGGCGGCGTTGTTGAAGGCGGCATCAATGATCGTGGCGCGCGTACAGACCGAGTATGCCGCGCATGTGCAACGCTCGGCACAGCGCGCCGCCACCGCCCAGCAGGCTTTCACCGCGCAATTGGGGGTGGCGCGTCCTTTCCTTGCTCAAGCAAACAACGAGAGATGGTGGGATAGCGCTAGCGCTCTCGATATTGCCCGCATGTATGGCCTAGCAAAGAAATATGCCGGGGCCGATCCGCTGGCGGCGCAAGCACATGCGCGTGTTTCGTCTTTCCTGGAAGACCACGGCATCACCGCCGACATGATCGACGGTGCCGACACCGACACGCTCACACAGGAGCAGGTAGACCGGCTCACCGCCGCGCTTGATGCCAAGCCTGACGTGGCGGCGTCGGAGAAGACATCAGCGGCCGCCACTAACGCGGCCGCAACCACCCCGAGGGCTGGTGTGCCGGGTGCTGGTGTGGAGGGTGAGGCGGCGGCTGAGCCTGTCGCGCCGGTCTTGGGTATTGAGGCGATGAAGCAGAGGATAGCGCAGATGCGGGAGAAAGCCGCAGCCGCCGGTGTCAAATTCGGCGATGCTACCGGCGAAGGAGCACTCACCGGCGAATTGAGCGTGCAGGCCGCCTGCCCTGGTAACCCGGCCGCACGAGCGGACGCAGTCGCGATGCCCGGCAAGAAGAAGCCGAAGGCAACGAGCGTGGCCAGTGAGCAGGCGTCGTTGGCTCAGTAGCATTTTGTGGAAAGTCGATCCTATGGGTTCATCTTGCGTCATGGGTTAGCATGATCTCACGTGATTGTTTTGTGCGTTATCTCGCTTCTTGAGCGAAGAAGCGCACAAAACGATGACAGTACGGCCGCGCCGATTGTCTGTTGCGATGGGAAAGATTGCCGCCGCTAGGCGCATTTGCAGAGAGATGATGCTATGGATCAGCAAGATATCTGGGTAAGTGAGCTTTCTTTAGACCCCGAGAATCCTCGGATCCTTACCGGTAATTCAAACGAATCGCCCGACTCTGCCATGTGGCGTAAAGTGGGGCATACGATTGTCAAACTAGCCCAAGACATTGCGAGCAACGGGCTAAATTTTTCCGACCGTCCCTACGTTATCCCCGATCCTAAAAACGGAGGTTATATCGTTTTAGAAGGCAATCGTCGGCTTATTGCTATCAGAGCCATACTTGACCCTGAATACGCGCCAGAGCAATACAGGTCTGAATTCACCAAGATACATAACAGTATTGATCTCACCCTGTTTGAAACTATCAAATGCGATGTCTACGAGTCCCGCGAGAGCCTCAAGCATTGGATCGAGCTTAAGCACCAGGGTCCGATGGACGGTGCGGGAACCGTTGCCTGGGACCCCGAAGAAAAATATTGGCATCGCCGCCAAAACGGTAAAAAACGTCAATTTGGGGGTGAATTATGGATATGGATGGATCGCGAATATCAAAGTCCTGACTGGAAAGAGCTACTTGCTAAAGCGAAAGCTGGTCAATGGTCCTTCTTGAATCGATTGACCAAAAGGGAATTCCGCGAAAAATTCAAAATGAAGCTCACGAATGGCGAAATTAGTTCAGAATGGTCATCACGTGAACTCGAACGAGCGCTCAAGCATCTTGTGCAAGAAATAGCTGAAGAGCAAATCAATTCACGGAAGCTTCATAATAATCAGCAGGTAACCATCTATGTCCAGGAAGAGCTTGAACCGCTACTTCCCGAGTCACAGCCTAGTTTATTGCCTCCGCAGCTACCGTCACTGGTAAGTGAACAACCGGCTAAAGCTGCGAGAACGCCCGACGAGAAAGGGAAAACTAGCACCGTCTCCACCCCCAGACGCACGTATACCCCTAAACCGAAGGAAGACATCAGATTCTTATTTGATGGAATAAAATTCTCAGGTTTACCTGATCGAATCCATGAACTTGCCGCGCAAGCCCAAAAACTTAATCTCGACGAAGTTCCCGATATTATTGGTATAACCATTAGAGTTCTGGTCGAGCTACTCACCGAAGCTTACGTCAAACCTTCCAAAGAAACAACGCTAAGAAAAAATGTCCGAACCATACTTGAATCAGTTAAGAAACATGATGAAAATAAGTACAAAAGTGAGGGATTCAAGATGCTTTACGACAAGATGTGCATGCTAGAGACCTCGGTAGAGGCTATGATCGCCGAGGCGCACGATTTTGTCCACTCATCAACATGGGTGGGCAACGGGGCAACCGTACGGACGATGAGTATACTTTGGCACCCTCTCGTACACTTCCTGGTTGAGCGACTCAAAGCAGGCAAGACACTCGACGATGACATAAACAGTGGCCACACAAGCGAAAATTTGCCATGATAATACAGTGAAGTACATATCCCCACTGCGATATCCCGGCGGCAAAGCTAGGCTTTACCCTTTCCTCAGCCGGATTATCGCCAGTCAACCCTCTAGGGTGCGCACGTACGGCGAGCCTTTCGCCGGCGGAGTCGGCGCAGGACTGCGCCTGCTAGTCAACGGCGACGTCGACCGACTCCTAATTAATGATGCCAACCCCGGAATCGCAGCCTTCTGGCGGATATGCACGCAACACTCCGATGAGCTAGTCTCTATCATTCAGACCACTCCGGTCACCATTGATACGTGGCATGGACAGCGGGAAATCTACCGGAACCCCACCGCTTATGATGATCTAGCGCTTGGCTTCGCCGCGTTTTTCCTCAACCGGACCAACAGGTCAGGCATTCTCAGCGCCGCACCTATCGGGGGCTTAGATCAGAACGGCAAGTGGAAGATTGATGCACGCTACAACAAGGCCAACCTCGCGGAACGCATCAAACTGATCGGTAGCCTCGGCTCGAGAATCGAAGTATCCGAGAAAGACGCCAAAGAGTTCCTCTCCCGCTATCAGGAAGCGCAAGAAGACATTATCTTCTACGTCGACCCCCCTTACCTCGCAAAGGGTAAGAAGCTATACATGAGTGACTTTTCGCTCGACGATCACACTGCACTGCGAGATACGTTACGGGAGATAACATGCCCGTGGGTCCTCACCTACGATGACGATGCGCTCATCTACGAGAATCTTTATAAAGGATTCCGCCTGGCTCGCTTCGGTATCGCCCACACCGCTAACGTGAACCACCTAGGCTCCGAGATCATCGCTTTTTCCCCGAATGTAGTTATACCTGACCTCGAGGTAACACGAACAAGATCAGCTCTCCCCATCAGAAAAACTCAGTAAACAGCCAAACCCGATACCAGTCGCGGAACCATCAGGAACAACTTCAGTTCATTTCGCAAGGGCCACCGTTCTGTTCCAGGATCAGATACTGTAACCGCAGATCATTGAGCGCATTCTCAAATAGAACTGTCGTAACAGTTTTAAGTCTCATGAGAGTTAAGGGGATGTAGAACAACACAAAATATATCGTGATGATTTCAATAACAAGGAGCATTAGATGCCCTACATAGTCATCAAGCGGAGGGGGGTCTGGGGATTTTAAAAACTCGTTGATAACATCGACATTCAAAGCCAACGCGAAACATCCCGCTAAAACTGCAGTAAATATAAGCGAAACGAACAATGGACGTTTCCAGCAGGGATCTTGCACCGCCACCAGGAATCGATTCCCCATAGAATGGGTGTTTTCTTTGAGCCAATCAAGAACTTGGATTTGATTCCGTACACCGTACTGACGAAGTGTTTTTTCAACACATCGCTTTGCCGGAACACGATAGTTTACCACCAAAGCATTTGTCCAAATAATGAAAACGCAAAGGGTGACAGCCGATAAAATAAGGCACCAGAGGTAGAGAGGCAGCAGCTCTTCTATTTTTGATTCATCTATCTGTTCTATATGGTCATACAAAGGTATCAGCCATACAAACAACAAAGCCCTCGACCATCTAAGCCAGACAAACCGACTCGCACAAAGAAGCCAGGTTAACCAACCGAACTCGCAAAGCCAATTGAACCACTTAGTATCAGGGCGACATTCAAGCCTCTTTTTGAATGTTTTATAAATATCTTCAGGTGTAGCCTGGAGGAAATCCATTCGTTCATTACTACCGGACACTAGACTCGCACCTCTCCACACTTACCCCTGACATAAGCAAACAGAGCACCGACTGGATTATTAATCGGAAGATTCTGCATGGTAATGCAATTTATCGTAGCAAGTTTAGAACACCATTTTAGACTCCAGGAGGTACCAGGTTCAGTTGCAGTTGATAGAATCCTCTCGAATGTCCATAGCGTAACCAACGCGACCGGAGACGCTGTTCTTGAAAGACTGTAGGAATGAGTGATTTCGAAGTACCTGGCAGTGATGTCGAGGTCGATATTGAGCTACCGGGAACGGTCCGTCCCCCGACGGTCAAGCTGCCTTCCGGTTACCATTACGGGGTTACGCGCTACGCCGATGTGATATTACAGCAGGCATTCCCCCAAAAATTCTCCGACATCGTTTCAAATCTTGAGTCTTTCTATATCGATTATGCCGAGGACATTCAGGCGGGTGGCGGCTCGCGGGCACGGCACACGGCACGTCACGACCAAGGACTCACGGATCGTGGTTGGTCGAAGCACAACGTCACTATTGAGAAGCTCGTCGACGGGCAAGCCGTATTCAAGGTTCGCAACCACGAGATAGACGTTTTCACCATGGGTGACGATGGCGACTACCCTGGTATCGCCGATGAGATGGAATGGAACAACAAAGACCCGTTTTTCCATCGAGACCTAAATAACTTCCAGGCTCTACATCGAGAGGGAATCATCGCTGTAGGTATCATCGTCACCCGCGGACCTCGACTGCAAGAACTTCTTGAGTTCCTGGGCAATCACGGCGATTTCCCTAAGACGAAATATGGCAAATCTACCACGCATTGGAACAAGCTCGTACCGATGATTGATATGGGTGGCGGCGGGGAGTGCCCTCTGCTGTGTATTGGGATAGAGCCGGAGAAAGTCCGTGGTCTTCCCATGTGCCTGCTCAAAGATTTCCGGTTCTCAGACGGCAGCACACTCGGCGAACAATAGACGGATATACCCAAAGTAGATCTCATATGAGATCTACTTGTGTTATACTTTTTGCGTGCAGAACCAGATTGAACCGTTACGGGAGAATTCGACCGTCACCCCACTCCCTAGAATTAGTGGTGGCTTTAAAACTATTCTCGCCGATCCGCCTTGGCGTTTTCGTAATCGTACCGGGAAAGTAGCCCCAGAGCATCGTCGCCTGGACCGTTATTCCACGATGAGTCTCGACGACATCAAGGCCTTACCAGTTGAGTCCGTATGCTCCGATAATTCACACCTTTATTTATGGGTCCCGAATGCGCTGTTGCCAGAAGGTCTTGAAGTCATGTCTGCGTGGGGATTCCGGTATGTTTCCAATCTTGTTTGGGCTAAGCGCCGTAAAGATGGAGGCCCCGATGGGCGCGGGGTGGGCTTCTACTTCCGTAATGTCACCGAACTTATCCTCTTTGGAGTGCGGGGGTCTATGCGCACTCTTGCTCCTGCACGCAGTCAAGTGAACATGATTGAGACTCGGAAACGAGAGCACTCTCGCAAACCTGATGAACAGTACGATCTGATTGAGCAGTGTTCTCCCGGGCCTTTCTTAGAACTTTTCGCACGGCATCCTCGTGAAGGTTGGACGGTGTGGGGAGATGAGGCTTCTCCCGATGTTGAACCTCGCGGGAAAGCGCATCGCGGGTACCATGGCGGTCCTTTACTGGTCCCTGCAGTTGAACCTCACGAGAGGCTCAGTCCGAAGTTGCGTGCAGCTGTCGGAGCGAGGTTGTGCCAAGAATACGAACAGGGTTCTAGTATCCGCGAGATCAGTTCGCAAACCGGTTACTCGATTTCACGGGTACGAACGTTATTGCAAGATTCCGGGGTTACTTTCCGCGAACCCGGGCGTCACTATTAATGTGAATGCAACCATTTTGCCTGGGTTGATCGGGACGTGCGGCATATATTCGGCCGAATAACAGGTACCGAGTAAGTGACTGTCCACATAAGCTTCATCGAATCGCTACATGCTTCAAACTGGCCGACTGCTTATATGAAAGGAATGCGAGCTAATGGATAGTGCGGTATTCAAAGGAACCCGCGCCGCTATGGGACTCAGCACCGCAAGTCTTGCCGATCGTCTCGGCATTTCTAAGCGCATGGTTGATTTGTGGGAAGCTGGGCGGTGTCCTGTCCCTGAGGACATTACAAAACGACTCCTTGAGTTCTGGGACCATTGGGTAGGGGAACTCGATAGACTCATGAATCCTACCTACGCAGATGCTGAAACCTTGATCTACTACCGCACCGAGAAATCTTATACAGATGCACACCCGCACGCATCTTTTGATTATCACGAATATAACGCGCTCGTGACTGCGGCTTTTGCCGCGTGTGCCGCCGAGGGATTACCTCGTAAAATCATTTGGGCTTAATCCTGATTGACATCGGCAAAGTAATCGAGTTGATCGTTCACGCGCATGTGCGTCGCCAGCGACACACCAGCTGCGGCATCTACCTCACTGCCGGGAAGTAGATCGACGGGGTGGGTGCCGCTGGTGTGGGTGCGTTTTCGCGCCTCGCAGCTACTTCTTCTCCGGTTTCTTGGGTGAAAGAAACGAACGGCAAAGAAAGATCGACGCCGCTGCGGGCGTAGTGCGTCGTCGCCGTGCATCCTTTGAACACGTTGTTGGGGTCTAGTAAGACTCTCATCATTGGGTCGGCGACGTCGGTGAACCATGCAGCCAGGCCTCCGACGGGCCGCTCGAAGCGGTATATTTCCCACGCTTCCCACATGGCCCGCATCCGCACGCGGGCCTCGGGGTGATCCCACCACAGCGGACACCACACGCAGCCCGTATTTATTGACCTGCGGTAGTTTGGTGCGAGCCATTTCTCGAAGAATTCGAATTCATCGCCATACATTGGTTTGAATTTTCGCTCTTGTCCGGCCATCCCGTTCCCTCCCTTTCGTGTGCTTCTCCGCTCGCCGTCCTACGGCGTCACAGGCCATGCCCGACACTCGGGGTGCTGCCCTGCTCGGGTTTATCGCGTCCGCGACCTCGCCCGTCATCGAACTGGATGTTGGGGCGCGCTGAGCCGTTATATTGGCTCCAGTCCACCGGATTGTATTCCACTCCTGGCAGTCGACCGCCGGCGTCGGTGCGTGGTTCAGGCACGGCAAGTGTTGCGAGAGCGGTCTTGGTTTCTTTTAGCGTGCGGCGGGCAAGCGTGAGTTCGCCGTGGGCCGCCTGAAGCCGGTTAATACCCACGACGATACGTTCCATTGAGTCCATGACTTGGTTGCTGACCCATGCAGCGCGGCTGCGCGGCCGACTTATAGCACTGAGTGCGCGTAGCCCGCTGGTAAACGCGGGCGGGTAGCGGCGCGGCGCGGGTGTGTGTTTGGTTTGGGCGCGCCGGCCTAGGACTTGGGATGCACGGGCGAAGGCGCGGCCGTGTTCTGGGCCGTAGGCGTTTGCGAGGCCGGCGAAGATGGCGGATGCACGCCCGCATGTATCGGCCACCGCCAGGCAATCGCTGGTGTCTGTGTGCTCGATGTCTGTAATGGTTTGGGTGAGTGCTTTTCCGAACTCACTCCATACCTGTGCCTCATCATTGTCACGTGTGCGGGAGGCGGGTTTCCATATCGCTACCGCGCTTGATCGCGTAAGCGGGTTGTCCCACCACGTCTCGCGCAACACCGACAAAGCGACGTCGGCCGACATACGGCTTGAAGAGTACCAGGTGGGTTTGTGTCCGGGTTCGGGTTTAGCGGCCACCGAATACGAGATTGCTTCACTTGCTTCGTCGTTGAGGTGTGCGGATACGAGCAGGCCCGATGCACGCAACCGGGTGGCGAAGTCGCTCTCACTGGCGACGCTGCCGGCGATGTCTCGGATTTTTTCTTCAAGATTGCGTGCTTGCGCGGGCGTATGCGGTGCCGGGTCTTTGAGCGGGTTCCAGAGGTCGGCTGCTTTGCGACGCTCCTCTAGGGTGTCGTTCCACTGGGTGCGTAGGCGGGTGAGGGTGAGGTCGCGGGCCACACGTCCTCCGCCAATCCAGATAGCACGTTTACCGGGTTCTTGTTTGGTGACGGTGTAGGCGACGACACCTTGGCCTTTCGCATATCGGGGCCGGAACTGTATGCCGTGACGGAGGAGTTCTTCGAGGTATTCAGCTTCGGTAGAAGCTGCCCCGGCGGCCAGTCGCATCGCTGTCTCTAAATCGAGACGCAACTCCTTATTGTCCTCATTCTTATAGCCGCGGCTGGCGTAGTTATGTTTGCGTGACTCGAGGACCGCTAGCCCGTATTTTTCCTCGAGTACGGTGCAGACTTCCTGCGAGCGTTTGTAGTCCAACCACGTGTTTGCTTTGGTGCCATCTTCACGCACGAGCACGAGCGCGATATGGATATGGTCGCCGCCATTCTTGGTGAATCCGTGGCGCACAGCTATCCACTGGCACGGCGACTTTGGATTGTTTGCTCGGTTGTCGAATTCCATTCCCTCCACAAAATCACGCGCAATATCGCCCCATGTTTCGTCGCTCAAAGGTTCTTCATCCGGATGCAAAGACAAGCTGCAATGCCAGACGTGTGCGGGTGTTTTTTCTTTCGACACCGGGATAGCCCGCTCTTCGTTATAGTCCCAGCGGGTGACTTCCCCGAGGATTTGAGTGCCGTGTTCGAGCCTGTTTTGGTCGAGGAGTTTCGCGACGATTCTTTTTTCGTCTTGCTCGAGCACGCGCCCGCCGTATGCCCACTCGGCGGCGATGTCTTCGCTGCCGGAAATGATGTGTTGGTTAGTGTGTTCGTTCGCGCGCCCCGGTCCAAACAAGTAACGCACTAGGCCGGCGACGTCGCCGCCGCGCATGATGTTTGGGATCATAAAAGCTCCACCAACCTAATACGAAGTAAGTTGATCGCGTTGACTTGGGATCGTAGCTGCGCAGCAACTTCACGCGCCTCCGCAGGGAAGGCTTGTTCGCTGTTTGCCCAGTGTGCGATCTGGTTGACGTTCGTGGCTTCGCCTTGGATTTGCCGGCGCAGTTTGCGTAGCTCGGCGAGTACTTCGCGTATCTCTCCGGCACTCACTTGCTCAACTTTTTTACCCAGTCCGAAGCGCACCAAATAGTCCGACATCGAGACGCGCGCGCCTGCCGCTTTCATCTTGAGTTCCTCATACTGGGAGGCGCGAAGCTTCAAATGAAAAGACCTGCGCGGGTCATCTTTGGGAGCTGTTGAGGCGTACGTGATCGGCGTGCGCACCGACTCCGCGCTGCTCGCCATCACGCCACCGCCTTTCCCGCAAATAGGCCGCGGTCCGCGCGCACAGCGCGCGCAAACACGGGCGGCCCCTTACGGCTAGTATAGCCGGTCAAGCTGATTCGTGCACATGAATCTTTAGCTTGCTCCACGACACGCGTGTCGTGGAGGTTACGCGCAGCGCTGAGCGGGTCGGCCGGGGCGGGTGGCCGCGTAGCGGCCGGGCGCTCCGATTTGCGCGCGCCTTGGGCGCGCGCCTGCGGGGCCGCTGGGGTGTGGTTGGGGTGTGGTTGGGTGGGTGGTGTATTGCGTGTGCAAGGGTGCCGGGTGGCGTGGGCAGTGCGAATTGTTGCCAAGTTTCTTGTCGGGGTCGTGTGCGTGCAAAGCCCCCTAGTTAGTAGCACCGCAAAAAAGAGCGGCGCAGTGATGTAAGGAGAATTTTCGTGGACGAAAACATGGACACTAACGCGACGACTGGCAGCGCTGGATGCGCGAGTAAAGAGGTGGAGGCGTTGCGCGCGGCCGAACAAGAACGCTTCACCAAACGACTCGAAGCCGGTGTGCACTTGCAAGAAATAGCGGCGCGCTTGCGCGCGCTTGAGGGTGAGTATCGGGGTGCGTGGACGGTGGCGCTTAAGGCTGGGTGGAGTGAGCGCGAACTGAAAAATTACGGACTAACTGCGCCGACTCAAGCGCGTAAAAAGCCGCGCACCAAACGTACACCTAGCCCGAGCGTAGATGCACACAACGTGGAGCAAACGAGCAACGAACAAGACGGCGCAATGTAGTTCGTGACGCATGCAAGGCGGGCGAGACCTGATCATGTGGAGGTCTCGCCCGCCGCGTGTTTCGGCATCGCAGTTTGTTACATGAGTGCGTCACTGTGCTCGCGTGGATCGCTCGCTCCACGTGCGCCAGCTGTGCGTGCTGCGTTTACCGCTCGGCTCACCGCAGTGAAGATCGGCGCGGCCGCTTGGCGTTCGTAGTTCGCTGCACAATACGCTCTGTATTGTGCACGTACCTCGCTCGCGTCGTCGTTCCACGTCGGGTCAACTTGGTGGCAGTAACGTGCGTCTTCCCTACTGCCAAGGAAGAGCGCGCGCACCAGTTGCGCTGCCCCGCGTAGGTGTGCTTCGCGTGGTCGGTCTTCGCGGTAAGCCGCGCTTGTTTCGGATCCGGGATACGCAAACAAGGACGCGCGATAACGGCTGGGCAGGAGCGCATCAACCTCGGGATCAAGGAACACTATCGTTCCCGCGCTCTCATAGGTTGCGGTTTCAATACCCGGGGCAAGCACCTCCACGCGCTCGGGTGTTTCTCCTTTGTAGATAGGTGGAACATACCGCACGTTCACGCTCTCCTCGCTACTGACGTCATCGGTGTCTGCGGTATCAAGATCGCGCACATCAGGTACATCTGGCTCGTCGACGTCAGCGCGCCACCCGGGCGCATACTCGTCGAGATAGGCGGCGTCTTGGCGTGAGTCGAGGAGTAACGCGCGGGCGACTTGCCCGCTCCCTGCAAGGTTGCCAGTCTGCGCAATATCCAGGTCTGGGTAGGCATACAAGGCGGGTTCGCCAGGTTCGGGGAAGAGTCTTTGATACGGGACACCAACTTGCTGATTGCGGGCTTCGTCGAGGAATGTGACGACCTGCTCTCCATACTTGGCGATGAACACGCCGGGTGCGGCCTCGGTGAGAGCCGTGCGCTCGATGCCGTCGTAGAGAGTAGGGATGCTCGGACGCATAACATCCACGGATTGTTCTTCGCCTGTATGCGTAGCGACGTCAGCAGTGCCGGTTCCTACTGCCGGTGTAGTGCTCTCTCCAGATACCGCAGCGTCATCGCCGGTATCGCGTTCCTCGTTCTCGGCGCGTTCATCTACCGCACTGTGCTCGCCGCGCTCTGCGTCTTCTGGTGGCGTGAGTGGGGTGCGGTGGACGAGTGGCTGCGCCACCGTGCCCGGTGCGTGGGTGAGGGGGTCGGCCATGGCTTCCAGCTCAAGCAGGTCTGCTACAAACAGGTGTGTTTGCGCGTTGCTTGTTAGGCGTGTGAGGGCTTGGCCGTTTTGGTTGCCGGCAACAATTCCGAGCACCTCCCAGGTGTATTCGCGTGACTCGTAGCGTGCGACCGTGGGGAGCGCCTCCCAGTTGTCGATGGCATCTATCGGGGTTGGTTTAGGTGGGAGGGGAATACGCGGCCAGGTAGCTAGCCCCTCGAAGAATCCCTCGTGCTCCTCATATTTAATGCCTTCCCTGAACCGTGCTTCTTGCTCGCGGTGGGCTTTGGCATCTCCTTGGTCTTCGAGGGCGAGAGTGATTTCTTTCGACCGGGTACGCACGGCCGCATACTCTGCCTCGTGTGGGAATTCTTTGGTAGAGAGTTCTCGTGCGCTTTGGGCTTCTTCACGCAAGAACGCGAGGTTTTCTTTTTCTTCATCAAGACGCTGCGGCAAAGACGCCACAAGATTCTCGAGGCGTTGGATAAGACCCGATTGGCCGCGCTGCAAAATAGAGAGCGGAATACCGGCCCTTGGCCCATACCGCACATCTTTCAGGTCCACAGGTGTGAAGATGATAGAGACATCGGAGACGACGCCCATCCGGCTGTCGGCCTCAACGCGGGCGACATCAAGCTCGATCCCACCGAGTTCGATTCTCACGCCCTGAGGCACCGAGTAGGTGCCGCCGGTGCGGCGTACGTTCTCGATGATGTAGGGGGAGATGCGAGCGGATACGGCTCGGGAGAGGGCTTGGGCTGCCGCGGCCCGCTCCGTAAACACACCCCGCTCAATCCTGACCGAGAATTTATCGCCGCTCGTATCACGGATGTAGCTTTGGAGGTCCTCCAGGGTGGCGATGGTTTTCTCGCTCGCCCGAATGCGCAGGTCGAGGGTGCGGGTGTCGTCGATGGCCCGGTTACGAGTCCTCTGCCAAGACGAATGCAAGGCTCGATATTTTTGCAGGGTTGCGTCGACTTCGCATTTCTCGAGAAGCAAAGGGTTGCCGGTGGCGATGGCTTTCGCACGCCCGGCCTCCATTTCTTCCGGCGAGACATCCTCGACAGAGCGCGTGCCCGTCTTGTTGGTCATGATCTGTGCGATCGACCTAGCTTTACGTTCGTTTGTCTGCCACATATAAGCGGAGAAGGAACCCGTCACCACGTATCGGTAGTTGTAGACTTCTGGGTTTTCGTTGCCTTGCCTGACCATGCGGCCGTCTCTTTGGGTGATGTCGGTGGGCCGCCATGGCACGTCAAGATGGTGGGTTGCGATGCAGCGTTTTTGGACGTTTGTTCCGGTCCCCATTTTCTGGGTGGAGCCGATCAAAACCGCAACCCGGCCCTCGCGGCAGTCCCGGAACAGTTCTTCTTTTTCGGGATTGTTTTTCGCTTCGTGGATGAACCGGACTGAGCCTTCCGGCAGGCCCAGCTCATAGAGTTCTTGGCGCAGCGCGTCGTAAGTATTCCAGGTGTCTTTGGGTGTGTCGTAGTCGCAGAAGACCAGCTGGAGAGCACCCGGGATAGCGGATTCGGCGCCGTCGATGCCGCTGTAGCGGTTGTCTTTGTTTTCTTCCCAGATCCGGTAGATGTTACGTGCGGCGACTTCACTGACGGGGTGGTCGATGGGCGTGCGGCCGCGCAGCCTCAGGTCGAGCGCGCCAAGCCGCCCATCAGTACTCAAGGCGAGCATGTTGTCGTTGCCGCTACTGCCGGCGGCGATCCTGTCCGCACGCCTCGCGATATCGTCCATGAACGCCCGCATGTGTTCTCCGCCGTCGATGGAGACGATTTGCGGGGCACGCTCACCATCCGCGTTCGGTGCAAGCAAGGGAATGTTGAGTGAGAGTTCGGCCGATGTTTTGACGTCGGCGGCGATCCCCCACAAGCTCAAGAATTCGGGCAAATTGTGGAAGCGGGAGATGCGAGTACGCATGCGGAATCCCCCCGAGGGCGAAATCTCGGCTTTGCGTTCCGAGCGGGTGAAAGTGGCGGCGAAAGCATCGAACGGCTCAATACCGGCCTCTTTGAGCACGCTGGGCGCTAGGTATCGCATCATCGTATGGGCCTCCGCGAGGCTGTTAGAGATGGGGGTGGCGGTGGCGAGCGTGCAAATCCTCCCACCCGGATTCTTCGAGCGTAAATAGTGGAGTTTCATGTCCAAGTCGGCCGTATATTCATTGCCTTTGCCCGCGCCAACACCCTCCAGTTTCGTGATGATCTGGAGGTTTTTATAGCGGTGGGCCTCATCAGCGATAATGTAGTCGATGCCGGTTTCCTCAAACGAGATACCGGGGTCGGTGGGGTGATCAAGCGCCTTTTTCAAGGCACCTTCCAGCGATCTCATTTGGTTGGTCATATCTTGAATCGTGGAGGAAGAATCACTAGCCTTAATCGCGTCTTCCAGCTCCCCTATACGCGCCTCAATGTATTCTGCTTGGGTTTTATTTGAGCACCCCAGGGCCTTGAATTGCTCATGAGTCATCACGACCGCGTCCCAGTCGTTGGTGGCGACTTTCGCAACAAACTCACGCCGCCCCGCTTTCGTTAGATCATCCGGGGTAGCGGTCAGCACACGCGCCGCGGGATAGGTTTGCTGAAACTCCGAGGCAAACTGGAACAAGACGTTCGCCGGCACGGTAATCACAGGCTTATGGATGAGACCGAGGCGTTTGAGTTCCATCGCCCCCATAATCATGGTTTTTGTCTTGCCTGCCCCGACCTGATGGAACAGACCGACCGCTTCCTGGTAGATCATGCGTGCCACGCCCGAGCGCTGATGCGAATACGGGACGATGTCTTTCGCGAGGCCCGGAAGAGTGAGCTTCTCGCCAGCTCCTGTGTAGTCACGGGGAACGAATCCGTTAAACATTTCGTTGTAGCGGGCCTCGAGCCGTGCGGCGCGTTCGCCGTCTGCCCAGACCCATTCGGTGAACGCGGTGGCCATTTCTTCCATTTTCTGGGCGACGGCCGCGGTCTCTGCCCTGTCAATGTATTCTTCACCGTCAATGGTTTTTGACTTGACCGTGATAGGGCTGTGATTGAGGAGGGCCGCAAAAATTTCCGTGCCGCTACGGCGTTCCGTGTTCCATGTGCGGCGGGCTTTTGCGGAAGGCTGGTAGCCATCCTGGACAGCTTTCCAAGCACCGGTAATCGGGTTATAGCCAACTTGCCCGACGCGTTGTTGATGCCAGCCCATCACCACTTGAGAGTAAAAATCGTGATGGTCGCCTACGCTGATCCACGGCACACCCGGGCTAATCTCAATATCGGAGAGCGAGAGCGGTTCAGGCATAACGGCTTTGAGAGCCGCGACATTCTCGCTCATGCGGGAATCTGTTTCGAGCGCGTCTTGGGCGGCCACCAACTTGGCGTGGATATTCCCCGACAGATAAGCACTGCGCTCGACAAACTCGTTGGTTTCTGGGTCGAAGAAGGTATGCTCGCGCAAGCCCGCCGCGACTTCCTCGCTAGTTTGGCCGGTGAGGTAGCTAATGTATTCGGTATCGACGCGGCCTTTCTCAACCATACAGATCGCCAGCGCATCCTCAATAGTGTCGGCACCTAGAGGTTTGAAGGTGATGCCGATTTGGCGCCGCTCAAGGATCCCAGCCGGCCGAGCCGTGCGGGTGTCTTTATCGAAAATCTCGATAGCCATCGTCAAGGCGGCATCGGGGTCGGAACGGAAGACACGCACCGCCGGGAGATCCACCCAGGAAAGTTTTTCCTCCCCGGTTTTCCTATCCGTATACCAACGCTCTTTCTGTGAGTTGAGTGGACCATACTTGGCCACATAATCCTCATAAGTGGCTTTGAGGCGGGTGCGGGCCGCGTTGAGCGTGGGCGGGTTTTCCTGGGTTTGGGACTCAAACTCCACCAACGCCCGCACTTGGTCACGCAAATCAAGCAACGCAGTGAGCTGTTCGGCCGCGTTTTTCGCAATCTTCACCGGCGTATTGCCATTCGCGGTGTAGCGCTCGAACCCGGCCTCGGTCTTGGTAATGCGTCCGAGTTTTTCCTGATCGACTGGACGCAGCGCTACTTCACCCTCATAGCTTTCTTGGCGTGGGGTGAAGATGAGACCGGCCTCCCTCGCTTGGGAGGTGATCGCGGCGAGGGTGGTGGCAAGCTGGCCCTCCAGCGTATCTAGATTGCTGGCCACGCTCAGAGCTGCGCCGTATTGGTTGGTGGTTTCTTCCCACTCCCCGAGCACGCGCCCCGGGTGGGTGTGGAAGTATTCATTCACCGGGAACTCGCCCTCGCCGGTCTTGAGTGGGTGGGTGTATTCCCAGTCAAACGGCCGCGGTTCGTCGTTTTTCTCGCGACGCCGGAAAATCAGGATGTCGGAGATGACATCGGTCCCGGCCATCGCCTCATGTGTGCCGGCCGGCAAACGAATAGCACCCACGAGGTCGGCTCTAGCGTAGAGTTCGCGCCGGATCCCCGGATTCTTCGCATCCATCGTGTAGCGCGAGGTAAGCACCGCGACAATGCCGCCAGGCCGCACCTGCGCTAGCGCTTTACTGATGAAGTAGTTGTGGATGGTGTGATTGCCCGGGTTATAGACCGGGTCATACGGGCGGTAATTACCAAACGGCACGTTCCCGATAGCCGCGTCAAAATAGCCGTCTTCGTCGAGGTCCGTATCTGTATAAGACTGCGCTCGTATGTCGGCGTTGGGGTAGAGCCTGGCGGCGATAGCGGCAGGGGTCGGGTCGATCTCAACACCCACCATCCGCACCGCTGCTGGTGCGGTGCCGATGAACATACCGACGCCACAGCCGGGTTCCACCACCCGCGCGCCTTCCGCCAACCCTAACGACTGGAGGGACTGCCAAAGGAGGCGGGCGATAGTGGGCTGGGTGTAGTGGGCATTCGCCGTGGACTGTAACGCCTGCTTATAAGCTGCCTCATCCACGAGAGACTGCAAAGTCTCGCGTTCGTGTTTGTAGGTGTCGGTGCGAGTGTCGAAAAGCGCGGAAAGGCCTCCCCACCCAGAAAACCGCGCCAACACCTCCTGCTCGGAGCTACTCGGGGTGCGGTCACCTAGCTGGGTGAGGAGGCGCAGTGCGGCGAGGTTCGCCTCGATACGGGCTTTCTCGCCACGAGGGCTGACTTGGGTGGTTAGCCCATAAGCCGGCCGGCTTCTTTCAGCTCGATCGCCCAGCGTGCGTTGTCCCCCCGTTTCGGGTCCAGGCTCGCTGGCGCTAGCCCGATCATCGCTTCCTCCACTTTCTCCCACGTAAGGACGTACGGGTCGATATCCAGCATCGAATCCTGGCTCTTGAAAGCTTCCTTGAAGTCGGCCACCGTCAGGCTCGGTGATTTGTCCCCGCCCGTCTCGGAGATGAATCGCATCACCCAATCCCAAGACATTTCTTCCACCCGGTTCTCGGCCTGCTCGATCATCTCGGCCCTCATCTCGGCTATCGCTTCCGGGTCCTCCAGCTGATCCCCGCGCAGCACCCAGTCCGACATGTCCCACCACTCGGTCATCCACTCCGAGGCGAGGATTGTCGGAAGCGGTTCGGGAAGGTCCTGATTCTTCCAAATCTCCAAGGATTCCTCGGCTTCGTACTCGTCCATGATCGCGGCTGCTTCGTATGCTGCTTCCATCCGCGCCGTCGCCGCTGCGGTCTGACGTGCCGCTACCTGATCGGTCCAGTTCTCGCTGGCTGGTGGGTAGGCCGCTAGGAGTGCTTGCTCGAGCGCGTTCTGTGTCTCCAGCGTCGCTTCGTTGATGTTCGCTTCCAGTTGTTGGCGGGTTTCCTTGCTCATCGTTGTTTTCTCCTTGAGGAGTAGTGGTTGTGTTGAGGTAGAAGGTGAGGTCGAAGAGGGCTTCTTGCCCGCTCGAGATTTTTGTGCGTCGCACCATTGCTAGTGTCTCCATCCTCCCGGGCATGGACCGGGAATTGTTTTTTGGGGTCACTAGTTAGTGCGTGTGCAAAGCACACCGGCTTTTTTCGTTTTAGGGGTTGCGGGCCGCGGCCGCGATGAGTGGCGTAAACATCAAGATGATCAATATCGGAAACAGGATGGTCCACATAATCCCCTTCAAAATCCCGAAGAAGATGCCGTGCACGTAAATCTGGTAGCCGAATACAAGGAAGAAGAACACGAAGTACCATCCCCAGCTCGACCCGTACTTGTCAGGCATGGAGAACGGGGCCATGATTGCAAACACTATTCCGGTAATAAGGAAAAAGGTGCGGTAGTGGCGACGAATCCACGAAAACACCCGGACAAGCCGGCTTTTCGGGCGGGCCGGCTCTGGCATGTAGACACCGGCGTCGTAGGTTGGGTACCCGTATGTCAGGTCTGGCGGTAGTGGCGGGTAGGTGTTGGTTGGTTGGCTCATTTTTCTTTTTCCCTTCTCCCCAAGGCTGGTTGTGATACTATACTACAATGGACTTGCGCGGTTGTCCCTAACCTGCTACTTGGCGGTCGCAATGTTGCTTACTCGCCAAGTTCCATCTTCTTTCGTGAGAGTGAAGTTGTAGAAAGCTGTCTCCGGTGTTCCCGTCCAGCCATTCTCGCTAGTCGGGGTAATGGTTACTTGACGGTCGGCATAAGCGACATCAGCGGCGGTGGCTGGTGGGGCTTGCCCCCACAGTGGCTCGACGGCAACGCTTGTGTATGCGTCGTTGGTTTTGAGGGTTTCCCAGGCTGCTCCCCCACGCACCTGCGCCTCCTCGCCAGGCTGGAGAGACTCGACAAGGTAGCGGCTTGCTCGCTTATAAGCATCAAGCGGGCTGGCATCCGTGCGCGAGTCTTGGCATGAAAGTAAGAGCGCGACGGTGTCGGCGACGCTTTCCACATCCGACTCATTGGTTCGCGGGGCGTTTGTGAGGCAGCGTGGCACCTCTAGTACCGGCGACGCCGGAACAGGCATGGTCGGCTTTGTTTCGGGTTCAGGGGCTTGGCAGCCAGCGGCCACTACAAGCACGAGCGCAGTTATTGCGCCGATGGTTCTGTTTTGTGTTGTCATTATGGGATCCTTAGTGCTTGCGGGAACATCTTGTCAGCGCTGTCTCCCCACCCGAGCGGGTAGGTGTTCACACCATATCCGGGGGCTGCGTCAATATATTCGCCATTACCGATGTAGAGCGCGACGTGGGTGATGTAGTCGACGTTCGGGTCGACGCTTGTTGACTGGAACGCGAGAATATCGCCGGGCTGGAGGTGTGCGGCGTCGGCTGGCACATAAGTGCCACCGAATTGAGTTGCGCTATAGAGTGCGTTTTCGCATTTACGCCGGGCCGGCGTCTCACCAGGAATAGACATGGGCAAATCAATACCGCGCCCGTTCTTAAACGCTGACCAGACAAGGCCGCAGCAGTCGAAACAGTCGGGTCCCATGCTCCCGCACGCCCCGCGACCCTCACCCCTATAGGGTTTGCCGCGTTGGGAGATAGCCCAAGCAACAACCGCATTATTCGAGCCACCCGCAGCGGTGGGTGCGTAGCGGGTCGCCGCTAGATTCTTGATTTTCTCCACATAGGCCATGGTTTCCGGGTAGGGCGGGATACCCCCAAAAGATTGGACGGCGCCGATTCCGGCGTTGTATGCGGCTAAGGCGAGGTCAACGGGATCACCTTTCACCTGCCCGCCTTCGACAAAGTTCTTCGTGCTGGCGAGGAGATCACACATGTAATGGCCTTGGCTCCAGATGGCATCTTGTGGGTTGTTGACATCAGCGACTCCGTCTCCGTCGCCGTCTTTACCAGCAGTGGCCCAGGTGGTTGGCATGAATTGTGCGATACCAAGCGCACCCGCGCTCGATACTGCGGTGGGGTTCCAGTTTGATTCAGCCTCAATCTGCGCCGCAAGCAAAGCCGGGGTGATGCCTTCGCAAATCCCGCCGGCCCGCGCAATGATGCCTGCGTATTCGGGTGGGATATTACTCGCAGCGCCAGTAAGGCTCGCGCTGCCTTTGTTGTCGCCGCCGAGGAGGATGATCATGAGCGGGGCAAGCAACGCGAGCAGTGCGGCTGCGCCTATATAGATAGTACTTTTCACGGAGAAGTCCCCTTTAGTAGACGGTGATTGTCCCGGAATTCACCAAGCCATCCGCGCTCACAGACCACGAATAGGTGCCCGGCTCCATAGTGATGCTGGCTTCGAAGAAGCCACTACCCGCAACTGTTTGGGATCCGAGTGATAGGGAGCGTCCGCCAACGCTTGCGTAGACGGAGACCGGGACCGCGCCGCTGGTGCTTACGCTTGCGCTGATCGTGACCGAACGGCCACTCGAGCTGGCGTTGGCGGAGAGGTCGGTGACGTAGGCCGGCTCCGGGACCGGTGCCGGTTCAGGTGCGGGTGCTGGCGCCTCTACTGGCTCGGGTGGCTGCCAGTCTGGTTGCGGTGCTGGCTGGTCGTCGGTGCCTTGAGGCGCGCTCCCGCCCTCGCCCACCGGGGGCGCTGGGGGTGCTGTATCTGCTGGCGTTGCTGGCAAGGCGGGCGAAGGTGTTGAGGACGGAGTGCTCCGCGTCGTCGGTGACACGGTAACGGTAGGTACTCCTGGGGTAGGAGTAGCCGTATCCTCACCTGCGCTTGCGAGGAGGAGGTGTGCGAGGTATCCAGCCGCTAAAGCCAAGACAAAGGCCAGGATTCCGGCGAAGGCTTTTAGGAGACCGCGGCGTCTATCTCCCTCCTTGTCATCACCAGAAGTAGGGTTTTCCTCCGCGGGTGCTGGCGGGATAGTGGGAGGGCGCTGAACCACCGGCAAACTGACGGTATCTACGGGCCGGCCGGCGCGTAACTGGGCACTGAGCCGTTTGTTTTCCGCCTCCAGCTCGCCAAGTTTGCGAGATTGTTCCGCGTTTTTTGCCTGTACTTTTTCAAGGGCAAGACTGGCGGCTGCTAGCTCGGTGTGTAGCTCTCGGACCTGACCTGCAACCGTGTTGCGTTCGCGCTTGAGCCGGTCTTTATCCGCCTCAAGCGTCTGCATATATTCGCCGCGTTCGCCTAGCACCTGACTGAGTCGAGCTTGCTCTTCGCGGGCTTGAGCAAGCTCAAGACGCATAGCCTCAGCCTGTTCACTCTCTTGCGTACCTTCCTCTATCTCACGCCGGAGTGCTTCGAATTCTTGGCGCTCGGCTGCGTGCGCGTCTCGCTCTGTGGCCAGGGATTGCTCGGCCTGTTGGAGGGCCGTGGTTTTCTCAACCAGCGCGGCCTGGGCTTGCTCAAGCTGACGGAGAGCCTCGGCGAGCTTCTCACGATCTTCAGCATTCTGAGCTTCCAGCGCGGTTATCTTTGCGGTTCTTTCTTCAAGCTGGGCAGTGAGCGCGGATACCTGGACACGTGCCTGCTCAAGCTGCCCAACAAGACCACTGTTGGCGGTCTTGAGTTTCTCGTTGTCTTCCCGCATCCGGACTAAATCTTGCTGGCAGGCAGTAAGGGCTTCACGGGTTGCCTCGGCATCACTGAGTGCTTGCTGCGATGATTCAGCTTGTTCTTCTAAATCACGCGCGTGCTTGCGTGCTTCGCTGAGTTCGTTGCGTGCTGCGCCTAGTTCGGTTTCTAGTGCCGAGCTAGATGCCTGGGCCTGCTGTAAAGCAAGCGTTTGTGCGGCTACTTGTTCTTCGGCTTGTGTTGCTGCACGCTGAGCACTTTCGAGGCTGGCTTGCAGGCGATCAAGTTGAGCAACTAAATACTCGCTCTCATGCTCGTCAATGGCGTGAGCGTTTCTGAGGTTTTCACACTCTGCCTCGAGACTTCGTTTTTCCAGGAGCAGGCTGGCGTATTCACGCTCAAGGAGACGCAAACGCCCATCTTCTAACGTGCCCACAGGGGCGGGCGGAGCGGCGTCAGTAGTTTCTGTTTTTACTGGGACTTCTGACGACGACGCGCCCTCCCCCGCGGCCGTATCCGCCGGCGGTTCCGGCGGTGCTGGCACGGCTGGCACGGCTGGCACGGCTGGCACGGCTGGCACGGCTGGCACGGCTGGCACGGCTGGCACGGACGATACTTCCGGACTCCACTCCTGGCCGTCAATCCGTATATGCCCACCCGGGGAGACAACGGCGACTGCACCGTTGTCGAGGTTGATTGTAATAGGGGCATAGAGTGCCATGCTCGCGGCGGCTTCCAACCGCGCGGTATCAGCCTTAGATAACTGCATCCTCATCCCCCTCCGTTTCAGGTTCGTTTTCGCCTGGCCTGTAGCTGCGCCAGGTTCCATCTTTTTCGTGCTGCTTCTGGCGGGCCATGAAGCTAGCAAGTAACTTCCATCCGGCATCGCGGTCCATGCCAGCATGGCTGGCGCTGCTGGCATTGCCAGCAGATACGGCAGATGTCTCATTGCCGGCATTGCTGGCGGGTGTCTCCTCGCTGGCGTTGCTGGCCTGGTTTTCTTCTGGCTGCATTACTTGCTCACCCCCACCGTGGGAGCTTCGGCCGGCCGTGCATCTGAGAGGCCAATTTCGGCAAGGGAAGGTACTTCGTCGAGGAATTCTCGGATGTAGATGCGGTGTTTTTCGCAAGCGAGGTCCATGCCCCTTGCGTGCTGGTAGGTTGCGTAAGATTCGCGTGAGTTCTGCCAGGCTTCCCACGCCCGCTCACTATCGTCGTGTTCGTAAGCAAACTCTTGCTCTTGTCGGGCTTCTTCGTATGCTTCGTAAGCATCGTGTGCTTCTCTGTCGTATTCCCGGCCCTTCCGGAAAAGTAAATCGAGCATTTGGGTGGCGAAGTGCTCACGCGCCGCCGCAATAATCGCTTGAGGTGTGGGTTCCATTTATTCCCCCTCCTCCACCGTGGCGGCGTTGCTTGGTTGGTCGTCTGGAATGGTCAGGTCGGCCAGGGAGGGGACTTTGGCGAGGATTTCGCGGATGTAGGTCTGGTGTTTCTCGCACGCAAGATCCATGCCTTGCAAATACATGTATTCCGCGTAAGCATCCCACGCCGCACTGTATTCATCGTGCTTGTAAGCCTCGCCTGCTTCGTCTCGGGCTTCCTCATACGCTTTATGGGCAGCGCCAGCCCCACGGTCATAGTCTTCGCCTTTACGGGAAAGACGAGAGAGCATTTCGCTTGCTAGGTGTTCGCGTGCGGCGGTAATAATGCGAGCGGTCCACGCCTCGAAAACGGTATCCGCGTCGCTGGTGAGCTTCCCAACTACTTCGTCCATGTCGTAGTCGGCCTCGGAGAGTCCTTGTTTTTCCAGGCTTTCTAGCCCGGCGTTGATCACAGCTTGACGGACCGTATAGCGGATGTCGTGGGTGGTTAGTTTCGAGGATGCATCAAGGTAGTACATGAGAGGTTCCTTTCGGTCTTGAGGTTTTAGATGTTGCCTTTGGGTGCCGCTCCCGCAACAACCGGCACGACATTCGTGTAAGTGTCCACGCGAGCGTTGAGAATCGCGGTTATCCACTCGGAGAGCGAGATGCGGTTTCCAGTGGCGCAATCGGCGAGCCACGCACCCCTGATCCGGTCGGCGTCTTCGCGGGGGAGTCGAATGGTGATTTTCGTGGCCTGCTGGCTGCCAGCGGTGCCAGCGGTGCCAGCGGTGCCAGCGGTGCCAGCGGTGCCAGCGGTGCCAGCGGTGCCAGCGAGGATGTTATCCTCTCCGCCCGCGACGATGGGGTTCGTAATGGGTGCTTTCTTGAGCGTCTGTAACGCGCTTGTATCAGGCTTTTTCATTACTGTTCTTCCGTTTCTGTTTTGTGCGTGTCTTTGACCTTGTCGAGGAGTTTGATCGCCCGTTCGAGTTGGGCGTAGGTTTCATTGAGCGTGAAGTACAGGTCAACGAGCTGCTGGTCGCTGCCGTGTTTGATGATGTCGTTGCCCGGCATTCTCCAAGGGTCGGAGTCCAGGCGCATTTCGAGCAGGGTTGCGTTTGATGCGGCTGCGTGCCAGAGCGTCACGACATCGTTTGCGATCATGTTCCGGAAGTTGATGTCGTGGGGGTTGGCAAGCAGGCGGAGCAAGGTTTTCTTCGTCATTTTCATCGCTGGCCTCCTTACAGAGCGGTGCTGCCATTGTTGGCAGTGCTGGCAGTGCCAGCAGATACGGCCACGCCAGCAGGTGCGGCAGCGCCAGCGGATACGGCGTTGCCGGCGAGTGTGGCTTGTAGGGTCCTGAATGCTTCTTCGATCAAGGCGTCGGCGTCGCCGATGGGGATGTGGTTGGTTGCGGTGTGGGGGAATGCCTCACGCGCTGGCATATACCGAGCGAGTAGATAGTCACCGTAGGTGGCTTCCAACTCCGTTAGCCACCGCCGGGTATCCAAGCGTCCTTGCTGATAGGAGTTCACGAGGATGCCCGCAAGCTCAAGAGCCGGGTTGTATAGAGATTTAATGGTGGCGATGGTCGTGATCATCTCGGCCACCCCATCGCAAGCGGTTTCACGTGCCGTGGTCACGATTAGCGCGGTGTCTGCGGCGACGAGCGCCCCGGTCGTCAACATCCCCAGCGATGGCGGGCAGTCCACCACGATAGCGTCATAGGCATCGCGTAGCGGTGTGAGGATGGTCTTGAGCCTATATTCCCGGCCCAAAGTCGTGTCGTTTTCCCGATCCCAGAGCGCCCGGTCGGCGGGGAGTAGATCAATACCCCAACCCGGCACTGGCAGGATTGCTTGACGTGCAGTTTCGGGTGGTGCTCCAGCAGCCACCGCGGCGAGCACGTCGTTGAGCGTGAGCGTCTCCGCGCCGACGTCCACGCCGAGCGTCGTCGTCGCGCTTCCTTGCGGGTCAGCATCCACTAGCAACACACGTTTGCCGGAGCTGTGGGTAATACGGTGTGCAAGGTTCGTGGCGATGGTCGTTTTACCGACACCGCCTTTTTGGTTGCAGATAGCGATGATCATGGGGTTCTTCTTTCTATAGTCCTGGGATGTGGGTTGGTGCTGGCATGGCCAGCGGGGCTGTGTTTGCTGGCACGGCTGGCATTGCCGTACCTGCTGGCAGTGCTGGCGCTGCCGCATTGGCTGGCATTGCCGTATCCGCTGGCAATGGGGCGCAGTATTTGTAGCGGTCTTGTCGCGCGCCGAGCATCGCAGCCCGGATTACGGCGGCATTGGATTGGATGTATCTCTGCGTTGTATCGACACTCTCGTGTCCGAGTAGTTCTTTCACTGCTAAGACGTCTTGCGATGCAGCGTATGTTTTGGTTGCGAAGCGGTGCCGGAGAGTGTGGAGAGTCCATCCATCGCGGAGTTCCCGGCGGGCAAGCTTGCCAACCCAGGATCCGGCGAGATGTCCTTCCTTTTGCCCGGGGAATAGCCATATGCCCGTGAGGTTGAACTGCTCCCGCATCTCGACGTAGATGTCATGCGGGATTGGCACTATTCGGATTTTTCCTCCTTTCCCGCATATTGAGAGGGAGTAGCCCAGTAGGTCTTTCATAAGATGTCCCTTTTGGATTTGGGCGATTTCGCTAGCTCGTAGCCCGACCTCGCCTGCTAATCGCAAAATGAGTCTTGTCCGTGGAGGTGCTCCATCAAGTGCGTCCTCATAGACTTCTTCGGGCGTTGGTCGTGCCGGAGGTGTTTTCCTGTGCACCATCGGCAGGACCGCCGCTGGGTCATCAACGTGATGGGCTGCGGCGTACCAAGAGAAGAAAGCTTTGATGGATTGGTAGTAGGAATGTCGCGTTTCCGTGGCAATTTTCTTTTTGCCCGCCCATTCGATAATCATGGCGGCGGTTACTTGGCCTGGAGGGCATTTCAAGGCCCGTGCGAGGGTTCGGACGAGGCCTATTCGGGTTTCTATAGTTGCTTGCCGGCTTCCGCTAGCAGAGAGTAGATGTTCCCATTTCTCCAGTTCAAGATCCCAACCTTCGGGAACTGGCCATTTTCCAAAGTTATTTGACATGCTTAACTAATAGCGATTTACACGCAGTTTTCACCTTTGAAACTGCTACGCTGTAAGCGTGTAAGTCACCTCCCCGCCACTGCGGAGGGAGCGAATTTTTCGGCACAGCTTGCGAATAGCGAGCTTCAACCCGGAGGTCAGAGGTTCAAATCCTCTCCCCGCCACGAAGAAGAGCTCCTGACCAGGGAAATCACCAGGTCAGGAGCTCTTGTCATACCCGCGCTCACGTTAGCAAGCTGCCTACTCTAACCGCGTCCACCCGTTATTGGGATGATCCGGCTGGAACCCGGCCCGCCCATCTAGCTCGCACCGATACCGCACGCCCTTGTAGATCACCTCGGCGCCGCGCAGGTAGATGCGGTGCCGGAACCACAAGTCCTGAATCGGCGCATCGGAAACCTTGACCCAGTATGGCTCGCCCACGCTCGGCGGACGCTCAGACACCGTATTCGGGTTATGCGCCACACCCCACGCGTACTGGTACGTTTTCCCTTCAAAAATCACGTAATCATGGTTGTGATAGTGGTGGAAGTGGCGGTATTCCGCGGTGTTTTCCGAGTACACCATGGGCCGCACCCACCGCTCGTTCGGGTCCAGCGGATTGAAATCCGGATTCGCGGGGTCAATCGTGTGCAGCGCCGTGAACACGCCCACCACCTCACCGTTCTTTTTTACGACGACGATGCTCCCTTTCGTGATGGGCGCGGTCGGCGGATTGTCAATATCGAAATCCACCACCTCCGGGGCAGCGGCATCATCGGGATCGGGCATGTACCACATGCCTATCACCACGTCGCCACCGCCCTCAAGCTGCACATTCGCAGCCTCGCCCCAGAACCCGTTGAGTGGCGCGAGCGCGATGGCCCAGGAGGAGACGACGCTCATCACAGATGTGCCCAGCGCGGTCATTCTCGCTCACCTTCCCCGCAATCAGCTGCCGCACACTCGGCTTCCATGCACTCAACTTCCACACGCTTGGCTTCCACGATCCCAGCTGCCGCTCTCCCGTCATCACTACCACGCCGCGGGCGCTGGATCGCGCTTATCGCCCAGATTCCAAGGGCGCAGCCCACCAGCGTGATCACGCCGGGCACCGAACGCGCGAAGAACACCGCGTGCCCGATCTTCGGTATCACGAACCCGACCTTCCCGATGACTTGCTCGCGGGTAATGCCCCAGTAATCCCAGTCTTTCGGTTCATCCACCCCATAGCGCTTGGTTTTCAGCAGCACACCACCGTCCGTATCGCGGCGCTTATCGGCAAGGTAATGGACAACGACGAAATTGGTCGCCGGGCTAACCGCGATAATATCCCCCACTTTCAGCTCCCCTATATCTGCCCGGACAACGCCAACGACGTCGCCGCGATTAAGGCGAGGCGACATGGAATCGCTCGACACGATAAGGGGACGGCAGCCCAGCGTGTTGATGAGAAGGTTGGGCTGCAGGGCCGCGACGGCGAAGAAAAAGGACAGCACGAAAACCGCGAGCAGCAGCGCGGTCCGCGCGATACGTTCGCGCACCGGGCCGCGCCTATGCTCACGGAGGTTCTTCGTTTCGAGGGCCGCGCTCACCTTAGGGCTGGGTGACGGCGAAGGTGAGGTTCACCTTGATGTTTTGCCCCACGATGGCATCGTAAGCGGCCTTGGTCGCGGGCTCCGCGAGGGTGACCTTCACGGTGACCGTAACCGATTCGCCGTCCGCCTTGATCTGGGTGCTTGTCGGGGTGACTTCTACGCCCACCAGACCGTTATGCTCGGCAGCTCCCTCAATCTCATGGGTTTCGGTCACAGCCAGCGTGCCAGTTACGTTATCGCTCGCATCGATCACATCAGCGCTATCCGGCTCCTGCCACTTCACGGTGTAGGTCACGTCAAACGACTCAACGTTCTCGCTCGTGCCACCAATGCTCACCCCGGTTTTCCCGGCGGGAACCAGCTTCTTCCCCTGGCTAGCAAGAGCCTTCGTGACATCCAGCTCGGTGGTCACGTTCTGCCCCTGGCCGATCACAACGGTTTCAGAATCGTTATGCGCCGCCGGGTTGGACACAGTGCCGGCCCAATAGGTGTAGGCACCGCCCGTGAGCAGCCCGAAGATGCAAGCCAAAAGAACCGGGATCAACCAACGCTTTTTGCGTGATTCCACAGCGTTTCTCCTTCACGAAGTCAGATGGTAGGTGAGGTAGTCATGCAGCCATGGAAGACGAGGGGGCGAGCCCTCGCCGCCGCGCTCTGCCCATTCCTTGTAACGGCAAAGCGCTGCGGAGCTGGTTGTGCGTCGTCGGCCTTCCCTCCACGGCGTTAACCTTTTACTTATTGTGCATGAATATGCGCGCGCATTCCACGTGAGATCCAACGCAGCCGCGCCACGTTAAAGCTCCGGAATCTTCCCAGTTCCCCTCGATGCGGAAGCCACCCGTGAAAAACACCGACACACGCTGATATCAGGTAAACCTGAATGAAAATGCCCCGATATCTGGTGAACGGAATTCCTGCCCGATGAGCTGACGCAATGGACCACGGTGAGCGCCTCACTCTTTACTTAAAGAACCCAAATCCGATCCAATCCAGACTTATTTTCCGTGATTTTATTCTTATACATATGCAATTGAATTCTCACTGACGCGTTCTTCATCCGTGTTGCCTCTTCACACGCGACGAGAAGTAGTTACGGACACCACACGCCGCGCCAGTCCCCCGCGCCCGGCGGCCATCACCCCCGCTACAGCACCAGCGAAGCAACCCAGCCCGCGATGAGCAGCGGAATATTGAAATGGATAAAGGTGGGGATGACCGAGTCGCGGATATGGTCATGTTGGCCGTCCGCGTTCAGCCCCGCCGTCGGCCCTAAAGTGGAATCCGAGGCGGGAGAACCGGCATCGCCCAGCGCGCCGGCCGTGCCGATAATCGAAACCGTGGCCAGCGGGGAGAATCCCAGTGTGGCGCACAGGGGCACGTAAATCGCCGCAATAATCGGCAGTGTGGAGAAGGACGAACCAATCCCCATCGTCACCAGCAGCCCCACCAGCAGCATCGCGAGCGAGGCCATCGCCTTATTGCTCCCGAACATTGCCGCCGTGGCGTGCACCAGCGGCTCAATCTGCCCGCTTTCGCTCATGACATTCGCGAAGCCCTGAGCGCTGATCATAATGAAGCCGATGAGGGCCATCATTTTCATGCCGTCGGTGAAAACGTCGTCGGCTTCGTGCAGCTTGACGGCGCGCGAGAAAATGAAGACGCACAGACCCACCAGCGCGCCCACCAGTAGCGCGTCGGCGTCCGAGTCCACCGCGTTGAGCGCCAGCTGGATCCCGAAGCACACCAGAATGGCCACGAGTGAGACCACGATGCGGTAGCGGGAAATCGCCGGGGCCGCGCCGGTCGCGCCAGAACCGTTCGCGCCAGCCGCGCCAGAGCCACCCGCACTGCCCGCGCCAGAGCCGCCCGCGCCGTTCGCGCCCGCTCCCCCATCCACCGCCACATCGCGATATTCCCGCGGCTTGCGGTACGTCACGAACACCGCGAGCAGCAGACCGACCACCATCCCCGCCGCCGGAATCGCCATCGCGCTCATGACGTTAATGCCGCTCACATCCATGCCGGCCTTCGCGATATTCCCCAGCAGAATATCGGTGAGGAAGATCTTGCCGAAGCCGATAGGCAGGAACATATACGTGGTCACCAGGCCAAAGGTGAGAACGCAGGCCACCGCGCGCCGATCCAGCCGCAGATTATTCATGACCACCAGCAGCGGCGGGATGAGCAGCGGGATAAAAGCGATATGCACCGGGATGAGATTCTGGCTCATGACCGCCATCGCGCAAATCCCGGCGAGCATCGCCCAGCGGGTGAAGGTGCGTTTGCGCGAGCCCGCGCCATCGGAACTGCGCAGATGGCCGAGCATCCAATCGGCAAGCAGACGCGGCAGCCCGGAATGGGCCACCGCCATCGCGAACGCACCGAGCAGCGCGTACGAGAGCGCGATTTTCGCCCCGGCACCCAGGCCTTCCTGGAAGGCCACCATGGTCCCTTCCAGACCCATGCCGCTGAGCACACCGCCCACCAGCGCGCCGATAAACAGAGCCAGTACCACGTGCACACGAAGTACCGCGAGGAGGAGCATCAAACAAACAGCCACCACAACAGCATTCATAAGGCTGAATATACCCAGTCCCGCCCGCGGCCTGGATAAGTATCCACAATTGTGCAGCTTTTCTATTATTTCTTGCACTACCGGCCGTTGTGCGTCGCTGTTCCGCCGTATTTTTATCGACGACGCCGCCACTTCCGCCCCCAGAGGCGCCAGTGGCGGCCACCCGATCTCGGGTGGCCGCCACGTGAGAGGAGCACTGCCAGGCCAGCCCTACCGGGCTGCCGAGCTGCGCCCTATGCGGGATTACTTAGCCCCTTCAAGCTCCTTCTGGGCTGCGATGGCCTGATCCAGCGCGGTCTGCAGGTTCTTCTGGGCCTGCCCGTAGGCTGCCCAATCCCCGCTCTTCATCGCGCTATCAGCCTGGCCCACCGCCTGCTTCATGCTTTGCAGCGCGGCGTCCAAACGCTCTTGCGGGGTGCCACCCGCGGCCGGAGCCGGAGCGGGCGCCGGCGCACCGGGCGCAGCGCTGGGCTGCTGGGGCGCGGGCTGGGTGGGCGTCGTCGTACCGGGAGCAGGCGTGGCACCCGGGGTAGCACCGGGCGTGCCCGCCGCGGGCGCCTTGCCCTCCCCGGCGGAAATATCTTCCTTGACGTTCTGCAATCCGGCGTCCCCGGCCTGGGCACCCGAATCACCGCCGAAGGTCTGGTTGAGGGCCTCCTCCAGGGTGGGCGCGAAGCCGATATTCCCATCACCGAAAGCCGTGAGCACGTACTGCATAAGCGGGTAGGTGGTGCCCTGCGAAGCCTGCACGTAGACCGGCTGCACGTAGAGCATGCCGCCACCCACCGGGAGGGTGAGCAGATTACCCATCCGCACCGTGGTACCACCCGAACGCAGCAGGTTGAGCGCGCGGGACACATTCTGGTCGGAGAGGAAATTATTCTGCGCCTGGCCCGGGCCGGGAACCGTGAGGTCGCGCGGCAGCTCGAGGAGCCGCAACTTGCCGTAGCCTTCGCGCTTCTCCCCCGGCGTGGATCCCGCATTGGAATCCACCGCGAAGAAGCCGGTCATAATATTGCGGTCCGTCTGACCACCCGGGATATAGCCCGTGGACAGGGAGAACTCCGCGGAATCCTGGCCCGGCATCTGCAGCGTCAGGTAGTAGGGCGGCTGCTTGCTATCGGTTTGCGCCGCGGCAATCCCGCTCGCCCCGGCCGTATCCACCGCCGGCTCGTTCGGAACATTCCAGAAGTCACCACCGGAGTAGAAGGAGGCCGGGTCCTTGACGTGGTAGCGGGTCAGCAGCGAGCGCTGGGTCTTGAACAGATCCTCCGGGTAGCGCACATGCGCCATAAGATCCCCGGACATCTTCTCCAGCGGCTGCACCATGCCCGGGAAGATCGATTCCCAGGCCCGCAGGATCGGGTCCTTCTCATCCCACTTGTAGAGGGACACCGAGCCGTCATAGGCATCCACAACCGTCTTGACGGAGTTACGAATGTAATTGACATCCTGACCCGAAGCCGCACCGTACATGCCGCGCGAATTGAGGGCGTCCGTGGTAGCCGCCGCCAGGGATTCCCGCGCCGAATACGGGTAGTTATTCGAGGTGGTGTAACCGTCGATAATCCACACCAGGCGCTTGGGGGTGGCCGGATCCCCGTCCATATCCACCACGGCCGGGTAGGCCTTGGAATCCAAGGTCAGGTAGGGGGCCACCTTGCGCACCCGCTCATGCGGGTCGCGGTTGAAGAGGATTTGCGATTCGGAGGTCACACGGTCGGAGAAGAAAATATCCGTGGAGCGGAACTTGATGGCAAACATGAGCTTGTCAAAGAAGTTGCCGACCGAGGGGCCGCCGTCGCCCGTATAGGTATTGAGAACCTGCGAGCCTTCCGCAGCGTCGGAAGGATAGTCAATCTCCCACGGCGCGGTTCCTTCCGGCGCGCCCACAATGGAGTATTCGGGGCTCTTCTGCCCGAAGTACACGCGCGGTTCGTATTCGCCCAGTTCACCCTGGGAAGGAATACCGTACTGGAGGAATTGCGGGGCGCCGGAAGCGGAGGTGGTATTGCCGTAGGCGGCCACCACTCCGTAGCCGTGGGTATAGACCGTGTGGTCATTGACCCAGTTGCGCTGATCCGGGCCCAGGCCGTCCAGGTTGAGTTCACGCACCGCGATCACGGTATCCCGGTCCGTCTTATTGAGGTTGTAGCGATCCACCGCCAGCTGGGAAGCAAAACCGTAGTACTGGCGGTTCTGCTGCATCTGGTTGAAGGTAGGCGAGACGATATTCGGGTCGAGGAGGCGGATTTGCGCGGTGGATTCCGCGTCATTACGCAGCTGCCCAGCTTCCGCATCCGTGCGGGCGTTATAGGGGATCGTTTCGATGTCGTTCAGGCCGTAGGCCTTGAGGGTGGCCGAGATATTGCGGTCAATATACGGCGTTTCCATCTCGATAGCGTTCGGGGTGACCCGGAAGCGTTCCACCAGCGCCGGCCAGGCCCAGCCCACCGTAGCGCCGGTTACCAGGGCCACTACCAGGCCCGCGGTGATAATCCGCCAGGAGCCGCGCAGCGCCGAAATCACGAAGAGCACCGCGATAGCCAGGAAGGTAATCGCGAGGATCGTGAGCCCGGGTAGCTTGGCGTTAATATCTGTATAGGACGCTCCGGAGAAACGATCATTATTGGAGAGCAGCAGGGTGTAGCGGCTCAGCCAGAAGTAGGCGGCCACCAGGATAAAGGCGAGCAGCCCCAGTACGGAGAAATGCACCCGGGCCCGGTTGCGCACCCGCACCTTGCCCGAATCCACCGTGACCCCGCCGTAGAGGTAATGGCCCAGCACCGCGCCAATCGCCCCGATCACCAGCAGGGTGATCGCGAAGCTCAGCGCCGATTGCAGCACCGGGAGTGTGAACACATAGAAAGCCACATCGCGCCCGAATTGCGGATCCGTATCCCCGAAGGGCGTGCGGAAAATCCACATGAGGTAGGTGCGCCATTCCCCGGAGAGCGGCGCGCCGAAAATCACGCCGGCGAGCAGCGGCAGGCCTAGGTTGGTGGCCCAGCGGTACTTTTCCGCCGCCTTCCGGTAGTTCGCGACGCTGGGGGCCATAATGCCCTCATCCTTGCTGCGCGCCAGGCGGAAATTCAGCCACAGCACGATGGCAACCAGGAGGGTGCCGATGGTGCCCAACGCGATGGTCCAGCCCCATTGGGTCCAGAACACGCGGGCCGCGCCGATTTGTTCATACCATTTAACGTCGGTGTAAACGCCCGATCCGACGACGAGCGCCACGAGCAGAATGGCTAGAACACCCAGTGTCCACCAAAAAGCTCCCGGCGTCTCCCGCCTCAAACGGGGATGTGCGGTTGTACTCAAACGAAATCCTCAACTTCTTCCGCGGCGCAGCGCAAGGCGCGCCCGGCCATCACTATTCCCTATCAAACATAGCGGAAAAAGCTGAGAATCGCGCGTGCGTCAACGGTTTTTTGGTACGACGACGCCGCCCGCGAACACGCCCCTACCGGCCCGCGGCCACATCCTGGCAGGTGGGAAGTTTCGGGGTCCGCCCCGCGCCAATATCCCGGACGGCTGCTGCGGCGTCGTCAAAATTCCGCACCGCCCAGATACGTAAGCCTTGCGGTTCGTACCCGATAGTTTCCCCGCAATTCGCGGCCGGGGCAAGGAAATCGGTGGCGCCGCGCTCACGCGCCCCCACGATCTTGTGCTGGATGCCGCCGATCGGGCCCACCTCCCCGTTGAAGGCGAGGGTGCCGGTGCCTGCGATGGCGGCGGCGCCGCCCAGGGAGCCGGGGGTGAGTTCGTCGTACATGCCCAGCGCGAACATGAGGCCGGCCGAGGGCCCGCCGATGCCTTCCACCGCGTAGGTGACGGTGGCCGGCAGTTGCACATCCTCCACCGCGAGGGAAACGCCCAGGAGGGAGCCGGGGTGGACCCAGCCGGTTTCGTCCGGCGGGAAAGGCGCGGTAATGATCGTGGTGGTGCCCGCTTCGCCGCCGCGCTGGTAGGAAACCGTCACGGTGCTGCCCGGTTCGGTGGCGTGCAGGACTGTGGAGAGGTTCCCGAAGGTGGAGACGGTGGTGGGGGCGGCACCCGGAGCGGTAATGCCGGTAATAATATCGTCTGGCTCAAGCTGGCCGGCGGCCGGGGATCCTTCCGGGATCTCCACCACCCGCAGCTTCATGGTGACGGGGTGGCCGGCCTTTTCCAGGGCCACGGCGGCCGCCACCGTTTGGGAATTATTCATGAGTTCGGCGTTGCGGGCATCGTCCTCCGCGCTGGAGAGCGTGGGCGGGTAGAGCAGGCGCACCGGCACCAGCTGGGATTCCTGATCCACCAGCGCCCACAGGGCGTGTGCGCCCAGGGTTCCCACCTCGGGATTGCCGGCCGCGGAGACGGTGGTCATATAGAGCTGGGTATCGGTGGGATAGGTGGGCACGCCCTCCACCTTCACCAGCCGGGTGCCGGCCACTTCCCCGGTTACGTCGAGGGCCGGGCCGGCCATTTCCACCGTGTAGGCACCCGGGATAAGGAGGGCGAGGGCCGCCAAGCTCGCAAAAGCAAAGCCGCTGCGGCGTGCTGAGCGGGAAGCACGTTTCTTCATCACCTATCCATCATGCCTGATCGCGCGGCACAGTCCTACCGCTGCTCACCCTTGCATACCGGCTGCTGCGCCAGGGGCTGAGGCGCCTACCCGCGCGGGCCGGCGGTGTTTTAGGCTTAGTGGTGGACCTCGAGGAGAAGAATGACTGAGAATTCACAGCCGCGTGACGAATGGGAAAAGATGCTGCGGGCGGTCCTCGGCGATGACGCTGCCGAGGAAATCCTGCGCTCCCTCGCCCCCGGAGGCAATGCACAGCCCGGTAGCGTTACGCAGCCCGACGGAGCTGCCGGCAGCGGCACGGGAAGCTCGAGCAGCATCCCAGGAATGGGCATGCCCGCCGATATCGGGCTGGTTATGAATCAGATCCGCGCCATGCTCGGTTCCTCGGGTGACGGGCCGGTCAATTGGAAAATCGGGGAGCAGGTGGCCCGGGATACCGTAAATAAGGCCGGCCCGGGGCTTCCCACCGCGGCCGCGGGCGATCAGGCTCGTTCGGCGATGGACGTGGCGAGTTTGTGGCTCGATCCGGTCACGGTTTTCGATCCGCCGCGCGGCCCCAATCAGGTGTGGTCGCGCCTGGATTGGATCGCTCATTCCCTCCCGACTTTCCGTAAACTCACCGCACCGGTAGGCGCGAATCTCGCGCGGGCTTTCGGCGAGGCTCTCAGTTCGCAGCTGGAACGTGCCCCGGAGGAGATGCGCCAGATGCTCTCGGGCGGGATGCTCGGCGGGCTCCCCGGAGGGCTCGAGGGGATGCTCGCCGGAATGACGGCGTCGTTATTAGGAATGCAATACGGCCAAGGGCTCGCGGAACTGGCCCAGATTTCCTTCGGGACCGCGGACGCCGGCTTCCCGCTGGTCGAGGGTGAAACGGCCGCGCTAGTACCGGCCAATGTGTCCGCTTTCGCCGAGGGCTTGGATGTGGACGCGCGCGAAGTGGAGCTGTACGTGGCGGTGCGCGAACAGGCCGCGGCCCGGCTCTTTTCCCAGGTCCCGTGGCTGCGCAGCACGATTCTGGACGCCGTGGCCGCCTACGCCGCGGATATCGCCATCGACACCGAGGCCATCGAGGAGAAGGTCCGCGAACTCCAGCTCGATCCCGAGCAGCTCATGTCCGGGCAGATGCCGCAGCTGGATATGAATGAAGTGTTCGCCTTTACCCGCACCCCCGCCCAGCAGGCCACGCTCGAACGCCTCGAACATATTGTTTCGCTGGTGGCCGGCTGGGTCAGCGCGGTCACGAGCACCGCGGTGGCGGCTCAGCTGCCCCACAGCATGAAACTTTCGGAGGCTCTCACGCGCCGCGAGGTCACCGAGGCGCCGTCGAATCGCGTTTTCGGCCCGCTTGTTGGTTTCGATATTGCGCCGCGGCGGTTGCGGGAGGCGGCGGCGTTCTGGGCGCGCGCCGCTCGCGAGCGCGGGATGGCGGGGCGCGACGCCCTCTGGAAGCATCCCGATTTGTTGCCGCTGCCCGAGCATCTGGATGATCCGGATCGTTTCTTCTCCCCGGAGGAGCAGCCTTCCGCGCTGGATGAGGAGCTGGACGCGTTCCTCGAGGAACTGTTGAGCAATAGTGACGGGGGCACGCCTTTCGGCGACGCGCCGCACGAACCGGGTTTCGGTACGACGACGCCGCCCTCGGGCAGTGGGGACTCTGGAGCGACTGATCCTTCTGCTGGCTGATTGATCCGCCGCTGGCTGACTGCGCGTACGGCTAGCTGACTGATCGCACGGCTAGCTAACCGATCCCCCGCTGGCTGACCGATCACACCGCTGGCGCTGGCGATAACAATTCGTCCGGGCCCGCAGGGCGGTCTGTGGATAACTAAGCTCCCTGAACAGTGCGGCGAGGGTGCACCTGGGGATAACGCCCGGGCCTGTGGATGGGCTGTCGCGCTGTGGCGATGTGCTTTTTATGCTGTGCCCATGGTGTTGTTCAAGGTGTTCTCATGATGATCCGCTCGCCGCTAGGGGTGTATTGGTCGGATACGCACGAAGTGCAGATCGGTTTGGATCCGCGCGTGGCGCTGCGGCTGCGCGGGCTTTCCACGGCGGAACAGCGGGCGGTTTCTTCTCTGACGTCTGCAAGTACGGAAAGTGAGTTTTTCGCTGCGTGTGAGCTGCACGGGGTGAGCGAGGTCCGGGCGCGTTCGCTGCTGGGCGCGCTTCGGGATGCGGGGCTGCTGGAGGTTTCTCCGCCTGCTTTCCCTGATCTGGCGTGGCGTGCGGTTTTCGTGGAGCGTTTGGATCCTCTGGCGGTGGAGATTTGTATGCATCTTGCCGTTAGTGGCTTGGGTTATATTCTCACTCCGGATACGAGTAGGCCGCACAGCGGTGACCACCCGATTTTCCGGCGGCCGACGTGGCGTACTTTTGCCCGGCAGCAGGTTCTCCAGAGTTATTTTCGCGAGCGCGGTTGGGGTACCACGGTTATCGAGGTTGATGCACAGGCCCAGCCAGTCACGCCGCTGGGAATGGGCCGGGCCACGAGGCGCGAAAGTCTCGCCACGGGTGCCGCAGAGCGTGGTGCTCGCGCGTCAGCGGGGACGGCCGGGGCTGCGGGGACTCCGGCGGCTGTGGAGTGCGGCCCACCGGCTCTGGCGTTGGTGACATCTGTGCACTTGCCTGATCCGCAGCGGTGTGCCTTGTGGGAGAGGCAGCGGATTCCTTATCTGCTGGCTTATGCGGAGGATATTGATATTCGGGTGGGGCCGGTGGTGGTTCCCGGGAGTGGGCCGTGTGCCAGGTGTTTGCTTTTTGCGGCGATGGATGTGGATCCGGCCTGGCGTTACTTAGCTCCGCAGGTATTTAGTTCCCGCGGTGATGCTCCGTTTAGCCCCGCGGTGTCCCTCGCGGCTGCGCTTGCGGTGCATAGCGCGCTCCTGGTTTTGAGTGGGCATGCCGAGCGGGCCCGAGGATCCCAGTGGGTGGTGCCCCCGCTTCCCGGTTTCCCCTACCGGATTGCGCTACCCCCGCATGAGAGTTGCGCTTGCGAATCAGAACCCGCAGCACCCTGAGCGCACACCGCCACGCCTGCGCATGGTTCGTGCCCGCCCGCGAGCAGTGGCTGGATCGCGTACCCATCGTGGCCACCGGCACCCGCCATACCCAACTGCGCTCATATCGCCAACCCCGGGCACATGCACCCGCGCTCAGTGCCCGGCCAGCAGGGCGAGGATTTCTTCCCCGTAGATAGCAAGTTTCGTGGCGCCCACCCCCTTGATCTGGGCGAGGGCGTGGATGCTGCGCGGCTTGGCTATGGCGAGGGCACGCAGCGTGGTGTCATGGAAAATTGTGTAGGCCGGTTTGCCGGTGACGTGGGCGCGCTCGGCACGCCAGGCCGCGAGTTCCTCGAAAAGCGCCACATCTTCGGGATAGGCGGCGACGAATTCTTCCGCGGCAGCGCGGGAGCGGCGCCGGTAGCGGGTGGCCCGCGAGGTTTCTTCATCTTCCGGTTGTGGCCACAAGCCGGTGAGGAAGCGGGAGACTTTCCGGCCCGAGCGATGCCCGGAGGAAGCGGCATAGGAGATCTGCAAAAATTCTTGGGCCCGCGTGATTCCCACGTAGAGGAGGCGGCGTTCTTCTTCAATGGCCGCGGGTTTCTTCGCCAGGGAAATAGGCATGAGACCTTCGCTCATCCCCACCAAAAAGACCGCTTCCCATTCCAGGCCTTTGGCGGCGTGCAGGGAGGAAAGGGTCACGCCTTCCAATTCCGGGACGTTCTGGGTGGCGGCGCGTTCTTCCAGTTCCACCACGAAATCCATCATGGAGGCATCCCGGCTATCCTCCATATCTTCCGCGAGGGTGATGAGAGCGTGGAGCGCTTCCCATTTTTCCCGGGCCGAGCCGGCGGTAGCCGGAGCTTCATCCCGCCAGCCCATCTGGCGCAGCACGGTACGCACATTATCCGCCAGCGACCCGCTCACCCCGGAGCGCGCCGCGGCACGCATGGCCACCATAGCTTCGCGTACATCGCGGCGCGAAAAGAATTTTTCCGCACCCCGCACCTGGTAGGACACCCCCGCTTTGGAGAGGGCCGCCTCAAATTCTGCCGATTGGGCATTGGTGCGGTAGAGGATGGCGATTTCTGAGAGCGCGGTACCTTCCGCCGCGAGCGCCTGGATAGCGCTGACCACGCCGGCGGCTTCCGCCCCATCCGATTCATATTCCTGGAAGGTAACCGGGCGCCCGGAGCGACGCTGGGAAACCAGCTGTACCGCGCCTTCCGAAACATCATCGGCAATCACAGTATTCGCGGCCGCCACGATTTGCGGGGTGGAGCGGTAGTCACGGGTGAGTTCAATAACGCGAGCGCGCGGGTATTCCTGCTGGAAGCGGGCGAGGTAAGTGGAGGATGCCCCGGCGAAGGAGTAAATGGTCTGGGAAACATCCCCGACGACGCACAGATCCTTGCGGTCCCCCAGCCACAGCTGGAGCAGGCGGTGCTGGAGGGGGGACACATCCTGGTATTCATCCACGACGAAGTGACGGTATTGCTCACGTATCTGGCGGGCGATATCCGCCCGGTCCAGCAGGATACCCACGAGGAGGAGGAGCACATCATCAAAATCGAGGACGCGGCGTTCGGTTTTCACTTCTTCATAGGCTTTCGCCAAGCGCGCAATATCGGTACTGAGCTGACCGGCGACTTCTCCGCGCCCGGCCGCCAGGGCGGCTTCCGGGTAGTTATCCGGGCTGATCATGGAAACTTTTGCCCATTCAATTTCCGCGGTGAGATCGCGGATACTCACTTTATCGGTGGGCAGGCCGATCTGGCCGGCTGCCTGGGAGACCAGCCCGAATTTCGATTCAGTAATCCGCGGGATGGTTCCCCCCACCGCGGTGCCCCAGAAGTAGGAGAGTTGGCGCAATGCCGCGGCGTGGAAAGTGAGGGCCGGCACCCCGCCTACCCCGAGGTCCCGTAAACGCGAGCGCAATTCCCCGGCCGCGCGGGAGGTGAAGGTAACCGCCAGCACGTTCTGCGGTACGTAGGCCCCGCTGCGCACCCCGTAGGCGATCCGGTAGGTAATAGCCCGGGTTTTCCCAGTGCCCGCCCCGGCGCGCACGCATACCGGCCCGCGCAACGCGGTGGCGACCGCGCGCTGATCCGGGTCCAGAAATTCCAGCAATTCCTCGGGTGAATCCATCGTGTTCCTCCTTGCCCTCTCAGGATGCCACACGCCTACGACAGAAATTTTCCCCTTATCGAAACCCGTGGCGAGCCACGCCGCCCAGCCCGTACGATCACCTCATGGCTGATCTCACAATGTATACAACGTCGTGGTGCGGCTACTGCCGTAACCTTTCCGCCCAGCTCAAGCGGGCTGGCATCACCTGGGATGAGGTGAATATTGAGGAGGATGAGGCCGCGGCCGTGAAAGTTGCGGCCCTCAACGGTGGCAATAAAGTGGTGCCCACTCTTGAGTTTGCCGACGGCGCAACCCTGACGAATCCGAGCCTGAAAGAGGTGCAGGCGAAACTCGCCGAACTCGCCTCCCCCGGGAGCTAAAACTCACACTCGGGCGGTTTCCTACCAGCCCAGATGGGGGCGAATCCCGGGGCCGTACCAGTCGGTGATGAGGGCCGCGGCCACTGAGGAGGGTCCGGGCAGGCTGAGGCTCCCCTCGCGCAGGGCCGCATCCAGCCCGGCCGGACTGTAGAAAGCCGCATGGTCGATTTCTTCCCCATCCGGGCGCACCAAACTATCCGCCCCGCCGGCCCGGGCTTCGGCCTGGCGATCCACCCGCGCCACGTAGGCGATCATGAGGGAGCGCGGGAAGGGCCAGGGCTGGCTGGCGAAATAGCTGATCTCACCCAGCGGCACCCCCACTTCTTCGCACACCTCGCGGCGCACCGCCGCTTCCAGGGACTCCCCCGCCTCGGCAAAACCTGCGAGCACCGAATGTCGCCCGGCCGGCCAACGCGCATTATGCGCCAGCAGAATACGGTCCTGCGAATCAAGCACCGCCATAATGACGGCCGGGTCGGTACGCGGGAACACCACGTGGCCTTCCGGGCAGTGCCCGCTCCACCCGCCGGTATCCACGGTGATGCGCTGGCCACATACCGCGCACCAGCGGGTAGCCCGCCAGGTATTGAGGATCGCCACCGCCGCGGTCACCAGCGCGCACATATCCGCGCTCCAGGACGGAGCGTAATTTTGCAGCGAGCCAATCCGGTACCCCGGCGCATCCACTTCCGGGTTATCACGGGTGGGCCCACCCCCGATCACGGTGGTGAGATCGCACGCAAAATAAGGGCGCCCGGCAACTTTCCCCAGGTAAACAGTGGGTGAATCCGCGGTGGTGCGCGGAAGTTCAGAGCGGTTCAACAGCAGGGGTGCATTATCGTTATCCAGCACGGCACCCCACCCGGAAATAAGCAGATACCCCGCATTTTCCGCCAATTCCGCCAGGCGCTGCGGTGAGTTGCGGGAGAGTTCATCCCGGTCCAGATTCCCGCGCGCCAGGATTAAATCGCCGTCGTACCTCACTATCGTGCCCCTTCCGGAACCGGACGCGTGCCGGTCGCCCTTCCACCAAAATTCTAATATCACTCTTCTGGATTCTTGCCGAACGCCGATATTTTGCGACAATACGAAGGTGACTTCATTACCGGCTACTTCCCCGACCGCATCTCGGTACGTGGCGCGCGCCTCCGAACGCGCCCTGCCCGTGCGCTTGCGGCCCGTGCGTCTGGGGGCGCACCTCACCGATACCGGGGCGGATTTCGCCGTCCTGGCTCCGCACGCGACCGCGGTTGATCTGTGCCTTATTGACCGCAGTGCCTCGGGTATCACCGAGCGTCGCTATTCCCTGCATCGGGACGCGAGTTTCACCACCTGGGTGGGGCATGTGTCCGGGGTGCGCGCCGGTCAAGAATACGGCTACCGGGTGCACGGCCCGTGGAATCCCGATACCGGGATGCGTTTCAACCCCGCCCAATTCCTCCTTGATCCCTACGCGCGGGCCATTACCGGCACCCCGCGCCTGGGCCCCGAACTCTACGGGCACAAAGTAAATGACGCCCTGGATCCCGTCCCGCTCCCACCTCAGCGTGACGATACTGATTCCCTGGAAGCCATGTGCCGCGGCGTCGTAACCGCACCCACGGAAACGCATATCCGCCACCCGTATACGCCCTGGTCCCACACCGTCATCTACGAAACGCATGTGCGCGGGCTCACCCAACAGTTGGCGGCGCTTCCCGAAGAATTGCGCGGCACCTACGCCGGTCTGGCGCACCCGATTGTCACGAATTACTTGCGTTCCCTGGGCGTGACGGCCGTTGAGCTGCTGCCCATCCACGCGAAAATGTCCGAACCGTTCCTCACCGAACGCGATCTCACCAATTATTGGGGGTACTCCACCCTCTCCTATTTCGCTCCCGAACCGAGCCTGGCCACCGCCACCGCGCGGGCCGCGGGCCCCCTGGCCGTGCTCCAGGAAGTGCGCGATATGGTGGCCCGCCTCCACGATGCCGGCCTGGAAGTCATCCTCGACGTTGTGTATAACCACACCTGCGAAGGCGGGGTGAACGGGCCGACCGTCTCGCTGCGCGGCTTCGGGCAAACTACCTACTACATGCAGGTCCCCAACCAGCCCGGCCAGTTTTATGACACCACCGGCACCGGGAATTCCCTGGATTTCCGGCGCACTCCGGTGCTCCAGCTCACCCTGGATTCGCTACGCTACTGGGTCAGTGAGATCGGCGTGGACGGTTTCCGTTTCGACCTGGCCGCCACCCTGGCGCGCCGCGGCGATCATTTCGATACCAACCATCCCCTCTACCTGGCCATGGCCACCGATCCCATTCTTTCCAACGTCAAGCTCATTAACGAGCCCTGGGATCTGGGGCCCAACGGCTGGCAAACCGGTAATTTCCTGCCGCCCACCGCGGATTGGAATGACAGCTACCGCGATTCCATCCGGCAATTCTGGGTGGCCGACCAGCGTGCCGTGGCCGGCGGCGGGCTAGGCGGAGACCTGCGCGATGTGGCCACCCGGCTAGCCGGCAGCGCCGACCTGTTCGGGCACGGGCGCTCCCCCTCCGGGCGCGGGCCCCTCGCCTCCGTCAATTTCATTACCGCCCACGACGGCTTCAGTCTCTACGACCTGGTCTCCTACGATTCCAAACACAACGAAGCCAACGGGGAAAACGGGCGCGACGGCACCGATAACAACCGCTCGTGGAATCACGGGGTGGAAGGGGAAGGCAGCGATACCGCCCCGCTTCCCGAGCACGTGCTGCGCGCGCGCACCCGCACCATGCGCAACCTCATCGGCACCCTGGTGTTCAGCGCCGGAGTCCCCATGCTCTACGGCGGCGACGAATTTGCCGATACCAAATTCGGGAATAACAATGCCTACTGCCAGGATAATCACGTGTCCTGGCTGGATTGGGACCACGAGGAATGGCAGCGCGAACTCCAGGCCACCGTGGCCTACCTTTTCCGCTTGCGTTCCGAACACCGGGTGCTGCGCCCGAGCATGTTCTACACCGAATCACCCTCCGGGCGCGATCACATCCCCGATTTGCAGTGGTTCGCGGATACCGGCGAGCCGATGCCCGAACACCGGTGGTTCGATCCCTCGAATCGGTTACTGCAAATGCTGCGTTCCGGTTCTGAGCGCGACGCCGATGCGCTCGTGGTCATTAACGGCTCGAATCACCATGTTCCTATCCGATTCCCGCAGGGGCGCGGCAATCCCTTCGCGCTGGCCTGGGATTCCTCCTGGCCCACCCCGCGCTCCTCGGAGCGCATCTACCAGCCCGGGGCCTCCACCCGGGTGGAGCCGCTGACGATGCAGCTCTACTTCGCCAACCCGGAGCGGTAGCGGGGCGCTGCGTCGTCGTGCTATACGCGGCCGGGCGGCACGCGACCCCGCGCGAACGCGGCGGCACACGGCCGGGGCGGTACGCGGCCGCGAAACGGAAACCGCAAGAAAAGCTGTCGCGGCGGCGCCTACAATAGACAAGCAGAGCACGCTCCCGGGGAACTCGGGGCGGCCTGGGTATGACTGAAGGAGCAAGGTATGAGTGTCGAGGAATCCCTCGAACGGTCCACGTCCGCCGCATCCCTGGCGCATGCGCAGCGCCTGAGTGAGAAAATCAAGGAGAAGATTAATACTTCTCCGGAGGAATTCCGGGTTCTCACCGGGGATCGCCCCACCGGCAATCTCCACCTCGGGCACTACTTCGGTTCGCTGCGCAACCGGGTGGAATTGCAGCGCAAGGGCGTGGAAACCTGGCTGGTCATCGCCGATTTCCAGGTCATTACGGATCGCGACGGCACCGGGCCTATCCGGGAGCGGGTGCGTTCGCTGGCCACCGATTACCTCGCGGTGGGAATTGACCCGGATGCCGCGGTGATTTTCCCGCATTCGGCCATTCCCGGCCTCAACGAACTCATGCTGCCCTTCCTCTCTTTGGTGACCGACGCCGAACTGCGCCGCAATCCCACCGTCAAGGCGGAACACGAGGCAACCGGCGGGCGGCCCCTGTCCGGGCTGCTGCTCACCTACCCGGTGCACCAGGCCGCCGATATTCTTTTCTGCAAGGCCAATCTGGTGCCGGTGGGCAAAGACCAGCTCCCCCACCTCGAGCAAGCCCGCGTGATCGCCGACCGTTTCGAGGCGCGGTACGGGCGCCCGGCCGGGCGGGAAACCCCGGTCTTTCCGCGCCCGCAGGCCCTGCTTTCCGAGGGCACCTCGATTCTGGGGCTGGACGGCGCCAAGATGAGCAAATCGCGCGGAAACACTATTGAAATCGGCATGAGCGCGGATGAAACCGCCAAGCGCATTAAGAAGGCGGTCACGGATTCGGATCGGCATATTACCTACGATCCGGAGGGTCGCCCGGAAGTGTCGAATCTGCTGCTGCTGGCTTCGCTGGCGCAGGGGCGGCCCGCGCTGGAGATCGCGGAGGAAATTGGCGACGGCGGGGCCGGGACTCTCAAGAAGATCGTCACCGAATCGATCAATGAGATGTTTGCCCCCATCCGGGCCAAGCGCGCCGAGCTCGCCAAAGACCCGGGCTACGTGGACGGAATCGTGCGTCGCGGTATCGAAATCGCTAACGAGCGCGCCAATAAGACCCTTGCGGAGGTGCGCGAGGCGCTTCAGATGGTGTATTAGCCGCTCCTGGGAACATAGTGTGCGTGAGAGCACCGTTTCGGGTCGATTTCGTGTCTCTTACGCACACTACGCGGGATGCGCGGGTGCGGCGGGCCGGTCGCTGGCCGGCTGCACCGCTCAGAAAGCTGAGCTCATCAGGAAGGTAGTCCCATGGTTATGGATGAAAGGCAATGCGACCAGATCATAGCGAGAACCCGTAGTGAACTGGAAGCTCAGCTGCCCACCGATCCCGAGGAATTGCGGGCGCTAACGGTCGAACTGCTGGAGCGCAGGCAGGTTTTAGAGGCACAGCTTGAGCTCGAGCGGAAGAAAGCGGCAGAGCGCGCGGAGAAAGCTGAGAAATTGCGGGCTTTCAGGAAGTACTAAGCGCCCCGGCAGCCACCTCCCGGCCGGGGCCCGCCCGCAAAATGTACGCCAGTGACATATTTAGCCCGGATTTATGTCAGGGACGTACATTTCACGAGGTTCACGGTCCACAACGCACGTTTTGACATGTGCTTGACACCCGCTTCGCCTACGCAATCGCCCGCAGAGCAGAGTGCAAATCTACGCACCATTTTGGCTCGATTTCTGTCCTGGGCTTGCACTACGCGACCCCAACGGTCCCCAATTTGCACTTTGGTCGATCCGCTGGCGGGGCAGGGGTGTGTTTTCCGAGATGTACTTCGCATGTACAACAAGTGCAGTACAGCTCGGAAAACACATAGTCCCTCCCGCGCGCCGTGCCTAAGCTTGTATACGTGCGCCGTGCCTAAGCTTGTATATACGACGACGCAGCCAGCCTGCCGCGCGTCCACCCCCCGCGGGCCGGTGTGCCAGAAGCACGGAAACCTAATAGGATTGAGCTTGTGAGCATCCTTACACAGACGCATCATCGGCTCGTGCGCCGCCGCGCGAGCCGTGGGATCGCTGCCGCTTGCGCGCACGCCCGCCATATGTCGCCCGAGGATACGAGGAGATAAGCCATGTCCATTGAACCGACGACGCCCGCGAAGAATTCGGCACCCACGCCCGAAAAGAAGCCGGCCGCCACGCCCGCGACTACGCCCGCGGCCGCGAAGTCAGCCGCCGCGAAGGCAACAGCGTCGAAGAAACCCGCGACCACTCAGCGCTCAACGAAGAGCACCAGTTCAACAAAGAGCACCAGTTCAGCGAAGAGCACCGGCGCGGCAAAGGGCACCACAACGGCAAAAGCACCCGCCAAGGCCAGTGCCGCGAAGTCCACGCGAAGCACCGGCACCGCGAAAACCACAAAAACCGCCGCAAAACCCGCGAAGTCCGCGAGCGCCGCAAAACCCGCGAAAACAACCGCGAAAACCGCACCCTCCCCCACCACCCACGGCCGCCCGAACCCGGAAGGCTACCCTCCGGCGTTCCCGCAGGCTCCGATGGCCCCGGCTCCCGCGCCGCGCGCGAATATCGCTCGCATCCCGATTATGGATGTAACCCCGTGCGTGCAAAACGGCTCGCTGGCAGCCAAGGGCACCGTCAATGAAGCTTTCCCCGTGCAGGCCACCGTGTGGCGTGAAGGCCACGATCTGTTCGGTTGCGAAGCCGTCCTGGTGGATCCGCAGGGTCGCGAAGTCCAGAGCGCCCCCATGGTGTTGGTGCGCCCGGGCCTGGGCCGTTACGAAGGCTGGCTCACCCCCACCGAGCCCGGCGATTGGGCATTCTTCGTGCGTTCGTGGTCGGATCCGCTGGCCACCTGGCGCCATACCGCCGAGGCGAAGCTCCCGGTCGGCCAGGATATTGACCTTGTGTTCCTCGAGGCCGAGCAGCTGCTCAAGAGGGTGGCGAAATTGCTGCCGCGCGGTTCACAAGACCGGCCGGCGATTAATGACGCTATCGACGTCGTACGAAAAAAGTCCATCCCGGCTTCGGTACGTTTCGCGGCCGTGACCTCCAGCGTCGTCGAAGATATTATTCAACGCTATCCGGTGCGCGATTTCGTGAGCGAATCGGCGCGTTTCCCCCTGGCGGTGGACCGCGAGCTGGCCCTGCACGGCGCGTGGTACGAAATGTTCCCGCGTTCGGTCGGCGCGTGGCGCGACGATGAAGGTACCTGGCATTCCGGGACCCTGCGCACCGCGGCGGAAGATCTGCCCCGCATCGCCTCTATGGGCTTTGATGTGGTGTACCTGACCCCGATTAGCCCGATTGGCCTGACCGACCGCAAGGGCAAGAATAATTCGCTGATCGCCCAGCCCGGCGAACCCGGCTCGCCCTACGCCATCGGCAGCGAGGCCGGCGGGCATGATGCCATCCACCCGGACCTGGGCACCTTCGAAGATTTCGATGCTTTTGTGGCTACCGCGCGAGATTTGGGCATGGAGGTCGCCCTCGATATTGCGCTGCAGTGCTCCCCGGATCACCCGTGGCTGCGCGAGCATCCCGAATGGTTCTTGCACCGCCCGGACGGCACCATCGCTTTCGCGGAGAATCCCCCGAAGAAATACCAGGATATTTACCCGCTCAATTTCGACGACGATCCGGAAGGTATCTACCAGGCTGTCAAGGGCGTGCTGGAAACGTGGGTTTCGCACGGGGTCACGCTGTTCCGGGTGGATAATCCGCATACCAAGCCGGTGAGTTTCTGGCAGCGGCTGCTGGCCGAATTCCGCCAGACCCACCCGGAGGTGGTTTTCCTAGCTGAAGCGTTCACTGCCCCGCCGATGATGCGCGGTCTGGGTGCGGTGGGCTTCCACCAGTCGTACTGCTATTTCGCGTGGCGTAACGAAAAGAAGGAGATTGAGGACTACCTGTGGGAGGTGGGCCGGGAATCGGATGCGATGTTGCGCCCCACTTTTTGGCCGACGACGCACGATATCCTCACCCCCTACCTGCAGCATTCGGGCCCGAACGGATGGAAGATCCGCGCGATTTTGGCGGCGATGGGCTCGCCCTCCTACGGGATTTACTCCGGCTATGAATTCGTGGAATCGGAGCCGCGCGGCAGCTTCGAGGAAATGAACAATAATGAGAAGTACGAATACCGCCCGCGGGATTACAGCCGTGATCCGTACGGTATCCAGGGGCTTCTCACCCGGCTCAATGAGATCCGCAAGGAGCACGTGGCCCTGCAGCGCCTGCGCGGGATCACCATTAATCCCACGTCGAACCCGAATATTGTGTGCTTCACGAAGGTGGCGCGCCCGGAGGAAACTCCGTCGGGAACCGCGGACCGGGTGATCGTGGTGATCAACCTCGACCCGCACACCACCCAGGAAGCGGAGATCTCCCTGGATATGTCCGCTTTCGGTGCTTTCGATGCCAGCGGGCTGCCGCTGGGCGGAGCACCCGAGCAGATCGAGGTGGTGGACGAGCTGGGCGGCGGGCACTTCCAGTGGAATAACCGGCCCTTCGTGCGCCTCAATCCTTTCACCAGCCCGGCACATATTCTCTCGGTAAAGGCCTGATTGCATGTCCCTTCCTTCCCTCAATGCCGCCACGTCCGGACCCCGCATCGCCCAGTCCGAACATCGCGGGCTCAGCGATAATCCGCAATGGTATCGCCACGCGGTGTTTTACGAGGTCCTGCTCAAGGCTTTTGGGGATACCGATGCCGATGGGGTCGGCGATATTCGCGGCCTCATCGCGCACCTCGATTACATCCAGTGGTTGGGGATCGACTGCATCTGGATCCCGCCGTTCTACCCCTCCCCCGGGCGGGACGGCGGGTACGATGTTGCCGATTACACCGCGGTGGATCCTCGCTACGGCACGATGGATGATTTTCGGGAGCTCGTTGATCAGGCCCACCGGCGCGGCATCCGCGTCATTATCGATATTGTTATCAACCACACCTCCGCGGATCACCCGTGGTTCCAGTCCTCCCGCGCCAATCCGGACGGGCCCTACGGAGATTTCTACGTGTGGTCAGATACCGATAAAAAATACGAGGATGCCCGGATTATTTTTGTGGACACCGAGGTATCGAATTGGACGTTCGACCCGGTGCGCAAACAGTATTTCTGGCATCGTTTCTTCTCCCACCAGCCGGATCTGAATTTCGATAATCCCAAAGTGCACGAAGCGGTCCTCAATATTTTCCGCTTCTGGTGCGAGCTGGGGGTGGACGGGCTGCGCCTGGATGCCATCCCCTACCTCTACGAGCGGGACGGCACGAATTGTGAAAACCTCCCGGAAACCCACGCTTTTATCGCGAAGGTGCGCCGGGTCCTCGATAAGGAATTTCCCGGCACGCTCTTGCTGGCCGAAGCTAACCAGTGGCCGGAGGACGTCGTCGAATATTTCGGCACGGAGGAGGCGCCCGAGTGCCATATGTGCTTCCATTTCCCCGTGATGCCGCGTATTTATTACGCGCTGCGCGACCAGCGTGCCACCGCGATCCGGGAGATTTTGGAGCGCACCCCCGCGATTCCGGCCGGGGCCCAGTGGGGTACGTTCCTGCGCAATCACGATGAGCTCACCCTCGAAATGGTGAGCACGGAGGAACGTGCCCTCATGTACGGCTGGTATGCCGATGATCCGCGCATGCGCGCCAATGTAGGGATCCGCCGCCGCCTCGCCCCGCTGCTGGGGAATTCGCGGGCGGAAATTGAGCTGGCGCACGCGCTGCTGCTCTCGCTGCCCGGCTCGCCCTACCTCTACTACGGGGACGAAATCGGGATGGGTGACAATATTTGGTTGCCGGATCGCGACGGCGTGCGCACCCCCATGCAGTGGAGTCCGGATCGCAATGCCGGTTTTTCCACCGCGGATCCGGGCCAGCTCTACCTGCCGGCGATTACCTCGCTGACCTATAACTACCAGGCGGTCAATGTGGAATCGCAGCTGGCGCAGCCGGCTTCGCTGCTGCATTGGATTCACGGGATTCTCGAGGTGCGGCGCGGGCACCCGGCCATGGGCTCGGGTGATTTCGTGCTGCGCGAGTCGAATAACGACGCGATCCTCGCCTTCACCCGCTCCTGCCCGGAGGAAACCATCCTCTGCATTATGAACCTGGCCAATACCCCGCGCGCCGGGCGCGTTGAGCTGCCCGATTACGCCGGGTGGCTGGCCACCGATGTGTTCGGCGGGGCCGGGTTCCCGGCGGTTCGCGCGGATGGCAGCTACGACGTGACGCTGGGCAGCCGCGATTTCTTCTGGCTCAAACTAGATGCGCCCGGGCAGGCCGAGCCCGGCCCGGTGGAGGGTGCCCGCGCCGAGGAAAGCGGGGAGCCGGTGGATTTCGCGGCGCTCTCCCGCCCGGCGCCGGTGGGAACACTGGAAGCCGCACATAACGCAGATCATGAAGAAGGAGGCGGGGCGTGAGCTGGAATGTTGGCGAGCGAATGCCGGAACTGGAAGCGTGGATGCACGCCCGGCGCTGGTATCGCGGCGAGCCCCACCCGCTCTACCTGCGCGCCCGCGCAGACCTCGCATGCGGCACAGACGTCGCGTGCGGCGCGGACGTCGCGTGCAGCGTCGAGCCCTTCACCCTCACCTGGTTCATTATCGAAGCCGGCGCCGCGCTCTACAACGTCCCGCTGCTCCTCGCCCCCGCGGAAGGCGGCCCCGCTGAAGCCGGCCCGCGCGGAAACGGCGCAACTTACGGTTGCGGCACGCCCGATGGTTCCGGCACGCCCGATAGGAACGACGACGCCGCGCCAGCCGCGCAATCCCCTACCGACGCCACCCCGGTTGCCCGGGCGCGCGGCCACCTTATTTTCGATGCGACGACGCATCCCGCCGGCCAGCGCTTCCTCTTCGCGGCTGCCACCGGCCAGCTCGGCAGCTCGCCTACCGCGAGCGCGCCCGCTGCAGATTCCCCCGCCGGCAGCAACGCCAGCACCCGGCCCGGTGCAAACTCGCCAACCGCCGCGAGCGCGCTGCACCTGGTTACCCGCCCGGCCAGTTTCCCGGGCAGTTACCGCAGCGCCCGACCGCTGAGTGGGGAACAGTCCAATAGTTCGATTATTTACCAGACCAGCACCGTCCCCCTGATTATCAAGCTTTTCCGGGTGCTCAGTCCGGGCGCGAACCCGGATGTGGAATTGCAGGCCGCGCTCTCGGATACCGGCACGGTGCCGGCGCAATGGGGCTCGGCGGCGCTGGTGGGCGGGCCGGCCGAGGCGGGCAGCGATGTGCTGGTGGCTCAGGAATTCCTCACCGGCGCGCACGACGCCTGGCGCGTGGTCACAAGCTCTTTCCCCGCCGCCGATAAAAATGCCGCGAATGCGCCCGGCCCGGACACCCCGCCTGCCGCCGTGGATGTGCCCGCGCCGAATTGCCCGCCCACCGCGGATGTGCCCGCGCCGGATCAAGCCGCCGCACTCCTGGGTGATTTCGCCGCGCGCATCCGCGACCTGGGCACCCTCACCCGCACCTTCCACACCGCGCTCGCCACCCGCCTGGGCACCACCGCGGCGACGCCGCAGCTGCGCGAAGCGCAGCTGGCCAGCTGGCACTCCCGCGCCCGAGCCGCCCTCGCGGCAGTCCCGGAGCTGGAGCAGCGCAGCGCCCAGATCGCTCAGGTTTTCGCCGCTGCCGCGGCCACCCCCTGGCCGGCCCTCCAGCGTATTCACGGGGATTACCACCTCGGCCAGGTGGTGGATGTGCCCGGGCGGGGCTGGATGGCCCTCGATTTTGAGGGTGAACCCCTGCGCCCGCTCCCCGAGCGCGTGGCCCCCGACCTCGCCCTGCGCGATGTGGCCGGCATGCTGCGTTCCTTTGATTACGCCGGCGGCCAGGGCGAACGTGATGGCCAGCCCGCCGCCCGCATGCGCGCCTGGACCCGTGCCGCCGAAGGTGCATTCTTGGCCGGCTACGGCGCGATTCCCGCCGAACACCAGCCGCTGCTGCGCGCCCTCCTCCTGGACAAGGCGCTTTACGAAGTCGTGTACGAGGTCAATCAGCGCCCCGACTGGATTGATCTGCCCCTGGGTGGAGTCCACCGCCTGCTCGAGAACTAGCAGCCGGGCAGCTCAGCCCGCCGCGATTGCGGCGGGCTGCGGCGTCGTCGCCCTTCCACCGTACCTACCCGCGCCCGCAAGTTCCCCCATACCCGGCCCCGCGCGCTGTCCACGGCAGGCGCCCGGGGCCCGGGATCACGCATCTTTCAGGTATCCTGGGATATGTAGATAGTCGCGCGGCACTTCCGGAAATTCCGCGGTACCGCTTGGCAGGACACAGCACATCACCGGCGCGCGCGGGTGGTTTCCCGCTCTGACCGCCTACGCTCCATCGTGCAGAGAGGCACACATGTCTGATTACGTAGAAGTTGATGAAGGCACGCTCGAGGCTGTTTCCAAGGGTTGGTACTACGCACCCCACGATGTCCTCGGCCCCCATTCCAACGGCAGCACCGTCACGATTCGCACCATTCGGCGGCTCGCAGATGCGGTATTTATTGAAACGCTGGACGGGCGGGTGCCGGCCGTGCACGAATACAACGGGATTTGGCGCGCGGTACTCGATACCCCGAACGTGCCCGATTACCGGGTGGTGGCCTCCTACGGGGGCGTGGAAAGCCGCGGGGATGATCCCTACCGTTTCCTGCCCACCCTGGGAGAAACCGATATTTACCTCATTTCGGAAGGGCGCCACGAAGAATTGTGGAATGCGTTGGGTGCGCATGTACGCCACTTCCCCTCGGTCCTCGGGGATGTCACCGGCGTGGCCTTCTCGGTGTGGGCGCCCAATGCGCTCGCCGTGCGGGTGGTCGGTGATTTCAACGGCTGGGATGGTTCACTGCACGCCATGCGTTCCCTGGGTAGCTCCGGGCTGTGGGAGCTCTTCGTGCCGGGCGCCGGCGCGGGGGCGCGCTACAAATTCGAAATCCAGTACAAGGATCTGAGCTGGCACCAGAAGGCCGACCCGATGGCCCGCTACAGCGAAACCGCGCCGTCCACCGCCTCTATCGTCACCGAATCCAGCTATGAATGGAACGACGACGCCTGGATGGCTCAGCGCAATGACCCTGCATCAGGGCCGGTTTCCATTTACGAAGTCCACCTGGGTTCGTGGCGTAAGGGGCTGTCCTACCGGGAGCTCGCCGACCAGCTCATCGGGCACGTCAAGTATTGCGGCTTCACCCACGTGGAATTCATGCCGGTGGCCGAACATCCCTTCACTCCCTCGTGGGGCTACCAGGTGACCGGGTATTACGCGCCCACCTCGCGCTACGGCACCCCCGATGACCTGCGCTACCTCATTGACCGCCTGCACCAGGCCGGCATCGGGGTGATTACCGACTGGGTGCCCGCGCATTTCGCCACCGACGAATGGGCGCTGGCGCGTTTCGACGGTCAGGCGCTTTACGAGGATCCGAATCCGCAGCGCGGCTCGCATCCGGATTGGGGCACGCTGGTCTTTGACTTCGGGCGCCGCGAAGTGCGGAACTTCCTGGTGGCCAATGCGCTGTACTGGCTGGAAGAATTCCATTTCGACGGCATCCGCGCGGACGCCGTGGCCTCCCTGCTCTACCTGGATTACTCGCGGGAAGCCGGGCAGTGGCAGCCTAATATTTACGGCGGGCGGGAAAATCTCGAGGCGATTTCCTTCCTCCAGGAAGTCACCGCCACCGCCTACCGGCGCAACCCGGGCGTCATGATGATCGCGGAAGAATCCACCTCCTGGCCGGGTGTCACGGCGATGACGGATAGCGGCGGGCTGGGCTTCGGCCTCAAGTGGAATATGGGCTGGATGAACGACACCATCCGCTACTTCGAGGAAGAGCCGGTCAATCGGCGCTGGCACCACGGGGAAATCACGTTCTCCATGGTCTACGCCTATTCGGAGAACTACCTGCTGCCCCTCAGCCACGACGAAGTGGTGCACGGCAAGGGCTCGCTCTACCAAAAGATGCCCGGCGACGACTGGCAAAAACGCGCCGGCGTGCGCGAATTGCTCGCCTACCAGTGGGCGCACCCGGGTAAGCAGCTCCTGTTCATGGGCCAGGAATTCGCTCAGATCCGTGAATGGAACGACGACGCATCTCTCGACTGGTGGCTTACCGACCAGCCCGAACACGATGGCATCTTGTCCCTTGTGAAACGGCTCAACGAGATCTACGTGGAGCACCCGGCCCTGTGGAGTGATGATTTCACGCCGCACGGATTCGAGTGGATTGACGGATCGGACGCTGATAATAACGTCATTACCTTCCTGCGCCGCTCTGCCGATGGCAAGGATGTGGTTGTGGTGGCCTGCAATTTCGCGGGTATCCCCCACCACGATTACCGCATCGGTTTGCCGGCCGGGGGCACCTGGAAGGAAGTCCTCAATACGGACGCGGTGGAATACGGCGGTTCCGGGGTGGGCAACCTCGGGGAGGTCCACGCGGAGGAGGTCGGCTGGAACGGCCGGCCCTACTCGGCCCCCGTGCAGCTGCCCCCGCTCGGGGTGGTCTACCTGCATCACGCGGCTGAGGAGGTCGCGGGTGTTGATGCCGCCGGCGCGGACGCGGGCGCGGAGCTCGCGGGTAGTGGCGCAGCCGGTGCGGACGCGGGCGCGGAGCTCGCGGGTAGTGACGCGGCCGGCGCGGACGCGGGCACGGAGCTCGCGGGTAGTGACGCGGCCGGCGCTGACGCGGGCGCGGATCGCGACCCGGCCGCCGGCGAGCACGCCGAAACCGAAACATCCGCGAATCGCGAGGCCGAAGCGGAGGAATCCGAGGAAGCCGCAGCAGCCTAAAGCGGTTGCCTTATAGAGCCACCGCCTCAAGCAGCCGCCTCAGCGCGTGCCGCGTCTTAGCTCCTTCGCGGCAGCGCCTGGCAGCGGCGCAACAGTGGGCCCGGTGATCGACTACTCGACCACCGGGCCCACGCTTTTGCCTACACACAAAGCAAAGTGCAAATCTACGCACCATTTTGGCCCGATTTCTGTCCTGGGCTTGCACTACGCGACCCCAACGGTTCAGGATTTGCACTTTGGTTGATCCACGGCGGCGGGGCGGCAGGAGGCAGGGGTGTTTTTTCCGAGGTGTACTTCGCATGTATGACACATGAAGTACATCTCGGAAAACACATAGTCCTTCCCCGCTGAAGAACCAATAACCCGGACTTTCCTCGGCATATCACCGAGGGAAAGTCCGGGTTATGAGCAACTATTTCAAGGGTGGTCGGTTAGCTCCGGTGGAGCTGAGCCGGCGCACCGCGCCTCGCGGAACCGAGGAACCGGCGCACCGGGCTACCCCTTCACCGACCCACCGGTCAGTCCCGAAACGATGTAGCGCTGCAGGAAGAGGAAGAGGAGCAGAATCGGGAGTGCGGAGATCACCGCACCGGCTGTGAACCAGCCCCACTGCTTCTCATTACCGCCCACCCAAATATTCATGCCGATGGCCAGGGTCCAATTCTCTTCTTTGGAGAGGATCGTGGAGGCCAGGATGAAATCGTTGAAGGCTCCGATGAAGGCCAGCAGCCCCACCACCGCGAGGATCGGGGTCACCAGCGGGAGCACGATGGTCCAGTAAACCTGCGAATGGCTGGCGCCGTCGATCTTCGCGGCTTCGTCCAGCTCCATCGGAATGGAGTTGAAAGTGCCGTACATGAGGAAGGTATTGGCGCCCAAAGCCCCGCCCAGGTACACGCAGATGAGCGAGAGCTTGGAGTCCAGACCGAGCACCGGCACGATCTCACCCAGCTGGCTGAGCAGCAAGAAGATTGCCACGAAAGCCAGGAGCTGCGGGAACATCTGGATGACCATGAGGGCCAGCAGCCCGCCCTTGCGCCCCCGGAACCGGAAACGCGAAAATGCGTAGGCCGCGGCCGCGCCCATGAGCACCGCCCCCAGCGCAGAGAAAATCCCGATCTCCAGGGTATTGGCGAACCAGCGCCAGAACATCGTCGAGGTTCCTAACTGGGCGAAGTTCTGGGTGGAGATCTCCGAGAAGAGGGAGTTCGCCGAGGTCAGCGTCGTTTTGGTATTCGGATTGAGGGCCGCAGAAAGCACGTAGATAATCGGGAAAGCCGAATAGACGACGGCGAAAAGCCCGACCAGGTGCCGGAAGCCCACCTGGGAAAACCAGCGCCCGAAACTCACCTTATTGTGATGGCGTTCCTTGTGGCTGATCTTTTCCTCGATCACGGGAACCGCCATGACTGTAGATTCGCTTGCCATTACTGTGCCCCCTCAATTGAACGCGAGCGCCGGAAGCTGATGAGGGAAATCGTGCCGACGATAACGAAGATGAGGATGGACATGGCCGAAGCCAGCCCGTAGTTCTTCGTTGCCGCGCCCGACAGCCCGGAAATCTGGTACACCATCGAGATGAGGATATCCGTGGACCCCACCGGCACCGAGGCGTCCGCGAATTGCGGGCCGCCGCGGGTAAGCATGTAGATGAGGTTGAAGTTATTGAAGTTGAAGGCGAAGGAGGAGATGAGCAGCGGGGTTACCTGGATCATGAGCTGCGGCAGGGTGATATACCGCCACCGCTTGAATCCGCCCGCGCCGTCAATTTCCGCCGCCTCGTTGAGTTCAGACGGAATCGATTGCAGCGCCCCGGTGCAGATGAGGAACATGTAGGGGAAGCCCATCCACAAATTCACCAGGATCACCGACAGCTTGGCCAGCCACGGATCGGTGAGCCACCCGATCTCCGCACCCCCGAAGAGCACCTGGTTGAAGAACCCGTACTTCGGGTTGAGCATGCCGGCGAAGAGGAAAGCCGTCATAAAGGAGGGGAACGCATAGGGCAGCAGCATAATCGTGCGGTAGATTTTGCGCCCGCGCATCCGCTCATCATTCATGACCAGCGCGAAGAACATGCCTAGCAGGAAGGTGGTCGCCACCGAGAGGAAGGCGAAAGCGAAGGTCCACACCAGCACTTTGAGGAAGGGGCTGGCATAGCGGGCATCCCCGAAGGCATCCGCGAAGTTCTTAAAGCCAACCGTCACCCGCCAACCGGTATTGAGAGTTTCACCGTCGTCCGCCCGGTAGAAGCCATCGCTGGAATCAGCGTGATAGACCTTGCCGGTGGTGATATCCGTGAGGGTATCGGCCGCCGCATCGTGCTTGAGAGTTGATTGGAAAACAAAACCGGTTGTGGCTGTTTGGGTTCCAATAAATCCATCTCCCGGGTCCTCGCTCATGGGAACGCGCAGCGCGGTGATCTCCGCCTGGCGCGCCCCGATCTGGGCGGGTGTGAGGATCTCATAGCCGGGCACCTCGGTGATGCGCTTGCCATTGACCTGGGCATTTTTCGCGGGTACGAAGGGAGCTTCCTCGGTGCCCACGAGCACTGCGCCGTCGTCGTTCACAATAGCGAAGCCGAGTTCCCCACCGGCGTCCACGACCGCGAGGGGGTACTGCGCGCTGCCTTCGACCCGCTGGGTGGAGGTGAGCAGCAGTGCCTCGGTGGCGCGTTCTTTGGTGAGCATATGGCGGTCGCCGTAGTTGGTGAACGCGATGTAGCCGGTGTAGAGGATAACGAACACCTGGAAAATCGCGAGGAAGACCAGCCCCGGCGTGAGGTACTTGGGGGCCAGGTGCTTCCGCGAGAAATACACGTAATCCACGATGACGAGCAGCACCGTGAAGACGGCCACCAGGATCCACGATCCTTCGTTGAACGCCGCCGCGATAATGTAGATCCCCAGCGCATTGACCAGCGCCATGAGGACCAGCTTGATAATAAAACCAACCGACCAGGTGCGCGCGTGCGAGCTTCCCACCACCGGGATTTTCTTTTCGATGTGCGACGACGACGCCCGCCCGCCGGCGCGCTCATTCGCGCCACCACCGGCAGGCCCGCCCGCGCGGCGCCCGGCCCGGTTCTCCGTTTCCGTACTCATGACTTACCTCTTCGCTGACGCGAGGGTGACCCGGAAACCTCCGAGCCACCCTCGCGTTCGCAGCTTACTTGGCTAGTTCTGCCTGCAGATTCTGGATGAGGCTCTGCCATGCGGCCACCGGTTCGGCGCCGTCAATGATCTGAGCTTCGGTGACGCCCCAGGGCACCCACACCGCACCCATTTCGGGGATGGTGGGCATCGGCTGGGCGCCTTCGGCAGCCTTGGCGAAACCTGCGGTGACGTCGTCCTTCTGGGCTTCCTGAGCCGCGGCGGTCAGCGCCGGGAGGCGGTTGCCGGCCTTGTAAATATCCAGCTGCACCTCCGGGGTGGCCATGTAATCAACGAGGAACTGGTTGGCCACGATCTGGTTCTTGGACTGCGCCGAAACATAGAAGCCCTGCACGCCCACGAGCGGGGTGGCAGCCTTGGGGCCGGGCGCCGGAATCGGCTCCACCGCGACCTTGAGGCCGGCGCTGCGGAAGTCCTCAATCATCCACGGGCCGCCCAGGATATAGGGCGATTCGCCCTTCTTGAAGGCATCAACCGCAATATCGTAGGTCATCGCGGTTTCGAAAACGCCGGCCTTGCCCTGCTCACTCAGCCAGGTGGCGAAGGCTTCGCCGTTCGCCCCGCCCATGCCGAGGTTCTTCGAGGTGGAACCGTCCGCATTCGTCTCGAAAACGGGCGCCCCGAAGGACTGCTGGAAGGGGTAGTAGGTGTAGGGATCGCCCTTATCGGTGGTCTGGATGAGGAACGGGTACTTCACGCCGGCTTCCTTGCCCTTGGCGATCATCTCATCGAAGGTGGCCGGGGTGGAATCCGCCAGCGCGGTATTGCGGATGAGCGCGAGGTTCTCCAGCGCGTAGGGCAGGCCGTACAGGTTCCCGCCGGTGGAGAAGGCCGTGGTGGCCACGTCATTGAAGTCCTTCGCCTTATCGCCTAATTCAATAGGGGCAACGACGCCGTTCGCCACGAACTCACCGAGCCAATCATTGGCACCCACGGTGATATCCGGGCCCTGACCGTTGGAGACCTGGGTGAGGAACTCCGCGCGCACATCCCCGAATTCCTTGACCACGAGTTCCACGTGGTTGCCGGTTTCCGATTCGAATTTCTTCGCGGCGCTTTCCAGGGCCGGCTGGCGGTTGGAATCCGTCCACACCGTAATGGTGGCCCCGCCACCGGCTGCCGGTGCTGCCGAGCTGGCTCCGGCAGGTGCTTCGCTCTTATCGGCCGAACCGCCGTTGCCACCGCAGGCGCCTAAAACAAACGCCAGCGCGGATACCGCGGCCATCGCGCTTATGCTCCGTCGCATCTTTACTCCTTGCGTTGATTCTTCGCTACGCGGGATCGCACCATCACGCTCCCCGTTATCTCTGAGGGTAGCGCATCATTCGGTAATTCTCACCCCTTTTTGCAGTCTTTTTTACGCCTTTACATATCGGAGGGTGGTCGATGTGGGGTTTTCCGCGGTCTTGCGGGCTTTGTAGGCGGCGCTGTTTTCAGAAATGCTTTCATGGTTGGGGTGGCGGCGGGCGGGGAGCTGCGTCGTCGTGCTGTACCGTGACGGCGCAGAAACAGAAGCGCGGCGGGACGTTCCCACCGCTGCGCCCACTGGTGCAGGCGGCGCCGTGCACCGTACCGAGCGGGGCGCTGCACACCGTCCTGCCCGCGGCACCGTGACCCCTCCACGCACCGCACCGCTGGAGTTTTCAGAAAAGCCTCAGTACGATGTTGCACGACGGCGCGCACCGCGCCGACCAGCACAAGGACGTCTCGGTACCCATGAGTAAAATTCGCATGCAAGATGTTGCCACCCACGCGGGGGGGTCCGTGGCGACCGTATCGCGCGTGATTAACCAGAAGGGCAATGTCAGCGAGGATACGCGCACCGCGGTGCTGGCGGCCCTCGATATGCTCGGCTACGAGCGCCCGCCGCGCCTAAGCGAGGCGAGCGGGACCGTGGGTCTGCTGCTCCCCGAACTAACCAACCCGATTTTCCCGGTGTTCTACCAGGAGCTCGAACGCGAATTTACCGCCGCCGGCTACACCACCACCCTGGCCACCCAGGCGCCCGGCGCCCTCACCGAGGACGAAGCGGTGGCCTCCCTCACCGCCCGCGAGGTATGCGGCCTGGTTTTTGTATCGGGGATGCACGCGGATTCCAAGGCCTCGCCGGAGCGGTACGTGCGGCTGGCCGAACGCCTCCCCTTCGTCACGATTAACGGCGCGAATCCGCGGGTTCCGGCCCCTGATTTTTCTACCGACGACGCCGAATCCATGCGGCAGGCGGTGCGGCTCCTGGCCGGGCTCGGGCACAGCCGCATCGGTTTGGGTATCGGGCAGCGCCGTTATATTCCCGGCCAGCGTAAAGAACAGGGCTTTGGCGAGGCGATCTCCCAGCTGCTGCCCGGCGCCGATGTGATTGTTGCAGAAACTTTTTTCACGGCGCACGGCGGGGCGCGGGCGGCCGAAGCGCTGCTGGCGCGCGGCTGCACGGCCATGGTGTTCGGCTCGGACATCATGGCGCTCGGCGCGATTGATGCCCTGGAGCGGCGCGGGGTGCGGGTTCCCGAGGATGTGTCGATTGTCGGTTTTGACGATTCGCCGCTCATTCGGTTTATGCGCCCGGCGCTGACGACCCTGCGCCAGCCGGTGGCGGCCATCGCCCACGCGGCCTGCGCTACCCTGCGGGCCGCCATGGAAGATTTTGCGCCAGCTCAGCGTACGAAGGCGGGGGCCTCCATGAGCTTCCCGGCCGAATTGCTGGTGCGTTCCACCACCGCGGGCGCGCCACTTGCGGCGCCCGGTGCGGCCCGCGTAACCGGCGCGGCGCCCGCGCAACCGAGTGCACCCGCGCAAGTTAGCGCGCCTGCGCCCTCCTCCACCTCTAACTGAAAGGACACCGCTATGCTCCTCCACCCTGCTTCCGAGCGCGAAAACTGGTGGCGCGACGCCGTTATTTACCAGATTTACCCGCGTTCCTTCGCATCCTCGGGCGGGCCGCTCGGGGACCTGCGCGGCATCGAGAGCCGGCTGGGGTACCTGGCTGATTTGGGGATCGACGCGGTGTGGCTTTCGCCTTTCTACCGCTCCCCGCAATTCGATGCCGGCTACGATGTGTCCGATTACCGCGATGTCGATCCGCGCTTCGGCACCTTGAAAGATGCCGAGCACCTTATTGAGGCCGCGCACGAGGCCGGGCTGCGCATCATCGTTGATATCGTCCCTAACCACACTTCTTGGGATCACGAGCTTTTCCGGCGCGCGGTGGCGGCCGGCCCCGGCTCCCCCGAACGCGAGCTGTTCTGGTTCCGGGAGGGGAAGAACGGGGGCAGTGAGCCTCCTACCAATTGGCGTTCGGTGTTCGGCGGGCCGGCCTGGTCGCGGGTGCGGGACCTGCCTTTCGCTGCCGGCACCCCGGCCGCGGAGGAAGACCTCTACTACCTCCATCTTTTTGACCGCTCGCAGCCTGATCTCAATTGGCAGAACCCGGCGGTGCGTGCCGAATTTTTGGCGACGCTGCGCTTCTGGTTGGATCGGGGTGCGGACGGCTTCCGGGTGGATGTAGCCCACGGACTCATGAAAGATCCGGCACTTCCCGATTGGTCCGGGGCGGTGGAAATGGCCGGGGTGACGGAGAAACCCGAGCCGGCGCCCTTCTTTGACCGCGATGAGGTCCATGAGATTTACCGCGAATGGCGCGCGGTGCTGGATGAGTACTCCCCCGAGCGCATTCTGGTGGCGGAGGCCTGGGCGGATACCGAGGAGCGGTTGGCCCGCTATATCCGACCCGATGAAATGAACCAGGCTTTCAACTTCATTTATTTGGCCGCGCCTTTCGAGCGCGAGGCGCTGCGCGAGATTATTGTGCAGTCGCTGCGCCAATCGGATCGGGTGGGTGCGCCCACCACCTGGGTGCTCTCCAATCACGACGGCGTGCGGGTGTGCTCGCGCCTGGGCTACCGGGATACCTCCCGCGGAGCGAACGGCATCGGAGCGAATGATCCGCAACCGGACCGCGAGCTGGGGGCCCGCCGCGCCCTGGCGTGGCACCAGCTCACCGCCGGCCTGCCGGGGGTCTATTACATCTACCAGGGCGAGGAACGTAATCTTCCCGAACACACCTCGCTGCCGGACGAGGTGCGCGAAGATCCCACCTTCGCGCGCACCCACGGCACGGAGCTGGGCCGGGATGGCTGCCGGGTCCCCCTCCCCTGGGAATCGGATCGCCCCGGTTTTGGTTTCTCCCCGGACGGCGCCACCTGGCTCCCCCAGGGCGCGGATTGGGCGCGTTACACGGTGGACGTGCAGGAAGCCGACCCGCATTCCCCGCTGCATTTCTTCCGCACCATGCTGCGCCTGCGCGACGAGCTGGAGCTCGGGGTGGGGTCCCTCGAGGACGTCTGCGATGATTACGGCACCGGCGTGCTCGCTTATGTCAATCGCGCCGCGAATACCAACCGGGCCGCGCATGCGCAGCGGCCACCCGTGCTCATGCTCACGGTATTCGACGACGCCGCCCCGCTGCCCTCCGGTTGGCAGGTCCTGCTGGCCTCGGATCCGGCCGCCAGCTCCTTGGGCGAAGGAGAGATGATCCCGGCGGATACCACCGTCTGGCTGGTGCCGGTCGAGTAGCCGAGCTGGAATAGGCTGCTCTGATATAAGCCGGCACAGCACGAGGCGGCCGAACCGTAAAGGTTCGGGCGCCTCGTTATCTTGTACCGCTAGAAAACTTACGCCGACCTATGACTTACGCCAGCCTATGGCCCGCGCCCGCTTGAAAAGACCTTAGAAGAGCGCGGAGGCGAGGTCGCGGCGAGCGCTGCGCACTACCTCCGTATCGGCTCCCACTGCGGTGAAGAGTTCGAGCAGGTGGGTGCGCAGCTCTTCGCGCGCATCCCCACTCGTGACCTTAATGGCGTTGATCAGCCGGGCGAATCCCAGATCGGGGCGGCCGGCGGCCACCTCAATATCGGCGGCGGCGATTTGCGCCGCCGCATCGCCCGGGCCGCCGGCATCCGCCGCGGCCATGATGGCCTGCGGGTCCTGCCCGCGGGTGGAGCGCAGCAGGCGCACCTGGGCGCGGCCCACCTGTGCTACCTCGCTATCCGGGTCTGCTGCCGCGAGCGCCTCAAATTCGGCTTCCGCAGCATCGAGGTCGCCCCGGTCGAGGGCTTCGAGGGCGGCCAGGTGATGGGGATTGACGGGTGCTTCGCCCGCTTCATCAGCTTTCCCACTCACGCGGCCGGCCACGCCGGCGCGGTTGGCTGCGGCGAGCAGCTGGTTCACGAGCTCAGTGACCTGCGCGGTGGTGGGTGCGCCCTGGAACAGCGGGACGGGTTGGCCACCCACGAGCGCGATGCCCATGGGGATGGTCCGCACGCCGAAGGCTTGGACGAGTTCCGCTTCGGTGCTGGCGTTCACCACCGCGATGCGGATCTGGCCGTCGCGCCGGCGCGCTTCGGCTTCCAGGGTGGTGCCCAGCTCGCCGGCCGCGCCGTCGGCCACAAAAAGCACGATAACCGGAACCTGCGCGGAAAGCTGCACTTCGGCGTTGAGGTCGGCCGCGGTGAGTGTGGTGAGGTAGGCGCCGGGCACGGGTGCCGCGTTTTCCTGCTTTTTTGCCGCTGCCAGGGCCGCTAAATCGACCGGGCCGCGCATGGACATATCTGCCATATTAGCCTCCGTTCTGCACCGAGGTGAGCACCGGTTTCGATGCCGCTACCGTGGTGATCGTTGTGTTTGTGGCGCCCGCCGCCGGGATTTTCAGGGCCACCGTGAAGGAATAGTTGAGGCGCATGCTCCCCTGGACCGTGATTTCGGTATTGGCTTGGCCGGTGGCCAGCCCCGCGATTTTCGCGTCCGTGACCTTGATGGAGCCGCCCTGGGCGGTGTGGCGGATTTCGAGGGCCTGATTGACCTGGAAGACGGTGAGGATACCGCCGTCGCTGGCGCGGAAGCTTTCCGGGGTGGTCTGGGCCGGGCCGAAGGTCTGGCTGACCGCGCCCACGCCCTGCACCGCGCCGGCCAGGGAATCGTATGTTTGGGAGAGCTGGGTGCGTACCGCGTCCGGGGCGGCCGGGTCCGCATCCGAGCCGTAGCTGAGGGCCGAGCCGCTGGCGTTGAGGGTGCCGATATAGCCATCGTGGGCAGCTTGAGGGGACGCCACCGCACCTTCGCCGTTATCCGCGGCTACCCGCTGTGCACCGGCCGGGCCGGCGGGGATCTCCGGGATCACGCTGCCGGGAAGAATATCCATAGCCGCCCACAGGGACCAGTTTTCCCGGGCCGCGCCCTGGGTGAAAACATTGAGGCCCTGCGAGGTGGTATTCGCCGGCCAATTGACCACCGCGAGCGCGCTGCGCGGGAAGCCTTCCGCCCCGGAAATCGCCACCGAATCGATGGTGGTGGACAGCGCGGGCATATCGTAGCTATCGGCCAGGATGCGCTTGAGGGCGTAGTGGGCGCTGCGTTCCACGCTGAAGGGCCCGGAGCCGCGCCCGCTGAATTCTTCAGGGCTGGCGGAGGCATCCGCCTTGGTCAGCTGCTCGAAAATCGCGGGGGCAACCCGCTCGGTGAAGTGTTTATCGGAGAGCGCGGCACGCGGGCTCGCCGGAGCCGGGGTGGGTTCCAGGACGACGGCGCTCGCTGAGCAACCGCCCAGTAATGCCAGTGCCGCGAGGGTGGCCAGGGCCTTACGCATGGGTCGTTCCTTCCTCGTCGTCGTTCTGTGTGGGCTGGTTTTGGCCCCAGATGCTCCACCAGCTTTGCGGATCGGATTCCGCGGCGGTATCGCTATCGCTGCCGGTGGTGCCGGAAGTTTCCGAGCGCTCCGCATCGCTGAGCTCCGCGGGCTTGACGGGCACGCCGTCCTTCATCTGGATGGCGGGGAGGATGCCGGAATCAGCCGCGGCCTGCCATTCGGCACGCGAGCCGCGGTAGCCGGGTTCGTCATCCGGGCCGGGGAGTGTAGCCGCTGGTTCCTCTACGGGCGCTTCTTCGGCCGCTGGTTCTTCGGTTGCCGGTTCTTCAGTTTCCGCTTCGCTGGGCTGCTGCACCGGTTCTTCTACGGGCGCTTCTTCCGGAGCAGCTTCTTCGGAAACTTCCTCTTCCGGAACGGCCAACTCAATGCGGTCAGCCGGATCGAGGGGGCGTTCGCGCAGTTCCTGGGCACGCGGGCTTTCCATGAGGATACCTGCGCCCAGGGCCCCGCCGGTTGCCGCAACCCGGTCGCCGGCGGCAGCACCGGCACCAACCGCGCCGCCAATTCCCGCGCTCACCGCCGGCATAATGGTTGTTTCATCCGCGGCCCGCTTGGCACGTGAAACACGTTCGTCTTTGCCGGCCCGTACCTTCGCGGCGAAGCTGCGCTGATCCTTGGTGGCGGTCATGAGCAGCACCACCCCGATAATCCCCACAATAAGCCCGAGCAAGCTCACCGGGAGGGACCAGTTCCGCCCGCCGGGCAGCGCCCAGGTGAGTTCCACCTGCGGGAGCGCCCCGGAGGACGTCTGCATAATGAGGGATTCGGCTCCCGGGGAGGTCACGGTGTAGGTGAATTCCACCTTCCCCTTGGCTTCTTCCTTGGAGAACCACATATCCGAGGCGAGGACCTTGCCCGGATCCGCTTCTCCCTGGGAGGTGGTCAGAGTCAGTGCGGCGTCGTCGTTCATACCGGTAATGGTGGCGCCGGGCACGCCTTCCGCGTACGCGAGCACGTCGCCGGAAAAGCCGGCGCCCACGGAAATGGTGTCCTGCGCCGGGCCGGAGACAGATACGTCTACGTCGGTCCCGCCCATATCCAGGACGCCGGGGGCGGTGACGAGCACGCCTTTCCCCTCCGGCGCCACGGTGGCGGAGACGCTCGAGACCGGCTTCCACACGGTGCCGAGCAAAATGCCCACCACCAGGATCGCCAGGCCCGCGAGCGCGAGACCGACTCCTCCGTTCTTCTTCATCATTCCCCTTCTCACTGCGGTTGGCGGCCCGGTACAACCGCACCGGCGAAAGACCATCGACAATACATGCCTACGTTAAAACTACCGCGTGACCTGCTCGGTGGCGGAATTTTTCGGCGCACGGCCGCGCTTTTAGGCTTAGAGAAAAGCCTAACCGTTATCTAACCGTTATAAAACTCTGGTGCGGGTGATGGTGGCGAGCTCCACAGCGTTCACCACCCGCCCAGCACTACCCCCACCGGGCGCGCTGACCGGTAGGCTTAGGGCAGCAATTTCTATCCAGCAGCGCGCGGAGAGGGTGTTATGGCGGATTTTGAACTGTTTCCAACAGTACGCAGGGGTTACGACAAAGCTCAGGTCGATGAACGCATTCACCAGCTGGCGGATGCGCTCGCCGAGGCTCGGTCGCGAGTAGCGGGTTTGGATGCGCAGGTGCTGCGCATGTCCGGGGAGCTCACCGAGTTGCACAGCCGTTTGCGCGAGGATGAGCGCCCGTCCTATTCAGGCTTGGGTACCCGGGTGGAGCGGCTGTTGCGCGGGGCGGAACAGCAGGCGATGGACGTGATGAGCCGGGCGAATTCCGATGCGGAGTTGCTGGTTTCTCGGGCGCGGTCCCAGGCGGAAAATCTCACCTCCGCGGCGGAAAAAGAAGCGCAGGAAACTTTGGATTCTTCGCGTACCGAGGCGGCGCAGGTGCGCCAGCGCGCCGAGGCGGAAGCTACCGAATTGACTACTACTTCGCGGCGCACCGCCGAGGAGCTGGTGACCTCGGCCCAGCGCGAGGCTGAGCGTTTGGAGGCGAAGATGCGCCACGATGAGGCCGAGCTGAATACCCGGCTCACCCACGAGGAAGAGGAGCGGCGCGCGGCCCTCGCCCAGGAACTTGCGGAGGCGCGTACCCGGGCCGAAGAAGAGGTCACGCGCTTGCGTACCGAGGCGGAAACTGAGGTGGCGCGTTTGCGGAGCGAGGCGGAGGCCGAGGTCGCGAAGATCCGCGCGGAGGCCGAACGTGAGGTTGCGCAGTTGCGGGCGGATTCGGCCGCGGCCCGCGCGCGTTCCGATGAAGAATCGCGTACGGCCATGGCGAAGTTTGTCGACGACGCCGAGGCTCGGGCTGCCAGTGCGGAACGCCGCCTGGCGGAAGCCACGAAGCGGGCCAATGCCCTGACTTCGTCTTCGGAAGCTGAGGCGAGTGCGGCGCTGAGCGCCGCCCAGACCGAGGCCCGGGAACTGGTGAGCGCGGCGCGTGAAGATGCCGAGCGGATGCGCCGGGAAGCGCGGGAAGCCGCCGAGGAATCGCAGCGCCAGGCCGATGCCCACGTGGCGGGCCTGGAGGAGCAGCGGCGCACCCTCACCTCCTACCTGGAGGATATGCGCACCATGCTGGCCACCTCGAATATCCCGCTGGCCCTGGATGAAATCGTGGGCAGCGCCGAGGAGCGCACCGCCGCGGAGGCGGCTGAAGCTGGTCAGGCTGGCGATCAGGGCGCCGGCGATCAGGGCGCCGGGGCCGGCGAATCTTCCGTAACGGACGCACCTTCCGCGGGCAAGGCACAGGCCGGAGAACAGACAGGAGATCACTCCCCCGCGGCCGTGGAATCTGATGCCGCCGGTGGAGACACCGACGAAGCTACTAATAATCAGTAGCACCTGGCTAATCAGTAACTCAATAGTATTCCGGCGGAAGCCTAACGGACTGGAATCCCGGCTTCCCCGACGGTTCCAATATCAGCGTGGCGCCCGAGATTCACATGAATCCCGGGCGCCACACATTTGTCGCATTCCGAGTGAGTATTCAAGAGCACTATTAGCTGGTAGCGACCGTCGAAATTGGGCTACTTTTCAACCGTCGGTAACACAGTGCAAATTCCGGACGGTCAGGGTCTCGTAGTGCAAACTCAGAGCAGAAATCTGGCCAAAATGGTGCGTAGATTTGCACCCTGTTGTGAGCTTACTATTGAACTTTCAAAAACACGCCCTCATTAGCAACTATTCTTGGGGATGCGCTAGTTTGTTGATCGCAGCCCCAGCTCACCGAAGAGACTTTGTCACAAAGGAATACGCATGAACGACTCCCCGTTCCACAGAATCGGTTATGCCCTATTGGGAATCGGCTCTGGAATTTTAATACTCGCAAAGAATTTTGCCGGTGGCATCACCGGTGCTTTAGCCGGTTTACTTATGTTCTGGTCAGATGCAAAGAAACCAGGCGACACCGAAGAATCCCCCGATTCCCGTGAGAACAGCCGCTAAACGCTAGGGCACAGCTCTTGGGAATCGCTGCAAGCAACTGTTAATGACGGTGTGAGCAGCGCCCGAGATTCACATGAATCCCGGGCGCCACACGTTGTCACATCGGCTCGTCATTGGGCGTAGACAAGACCAACTCCGTTATCTCGCAAGCGCTGAGCGGCTAGCGGGTAGCTGCCTCGTAGAGCTTACGCAGCGCGGTAGCAACCTCGTGCGGCTTTTCCACCGCGGAGAAGTGGCTGGCACCCTCAAGTTCCACGAACGGTTGATCCGGACGCACCTCATGCAGCTGGGCGAATTCTTCGTGCTTGGCATTCGGATCATCCACCCCGCGCAGCAGCAGGATGGGAACATCCAGCTCCATAACCCCGCGAGTATCCGGGCGAGTCAGCATCATCTGCTGCAACCAGGAGAAAGCCCCGGCATCTACCGTCTTGAAATAGGCGGCAACCTTCTCCTTGAGTTCCGGGCTTGCTGCCGAACTCAGCATGGTATCCACCCAGCCGGCCAGCACATCCCAGCTCTGGCCCGAGGCGAGCTTCTCAATGGCCTTTTCTCGCGGAGAGGGCGAGGGCTCCGGCCCCAGAATCGAGCCGTCCAGCAGTGCCAGCCCGGCGATCTGCTGGGGATTGCGCAGGGCATAAGCAGCGGTGACGGTAGCACCCATGGAAATTCCGGCGAGCACGATAGAGTCGTATTCCGCCAGGGTTTCTTCGAGGGCGGTCAGGTAGGAATTGATATGTGGCGTGGTGGCGCCCGCGGCGTCGTCGACCTCAATACCGGAAGGTGAGTCCCCGAAACCGGGGGCGTCAATAGCAATCGTGTGCAGATCCGAAAGCTCAGCGCGCACGCCCTCCCACATCCGGGACGTCATCGGCATAGCGTGGAGCAGAACAAGCGGGATACCCGCACCTTCGTGAATATGTGTGGCAAGTTTCATACTGCGATTGTAACGCCGTTCCCGGAACTTAACCCGGGTACGGCGGCCCTGGCGATCCTCGGCGGGTTTCTTCAGCCTTCTTCCGCGAGACCTGCCTTGAAATCTTCCAGGGTCACGCGCACACCATCATCAGTCTGCTTGGCATGCTCGTAGGCAGCGATATCTACTGTTTAGGCGCGGCCGCGGTGCTGCCAGCAGCCCGGATGCCAGTGGCGGCGCGCATCCACCCCGGCCTGAGCACCCCAGATGGTGTCCTCCGTCCAGGCCACAATATTGGGTTCGCCAGCGCGAATAATCCCGCCGCAGCCCGGGCACACGTAGTCCTTCGCGGCGCTGGCGATGCGCCGCACCTTGTAGGTGGCGCCATCGCGGCCGTTCTCATAGCTGAGCCCACCCATCGCCGCGCTGATATTCAGCGGGCGAACGGGACGGGAGTACTTTTTCGACCGGCGCATTCTTCCATGGTAGCCGCTTGGCGCGCGGAGTCCACTAGCACGCCGTGCGACGCCGCAGCCGCCCGGCTACCTATGCACGCGCAGGACTACACATGCACCGGACTACGCATGCGCACACTGCACTACAGATGCGCACGCCCGCCTGGCTACGCCACCAGCTTGCCGTCCTGCGCGACCAGCTTCCCGGCCCGGTAGACCCGCCGCGGGCGCAGCTCCTCATCCACCACCAGCAGATCCGCGCGTTTGCCCACGTCGAGCGTCCCGCGATCATCCAAGCCCATGACGCGCGCCGGAGTGGCGCTCGCCATGGTCACGGCGTCGTTCAACTCCACTCCCGCGCCGACCACGGTGCGCACAATATCAAGCAGATGCGAAGTGCCACCCGCGAGATTACCCCCGCGCAGCCGCGCCTGCCCGTCGGTCACGTGCACGCGCAGCCCGCCCAGCTCATAGGTGCCATCCGCCATGCCGGCGGCCGCCATCGCATCGGTAATGAGCGCGATATTTTCCGGGCCCACGATTTCGACCACGTTGCGCACCAGCTCGGAGCTAATATGCACGCCGTCTCCAATAAGTTCGACGACGCAGCTGCCGCGGCGCGCGGCAGCCAAATACTCGGCCACCGGGCCGGGCGCGCGGTGACGCAATTCGCGCATGGCATTAAACAGGTGGGTGGCCACCGGGATGGCCCCGCCCGCCACCGCCCGTTCCTGGAGCTCACGCGCCGGGCCGGCCTCCGCGTGGGTATGCCCCCAGGTAGGAACTACACCGCGCTCGAGCAGGAGGTCCACCACCTCGCTCGCCCCCGAAAGTTCGGGGGCGAGCGTCATCCCCCAGGCGTGCCCGCGGGCCGCATCGAGGAGCCGGGTGGCGATCTCCACGCTCGGAGCTTCCAGGTAGGCCGGGTTCTGGGCACCGGCCCGCTCGCTGGAAAGGAAAGGCCCCTCGATAAGGATCGCGGCCAGGGTGCCATCCTCGACCGCGTCGGCCATGAGGCCCGCCCCGGCTTCCATACGTTCCACGCTCAAGGTGGTGAGGGCCGCGGCTATGGAGGTGGTGCCGTGGGCCAGGTGCTCCCCAGCCGCCTGCGCCACCTCCGCGCTATCCTCTGCATCCGGGAAGGAGGCTCCTCCCCCACCGTGGCAGTGCTCATCGACAAGCCCGGGCAAGATAAGCCAGCCCTCGGGCAGCTCACCGCCGGAATCAGCACCAGCAGCGCCCGTTGCACCCGCGGCGCCCGCGGCGCTCGCGCGCACCCCGCCATCAGCATCCGCGGCCGCGCCGGCCTGGTGGCCGGGAGCTACGTCGTCGTTCTTCGTAGTTGTGTGTGTTCGCGTTTCGCTGGGCGTTACCCGCGTGAAAACTCCGTTGTCCCACGCGATATCGCATTCGCGCACGCCGCCGGGCAACGCTGCCCGGCCGTATAAGAACCCCATTATCTCGTCCTAAAACAGTCGATCCTCCGGGTGGTCTATGCCACGCATATCGTCGTAGTTCAAGATCATACAGTCAATGCCGCGGTCTTCAGCCAGCACACGGGCCTGCGGTTTGATTTCCTGGGCCGCGAAAATGCCGCGCAGCGGATTCAGGAGCGGGTCGCGGCGCAGCAAATCGAGGTAGCGGGTGAGCTGTTCGACCCCGTCAATTTCCCCGCGGCGTTTAATTTCGACGGCGATATAGCCGCCCTCGCCGTCGCGCACCATGAGGTCCACCGGGCCGATGGCGGTGGGGTACTCGCGGCGCACCAAGCTGGCCTGCGGGGCGATACGCTCCACCTGTTCGGCCAGCAGTTTTTGCAGATGCGCTTCCACGCCGTCTTTGACGAGCCCGGGATCCTCCCCGAGCTCCTGTTCGTAATCAGAAAAGACCTCGTAAATGCGGATGACCAGGCGGTCATCGGTTTTCTTGTGCTCCACATTCCAGATGGTGCGCACGCCCGCCTCGCGCTCCGCCGCGCTCGGTTCTTCTTCGGTGAAGATGGTGGGGCCCATCATCCAGTTGAGGGGCTTATAGGAGCCGGTATCCGCGTGGACCAGCACGGAGCCATCGGCTTTGACCATGAGGAGCCGGGTGGCCGGTTCGAGATGCGCGTCCAGGCGTCCGGAGTAATCAACCGAACAGGTAGCAAAAACAACGCGCATCTAGAACAACACCCAATCTCCCCGGGGCGGGGCCGAATCCGCCCACGCCACCAGCGCGGTATGCGCCTGGCAGCTCATGGCCATATCAATTTCTGTATGAGCATCCCCCACCCGGGCGGTGGCGATATCATCACGCACTTTGACCAGGTTGATGCTCAAGGAACGCCGGTCCAGGCGCAGCGCCGGGCGCCAGGATAAGGATGCCACCCGGAACCACTCCAGCGCATCGGTGCGGAAAAACACCACCCCGGTGTGCCAGCGATGCTGGCGGCGCACCGCGGCCTGGGAGGAGCCCCACTGGTTGAAGAGGTAGCGTACCCGCGCCAGGAAGTAGATGAGGAGCGCGAGGAGAACCAGCACGACGATCAGTGCTACGCTTTGCCAGCTCATTCGCGCTCTCGCCTACCGCTCGGTGACCGACTGCTCGCTGACCGAATCGGCCACCACGATGACCTGGTTAGCGGTCACCGTGAGGAAGCCGGAGCCGGACATCGTGAAGCTGCGATCTCGTCCGTCCGCGCAGCCGCGCACCTCGACATTGCCTTCCGTGAGGAGGGCAACGAGCGGGGTGTGGTCCGTGAGGATACCCACCGAGCCTTCGGTGCCGGGCGCGGTCACCGATTCGGCATTCCCGCGCCACGCCAGCTCCCGCTGGGAAACGATCTCAACGTCCAGCATTATTCGCTCCGCAGTTCGTGGTACTTGCGTTCCAGGTCCTCGATGCCGCCAATATTGAAGAAGGCCTGCTCGGGGACGTGGTCGTATTCGCCGTCGCAAATACGGCGGAACGCTTCAACGGTTTCCGCAACCGGAACGGTGGAGCCTTCCACGCCGGTGAACTTCACCGCGGTGTACATATTCTGCGAGAGGAACTGCTGGATCCGGCGCGCGCGGGCGACGGTCAGGCGGTCTTCTTCGGAGAGTTCATCCACACCGAGGATGGAGATGATGTCCTGAAGTTCGCGATTCTTCTGGAGGATCGCCTTGACTCGGGTCGCAACCTCGTAGTGCTGCTGGCCCACGATCTGCGGGTCCAGAATACGCGAGGTCGAGGCGAGGGGATCCACGGCCGGGTAAATACCCATGGAAGCAATATCACGCGAGAGTTCGGTGGTTGCGTCCAGGTGGGCGAAGGTGGTTGCCGGCGCCGGGTCGGTGTAATCGTCCGCGGGAACGTAAATGGCCTGCAGCGAGGTAATGGAATGCCCGCGCGTGGAGGTAATACGTTCCTGGAGCGCACCCATTTCATCAGCCAGGGTGGGCTGGTAGCCCACCGCGGAAGGCATGCGCCCGAGCAGGGTGGATACTTCCGAACCGGCCTGGGTGAAGCGGAAGATGTTATCGATGAAGAGCAGCACGTCCTGGTTGGCGACGTCGCGGAAGTACTCCGCCATCGTCAGGCCGGACAGGGCGATGCGCAGGCGCACCCCCGGCGGCTCGTCCATCTGGCCGAAGACGAGAGCCGTCTTATCGAGCACCCCGGCTTCGTCCATTTCGTGGATGAGGTCGTTACCTTCACGGGTACGTTCGCCCACCCCGGCGAAAACGGAAACGCCATCGTGGTCGAGGGCCACGCGCTGGATCATTTCCTGGATGAGGACCGTTTTGCCCACGCCCGCGCCACCGAAGAGGCCGATCTTGCCACCCTGCACGTACGGGGTGAGCAGGTCGATAACCTTGAGGCCGGTCTGGAACATCTGGGTTTCCGGCTCGAGTTCATCGAAGGCGGGAGCTTGGCGGTGAATCGACCAGCGTTCCTTCACCTCGATCTCGTCGGGAGAAACGTTGAGCGGTTCGCCCACGACGTTGAAGACGTGCCCGCGGGTAACGTCCCCGACCGGAACGGTGATGGGGGCACCGGTATCGATAACGACGGCGCCGCGCACCAGGCCGTCCGTCGGTTTCATCGCGATGGTGCGCACCACGTTATCGCCCAGGTGCTGGGCCACTTCGAGGACCATCTCTTGCTGGATGACACTTCCGTCACCGGCAGGGAGGGTAGCCGTGGTCTTCAGGGCGTTATTGATATCGGGAAGCGCGTCGGACGGAAATTCGACGTCGACGACGGCGCCAATGACCTGCGTAATCCGGCCGGTTGTGGCCAGGTCCGCGGTCTGCTCCTCTAGTTGTGCAGTCATAGTGTGTTCCTTATCCGTTACGAAGCGCGTTATCCGTTACTTAGTGCATCGGCACCGGAGACGATTTCAGTGATCTCGGTGGTGATCTCAGCCTGGCGCGCGTTATTGGCGAGCCGGGTGTACTTCTCGATGAGTTCGGCGGCGTTATCGGTGGCCGCGTGCATCGCCTGCTGGCGCGAGGCGAGTTCGGAGGCCGCTGCCATGAGAAGAATCGAGGAGATACGTTTGCGAACATACATGGGCACGAGCGCTTCGAAAACGTCGTGTGCCGAAGGTTCGAAATCGTAGAGCGGTTCGGTTTCTTCCGTGCCGCCGCCCGCGAATTCCGATCCGGTATCCTCCAGATCGCCTTCCCCGTAGTCCACGATGGCAAGCGGAAGCATATGGCGCACCTGCACCACCTGGCTCACCATCGATTCGAAGCGGGTGTAGACCACATGTACTTCGGCGACGCCGCCTTCTTCCGGCGGGGCGGTGAAAGCATCGAGGAGGGTACGCGCGATTTCATCGGATTGCTCCGGATCGGGCTTATCCGAGGTGCCGCTCCACTCCCCGGCGATATTCACCCCGCGGAATTTGAAGTACTGTAGGCCGCGCCGGCCGGTCACGTACAGCACCGGATCCTTACCTTCGGCGCGCAGATTCTCCACGGTGCGTTCCGCTTCGCGCAGCACATTGGCGGAATAGGCTCCCGCCATGCCGCGGTCGGAGGTCACCACGAGTACCGCCACCCGATTGGTATCGGTGCGCTCGCGCATCAGCGGGTGCTGGGCGTCAAAATCATGGCGCCCCACCAGCCCGAGCGCACGGGTTACCGCCCGCGCGTAGGGGTCCAGTTCCTGCGCCTCCCGACGCGCCGAGCCGATACGCGAGGCCGCAATGAGCTCCATCGCGCGGAACACCTTCTGCAAGGTGCTCGTCGCCCGAATTTTGCTCTTGTAAATCCTCTGTTCGCCGGCCATCGATTAACCCTTCGTCGGCCGCGCGAGAGTTTCACGGGCCTGTTCGGCCGGGACATCCTCTTCCCCGCCCGCGGGCAGGTTTTCGGCGGTGCGGTAGGACTCCGTGAAGGTGCTGACCGTGGCTTCCAGTTCGGCTTCGAGGTCCTTATCCATCTCACCGGTGGAGGCAATGGTTTCCAGCACCTTGGAGTTGTGCCGCACGTAGTCAAGCATGCGGGCTTCCCAATCGTGCACCTTCTCCACCGGGACATCATCGAGATAGCCCTTCGAGCCGGCCCACACCGAAACAACCTGTTCCTCAATGGGGTACGGGGTGTACTGCGGCTGCTTGAGCAGCTCCATGAGGCGCTCACCGCGGGTGAGCTGCTGGCGGGTGGCCGGGTCAAGATCGGAGGCGAACATCGCGAAGGCCGCCTGGGAGCGGTACTGCGCCAGGGTGATCTTCAGGGTACCGGCAACCTTCTTCATGGCCTTGATCTGCGCGTCGCCACCCACGCGGGATACCGAAATACCCACGTCCACGGCCGGGCGCTGATTGGAGTTGAAGAGGTCGGACTGCAAGAAGATCTGACCGTCGGTAATGGAAATAACGTTGGTCGGAATGTAGGCCGAGACGTCATTCGCCTTGGTTTCCACGATGGGAAGGCCGGTCATGGAACCCCCGCCCAGCTCATCGGAGAGCTTGGCACAGCGTTCCAGCAGGCGCGAATGCAGGTAGAACACGTCGCCCGGGTAGGCTTCACGCCCCGGCGGGCGGCGCAGCAGCAAGGACACCGCTCGGTAGGCTTCGGCCTGCTTGGAGAGATCATCGAAGACGATGAGCACGTGCTTGCCTTCGTACATCCAGTGCTGGCCGATGGCCGAGCCCGTGTAAGGAGCCAGGTACTTGAAGCCAGCCGGATCGGATGCCGGGGAGGCCACGATGGTGGTGTATTCCAGCGCCCCGTAGCGGGCCAGGGTGCCGCGCACCGAAGCGATGGTGGAACCCTTCTGGCCGATGGCCACGTAAATGCAGCGCACCTGCTTGGAGGGATCCCCGGTTTCCCAGTTCTTGCGCTGGTTGAGGATGGTGTCAATCGCGAGGGCGGTTTTACCGGTCTGGCGGTCCCCGATGATGAGCTGGCGCTGCCCGCGCCCGATCGGGGTCATCGAGTCAATAGCCTTGATACCGGTTTCCAGCGGTTCGTGCACCGACTTGCGCATCATTACGCCGGGAGCCTGCAGCTCCAGGGCGCGCCGCCCGCTGAGGTTTTCGATTTCGCCCAGGCCGTCAATCGGCTTGCCGAGGGGGTCCACCGTGCGGCCGAGGTATCCGTCGCCCACCGGGACGGAGAGCACCTCACCGCTGCGGCGCACTTCCTGGCCTTCTTCAATATTGGAGAAGTCACCGAGAACGACGACGCCGATTTCGCGCTCTTCCAGGTTCATCGCCAGTCCGCGGGTGCCATCCTCGAAAACGAGAAGTTCATTAGCCATCGCACCGGGCAGGCCGGCCACGCGGGCGATGCCGTCCGCCGTCATGGTGACGTGACCAACTTGCTCACTCTCGGACTGCTCCGGCGTGTAGCTACGCACGAAGTTATCGAGCGCTGCCCGAATCTCTTCGGGCTGGATTGTCAGATCAGCCATTCTTTTTCCTTACCTGTTGCTCGCCGGTGCCGCCGGCATGACCGCGACTTTATCGCGTACATCTTTAATTCTGGACTGCAGCGTCGCGTCAATAACATCCGAGCCGTGCTGGATGCGCATACCGCCCACCACAGCCGGATCTACCGAGACGTGAATGGAAACTTCGGTTCCGTACATCGCGGTCAGGGCGCGCTGGAGGCGTTCTTCTTGCGTTGCCGTGAGCGGCTGGGCTACCAGCACCGATACTCCGGAAACTTCACCCAGCTCAGCTGCCTGAGCCGCGTATTCCATAAGCGAGGCCGCCAGGGTCGCTTCCCGCACCCGCGCCAGGGCGCGATGTGCCAGCACCCGGGTTTCCTCCCGGATATTCGGAACCACGCGATCAAAGAGCGCGGCGCGTTCCTCCGCGGAGTATTCCTCGCGGGAGAGCGTGATGCGCAGATCGGGAGTTTCTTTGAGGGTGCGCATGAGCTGGTAGAGCTCATCTTCCACGCCGGAGAGCACCCCGGCGCCACGCGCCCGCACCAGCACGGCGTGCGCACCGAGGGTATCCACGGTCGTGACGAGATCAGCGTCCTCCGTCCACGTGCGCCCCGCCACCGCGCACAGCACCGCGAGAACCGGTGCGCTCACGTGGGCGGCGAAAATGGCGCTTGCCAGGCTTTCCCGTGCCGCCCCGGCCCGGGTGGTATCCGCAAGGGTGCCACGTAGGGAAGGAGAAGCATTGATGGCGTCTGCAGCGGCGAAAAGTTCGCGCGCCAAGTCAATTTCCTGGCCGGGATGTTCCTGAAGCAGCGCGTCCCACTCGGCGGTGACCGCGGCGGCGGATTGCTTACTCGTGGACCGCATTACGCCCCCGTTCGCGCCTGCTCCTCGAGATTATCGAGGAACGAATCGACAACGCCCTGGTTCACGCTCGGATCGAGGCGAATCTGTTCACCCACGATACGACCGGCCAACTGCGAGGCCATGGTGCCCAAATCCGCGCGGAGAATCCGCGCGGCGGCGTCGGTATCAGCTTTAATCTGAACCTGAGCCGCGGCAGAAATGCGCCGCGCTTCTTCGCCGGCTTCCCGGCGCGCACGCTCGATAATATCGGAGGCATTGGATTGTGCCTGGGCGCGGATATCCGCTGCTTCGCGCACCGCGGCGTCCTTTTCGGACTGGATGGTGGCGCGTTCCTGAGCCACTTCCTCCCGGGCACGTTCGGCAGCGAGCAAACCTTCTTCGATTTTCTCCCGCCGCTCATCAAGCATCTTCGTCAGCGTCGGCCAGGCGAATTTATACACCGCGATGGCGACGATGAGGAAGGATACCGTGCCCCACAGCAGATCCGGAATGGCCGGAATGATAACACTGTGTTCTTCAGCGAGATACATTGCTTAAGCTCCGAACACGAAGCCCGCGGCGAAGCCGATCAGGCCGAGTGCTTCGGTAAAGGCGATGGACAGGAACATATTGACGCGCAGGTAGCCGCGGATCTCGGGCTGGCGTGCGGTAGCTTCCTGGTTCTTCGCACCGATGAGGCCGACGCCGATGCCGGGGCCGATAGCCGCGAGACCGTAACCGATGGTCGCGAGAACTGCTGCAGATCCAGTCATGGGATTGTCCTTTTCTTGTTGTTTTAGTGGGCGGAAATAGAAAGTTGGATATACGCGGCGGTGAGCAGGGCGAAGATATACGCCTGCAGGCACGCCACGAAAAGTTCAAAGACGGTGAAGAGGATACCGGCCACCAGCGTGACCGTACCCAGGCCAATGCCGAGGCCCCCGCCCATGGAGAAGTAGAGCGCGTGGGTGCCCAGGAAGCAGAGCACGAGCAGCATATGCCCGGAGAGCATATTGGCCAACAGACGGACCGTCAGGGTGACGGGCCGAATAATGAAGGTGGAGAGCAGCTCAATGGGCGTCATGATGATGTAGATCGGCCAGGGCACCCCGGGCGGGAAGAGCTGTTCCTTGAAGAAGGTGCCCGCTCCGCGTTCCTTCATACCCGCGATAATGAAGGCCACGTACGCCACCACGGCGTAAATGAGCGGCATACCAATAACCGACGTACCCGCGAGCTGCAAGCCCGGGATAACGCCGGTTAAGTTCATAAAGAGAGTGCCGAGGAAAATGGTGGCGAGCAGGGGCTGGTACTTGCGTGCCTGCCCTTCGAGAATTTCTTCACCGATCTGCACCCGCGAGAAGTCCAGCAGGGATTCCATCGCGGCCTGCGCGCGGCCCGGAATCAGCTTGGCGCGCTTGGCGTAGATAACGCAGAAAACCAGAAGAACTAAAGCCGCAAGAAGACGAATCACCATCACGCGATTCATCTCAAATGGCGTGCCGGCGAAGAAGATGGGGGCGGGGAAGAATTCCTCAACTCCCGGGGCGTGGAACCCGTCGTTCTCCATCGGCAGGCCGAGCATGCTCAGATTCGCGAACGAACCGACTGCCATGCGCTCACCCTCTCCATCGAATCTTTCCGCGGCGGGAACCCCGCCTAAACGGCACTGCTAACCTATCTTAGCGTGGAAATCACATTTGTCATCACCCTGCGGCGCTGAACTTTCCCGCCGTGAGCAGTGTCCTACGTTACTCTTATGGCTCGTTCCCGGCTAGGACTTAGCGCCCGGTGCGCAAATCCGCGCGAAGATCAACGCGACTATCAGCGCGAAGATCAGCGCGCAGCACCACCCAGGATTGCACCGCGAGCGCGCAGATAATCAGCCCGGCCAGTGCCAGCGCCGCGGTTCCCACCGAGGCCCCGGTGAGGGCCCGCCAGGCTCCGAGTCCGCCGAGCACCACCGCGAGTTTGACCGCGTAACCGCCCAGCGCCCATCCGGCACCGCCGGGCAGATAGCGCGCACTGGCCCAGGTGATTGCCTGGAGCACCAGCGCGATAAGGGTGGCCCAGCCCACGGCACGGGCGTGCTCGGCTTGACCGGCAAACAGGCATCCCCCCGCCCCTATTATTCCGACGACGACGCATCCGAGCGTGGCGCTCAATTGGGCGCGGTAGAGCAAGCGCGCGGCGCCTCCGCCCGGGGCGACCGACCGGCTGGATTGGGCCCTCATGGTGTCTCCTCCGTTTCCAGCTCACCTTCGGATACAGGCGCATCGCCGGCGTTCTCATCCGGAATGCGCTCCCCGCGCGCGGCCGAGCTGCGCCGTCGCCCGAACATCCCGAAGGTGACCACGCAACCGAGCACCACTCCGGCCGCGCCAATCAGGGCGACGTGCCGGGCTGGAAGCACAATCAGCAGGATGCAGGTGAAGGAGAAAATGGCCGTCCACAGATAGAGGATGAGTACGGTGCCGGTATGGGAATGGCCCAGGCGCAGCAGGCGGTGGTGGAGGTGGCCGGCGTCGGCGTGGAAGGGGGATTGCCCGCGGGCCAGGCGGCGGGTGACGGCCCAGATGAAATCGGAAAGCGGTAGCACCACCACGGCGAGGGCCAGCAGCAGCGGCAAATACGCGGGGAGCGCGTAGCCGAGGGAGGTGGATTGCGGGTCGATCTGCCCGGTGACCTGGATGGCGGAGGCGGCCAGCACCATGCCGAGCATGAGCGCTCCCGAATCGCCCATAAAGATACGGGCGGGATGGAAATTATGCGGCAGGATCCCCGCGCACATCCCCACCGTGGCGGCCGCGGCCGCGCAGGCCACCGAGGTGTAATCCCCCGGGGTGGCATTGCGGGTAAGAATATAGGAATAAATAAAGAAGGCCAGGGAGGCGATGCCGACGATCCCGGCGGCCAGCCCGTCCAGGCCGTCCATGAAATTCACGGCATTGACCGTGATGACCACCATGAGGATGGTGAAGAAAATGGAGAGGCGGGTGGAGCCCACGGTCAGGCCCATGAAGGGCAGCGTCACGAATTGGACGCCCTGCCAGGCCATCACCCCGGCGGCCAGCACTTCGCCGGCCAGTTTCGTCATCCAATCCAGTTCCCAGATATCGTCGATGGCGCCCACCAGGCACATGAGCCCGGCGCCCAGCCAGATTGCCCAGGCTTGGGAGGCGGGGCCGAGCACCCGGTGCAGGTAGGGAATTTGGGAGGCGATGGCGAAGGAGGCCGAAAAACCGAGGAACATGGCCACCCCGCCCAGGCGCGGGATGGGGACGGTGTGGATATCGCGTTCGCGTACCTGCGTCATCGCGCCTACCCGCAGGGCCAGCCGCAGAATCGCGGGGACCAGGAAGTAGGTGATGGCGCAGCTGAGCACCATCATGAGCAGGTAGACGCGCATGCCCTCTCCTTACCTTGCCGCCGACGCCGCGAGTTGCGGTGTGCCGCTGCCGTTCAGTCTAGCCGGCCCGGCCCGCGCTTCAGCCTAGCGCCGCCGTGGCGCTCGGTTCTGTGCCGCCGCGGCGCCGTAGCACTACCGCAGGGTTCAGCCCAGCGGCACCACCGCGGCGATATCCTCGTCAGAAATCGCGCCGTGGCGCAGGATCTGGGCGCGCTCGCCCGCGAAGCTCACAATTGTGGAGGGTACCCCGCCCGGTGCGGTGCCCCCGTCCAGGTACACCGCGACTTTCTCGCCGAGCTGCTCGCGGGCCTGCGCGGCGGTGCGCGCCGGGGCGTGCTCGGTGAGGTTCGCGGAGGAAACCGCCAGTGGCCCGGTGCGGCGCAGCAGCTCCAGGGCGAGCGGGTGGTCGGGCATGCGCAGGGCCACGGTGCCGTGGGTTTCGCCCAGGTCCCAGCCGATGCTTTCGTTCGCGGGGAGGATGAGGGTGAGAGCCCCGGGCCAGTACGCCTCGGCGAGCGCGCGGGCGCCGGCCGGGATACTGGAGGTCAGGGGGGCGGCGTCGTCCATCGACGCAACAAGAACCGGGGACGGCTTATCGCGCCCGCGGCCCTTCGCGGTGAGGAGCCGGGTCACCGCCGCGCGCGAAAACGCATCCGCGCCCAGGCCGTACACGGTATCGGTGGGGAGCACCACGAGCTCGCCGCGCGCGAGGGCGGCTACCGCGGCATCACATGTGTCCATATTCTGCCTCCAAAAAACGTTCCCGCCCGGCCAGGTCCCGGCCGGTTGCGGCCCGGGTGAAACCGAGGCTGCGGGCATATTCGCGCAGGGCCGCGCTTTGCGTCTCCGCGTGTTCGAGAACGAGGATACCCCCGCCCCGCAGCAGCTGCGCGGCGCGCGCCACAAAAAGCTTGGGCAGGTCCAGGCCCTCCGCTCCCCCGCCCCACAGGGCCTGCGCCGGATCGGCACGCACTTCCGCGCTCACCGGTGTATCGGGTGGAATATAGGGAGGATTGGCGACGACGACGCTCGCCGCGTGGTCCAGTTCCGGGAGCGGCTCGGCTACATCGTGGTGGAGGAACGTGACGGGCGAACCGTAGCGGGCATTATTGGTGGACGCCAGTTGCAAGGCACGGGGATCGGTGTCGACGCCGATCACCCGGGCGGCGGGGACTTCGGTAGCGATACTCAGGGCAATGGCCCCGCTGCCGGTTCCCACATCGACAACGAGGGGGCCTGCGGCTTTGGCGGCGGCGCGGGACCGCGCCGCCGCTGCGTCGTCGTTCTCAATAATGGAGGCGCCGTTCCTGATGCCGCCATCGTTCCCGCGGGTTTGCGCGGCCACGCAAGCGCGCACGTGCTCGATGGCGCATTCGGCCACGATTTCGGTTTCCGGGCGCACAATGAGCGCGTCCGGCGTGGAAACAAGCTCGAGGTAGCGGAAATACATCCGCCCGGTGATGTGCTGGAGCGGTTCGCGCGTGGCGCGGCGGGCCAGGTAGGCCGCGAAAAGTTGGCGCTGCGCGGGAGGCGGAGTATCACGCGGATGGGGACGCGTGCCCGCCACCGCTTCGGCCAGCCACCGGGCATCCGCGGCGGGTGAATCCACCCCGGCCGCGGTGAGCTGCGCGGTGGCACCGGCCAGCAAGTCCGCCCAGGTGGTCATAGCGCTCGGCTACTTTCTACTTTTCTACTTTTCTTCCGCGGCTTCCATGCGGGCCGCTTCGTCCATAATCCGGGCCGAATCGATAACGGCATCCAGGTCGCCGTCCAGGACCGCGTCGAGATTATGGGCCTTGTAGCCGGTGCGGTGATCGGAAATGCGATTTTCCGGGAAGTTGTAGGTGCGGATGCGTTCGGAGCGGTCCAGGGTACGCACCTGGGAATGGCGCAGCTCCGCGTTTTCGGCGGCCTGCTGATCGAGCTGGAGCTGGCGCAGCCGGGCGCGCAGCACCCGCATGGCCGATTCGCGATTCTGGATCTGCGATTTTTCATCCTGCATGGAGACCACGATCCCGGTGGGAAGGTGGGTGATACGCACCGCCGAATCGGTGGTATTCACGGACTGGCCGCCCGGCCCGGAGGAGCGGTACACGTCAATACGCAGGTCATTGGCGGCGATTTCCACTTCGCCCGGGTCGTCCACTTCCGCGAAAACAAGCACGCCCGCGGTGGAGGTCTGGATGCGGCCCTGGGATTCGGTTACGGGCACGCGCTGCACCCGGTGCACCCCACCTTCGTACTTGAGGTGGGCCCACACACCTTCGGAAGGGTCCTCGAGCTGCCCGCGGGAGCGGATGGCGACTTCAAGATCCTTGTAGCCGCCCAATTCGGTTTGGTTGGCGCCCAGCACTTCCCAGCTCCAGCCCTTGGAAGTGGCGTAGCGTTCGTACATGCGGGCCAGGTCCCCGGCGAAGAGGGCGGATTCTTCCCCGCCGGCTCCGCCTTTAATTTCCATGATGACATCGCGGGCGTCATCCTCATCGCGCGGGATGAGGACTTCCGTGAGTTCCTGGGAGGCGGCTTCGTAGCGTTCTTCCATCCCGGGAAGTTCGGGGCGGAAGAGTTCGGCATCTTCCCCGCCCTGGGAGATGATCTCCCGGGCTTCGGTCAGGTCCTGTTCGGCTTGCAGGAAACGCCGGTACACGCGCACCACCCGCCCGAGTTCGGCGTAGCGCCGCCCGAGGGAACGCAATTTATCCGGGGAGGAGAGAACTTCCGGGCTGGCCATATCCGCTTCGATTTTTTCAAATTCAGCGAGATGGTGCTCGGCTACCTCACGACGTGTATCAGCCATAACGAGGACCTTTCTTCACGCGCGCCCGGCGCGTGCCCTGCCGCCACGGGTGCGTGGCGGACCTACCGACAATCGTGCAAATCGTGCAAAAAGAAAAGGAGCGCCCTTGCGGTGACGCTCCTTTCCGTGGCGCTTACTTCTTGCGCTTGCCGTAGCGTGCCTCGAAGCGAGCCACGCGCCCACCGGTATCCAGGATCTTCTGCTTGCCGGTGTAGAACGGGTGGCAGTTATTGCACACTTCCACGCGCATATGATCACCGTTGTAGGTGGAACGGGTGGTGAACTCATTACCGCAGGTGCAGGTCACGGAGACCTCGTGGTAATCGGGATGGATTCCCTGCTTCATTATCTCTCCTTGGTTCGTAGCTGCCCCCGGGTCCGAGCGCGGTTCTCCGTATCACGGTGAACCGGGAGCCGACAGAAAATTATGGCACGGGCGGCCCGGCCGAGACAAGGCACCGTGCGCGTATCACATCACCGCGGATGGTACGGCGCCCGGTTCCCGGAGCCCGGCCGGCTCCCCCAGCGGCCGCGTAGTGGCCTTAGGTACCGAGTTATTCGCGAGTTGCCCGCTGCGTTATTCGCCGCACTATTCGCTGCGTTATTCGCCGCGCGATCCTTGCATGGAACGCATAATCGACACGAGGAATTCCGCGTTATTTTCGGTATTACGCATGCGCTTGAGCACGAAATCGGCCGCTTCGTCCACCCCGAGGGTGCCCAGGGCCCGGCGCAGCTGCCAGATAACCTTGAGTTCTTCGGGCTTGTAGAGCAGTTCTTCGCGACGGGTACCCGAGGCGTTGATATCGATGGCCGGGAAGATACGCCGGTCCGCAAGCTGGCGCGAGAGGCGCAGCTCCATATTGCCGGTGCCCTTGAATTCTTCGAAAATAACTTCGTCCATCTTCGAGCCGGTTTCCACCAGCGCGGAGGCGATAATCGTGAGCGAGCCGCCGTTTTCGATATTGCGGGCCGCACCGAAGAACTTCTTGGGCGGGTAGAGCGCCGCGGCATCCACACCACCGGAGAGGATGCGCCCCGAGGCCGGAGCCGCGAGGTTGTAGGCACGCGAGAGGCGGGTGAGGGAATCGAGGAGCACCACCACATCCTGGCCGAGTTCCACCAGGCGCTTGGCGCGCTCGATAGCCAGTTCGGAAACGATGGTGTGATCCGAGGCCGGGCGGTCAAAGGTGGAAGCAATCACTTCACCCTTGACGATGCGGCGCATATCCGTGACTTCTTCGGGGCGTTCATCCACGAGAACCACCATGATATGAACCTCGGGATCATTCGCGGCAATCGCCTTGGCGATCTGCTGCATAATCATGGTTTTCCCGGCCTTGGGCGGGGAAACGATGAGGCCGCGCTGGCCCTTCCCAATAGGAGCAACCAGGTCAATAGCGCGGGTGGACAGGCCCTTACGCTCGGTTTCCAAGCGCAAAATCTCATTCGGATAAACCGGGGTGAGCTTATTGAAGTCCGGGCGGCGCGCCGCTTCCGCTGCGGGCAGGGAATTAATAGTATCCACCTGGACGAGCTGGTTACCGGAACGGTTATTGTTCTGGTTATTGTAACGACGGCGCGGATTACGCTTGTTATTGCGGTTATTATGCGAGGAATTATCCTCATCGTGCTGGCGGATAGCACCCACCACGGCATCCCCCCGGCGCAGGCCGTACTGGCGAACCAGCGCGGTGGAAATCTGCGCATCATTGGGGCCGGGCAGGTAGCCACCGGTGCGCAGCACCATCTGGTTACCCTGGGTATCCACAATGCCGGCAACGGGAACGAGGGTATCTTCCGCCTGGCGCTTGCCGGCCGGAACCTCCTGGCGTTCTTCACGCTCAACCTTCACGGCCGGGGCGGCGGTTTCCGCCTCATGATCGGCGCGCTCCGCACCTTCGCCACGATCCGTGCGCTCGGTGCGATCCGAGGTGCGCCGGGAGCGGCGGGCTTCTTCGTGTTCCTCACCGCGGCGGTTGCGCTTGCGGCGGCGGCGCTCCGAAGCGGTGTCATGGTGGTCACCGGCGCGGCGTTCCGCGGCATCGCCAATGGCATCCAGGGCCGCGAGAGTATTTTCATCGCTGAGGGAATCGGAGCGACGCGCGGCCTGGCCGGCTTCCTGCTTCGGTTCGGGCAGATCAATATGCACCGGTTCGCGGTGATCCCGGCGCACCCGGCGCCGCACCTTGCGCTCCTCGCGATCTTCCCGTTCTTCCCGGGGTGCGGTGGAGGTGGCCGAGGTGGCGGCAGGGGTGGCGGGGGCTGCTACCGGAGCGCTTTCCGCGCTGGGTGCCGAGGCCGCTGCGGAGCGGGCCGTGCGCGTTTTCCGAGCCGGAGCCTCAGCCGGAGCTTCCGCGGCGGTGGGAGCCGGTTCTGCGGCCTTCGCGCTTTCCTTCTTCGCTGTGGTCTTTGCCGTGGTGGCAGCAGCGGACTTTTCGGGTGCCTTCGTAATATTGGCGAGGCTATCTTCCTTGCGGGGCCGCCCGCGCCGCGCGGGGCGAACTTCGCGAATGGCCGCGAGCAGGTCCGCCTTCTTAGCTTTCGGGTCAATGTCCAGGCCGAGTTCTTCGGCGAGCGCGCGCAGCTGCGGCACCCGCATCGTTGAGATTGCGCCTGATGTTGGGGTTTCCGTCACGAGGTTCCTTCCTCGGAATTCAGGGGTTGTTAACGCACTTATGACAATTTCAAGTACGTGGGAAATAACCGGTATAAGAACGTCGGTTAGACCTTAGTCTACACCAGATAAGCGCCCCGTGTGGACATTCCAGCGGTATTCACCGTAAATCCACGCCGCTGCATCATAGAAACTGTGTCAGCGTCAAGGCGTGAAAATACTAGCACGGATGGGCCGGCACCGGAAATAACGGCCGGGAATCCCGCCGCGCGCAGCGCCCGCACCGCGTCCGCGGAGGCCGGCATGGCCCCGGCGCGATAGTCCTGGTGGAGGCGATCTTCGGTGGCCTGCCAGAGCAAATCCGGGTAGTGCTCGAGGGCGAGGGCGAGCATAGCGGTACGCGAAGCATTAAAAGCGGCGTCGGCATGCGGAACGGTATCCGGGAGCGCGGCCCGCGCTTTTTCGGTGAGGAGCTGCTCGCCGGGAATAAGGAGGGTGGTGTCCACAGAGGTGGGGATACGCGCAGCTCGGGCTTGCGTTCCTTCCATCCAGGTTACGACGGCGCCCCCGAAAATTGCCGGTGCGGCATTATCGGGGTGTCCTTCAAATTCGGTGGCGAGGGAGAGGAGAACGCCGTCGTCGAACATATCGGGGCGATCCACGAGGCCGCGCACTAAAAGTAAGCCGGCCACCACGGCCGCCGCGGAAGAACCCAGGCCGCGACCCTGCGGAATCGCGTTGGTGCAGCGCAGCTCGAAACCGACGCCGGGCAGGGCCGCGGCCTCGAAACCGCGGCGCAGGGCCCGCACGATGAGGTGATCATCGCCGGTGGGGAGGACATCCGCGCCCTCCCCTTCAATATGAACCCGGGTGGCCCCGGTGGTCAGGCGCACGCTGACCTCGTCCCAGAGATTGTGGGCCATGCCCATGCAATCAAAACCGGGGCCGAGGTTGCCGGAGGTGGCCGGGACCCGCACCCGCGCTTCGGAGGTGGCGATACGCATTAGGCCACCTCCACCCGCACGAAGCTCGCGGTACGCACGGTTGCCAAGCCCTCGGCCGCGGAAAGGTCCGCGATGGTTGCTTCCACATCGGCCTGGAGGGCTTCGTGGGTGGTGACCGTGAGGCGGCACAGGTGGTCCGCGGTGGGCGATTCTTGGCTGACCCCGCTAATAGAAACATTGTGGCGGGCGAAGGTGCCGGTGACCTCGCTAAGAACACCCACGTGATCGGCCACGTCCATGCTCAGCTGGAAGCGCGAGCGCGCCTGTTCGGGCGGCAGAATTGGCAGCTCCCCGTAGGCCAGTTCGCGCGGGGCCAGCCCGCCGTGCACGCGGTGGTGGGCGGCGGCCACCAGGTCGGATAGAACCGCGGTGGCGGTGGGATCCCCGCCGGCACCCGGGCCGTAGAACATGAGGCGATCCGCGGCTTCACCCTCCACCACGATGGCGTTATAGGCCCCGTGCACGGTGGCGAGCGGGTGCTGAGCGGGAATAAGAGTGGGGCCCACGTACAATTCGATGCCGTCCGCGCGCCGTTTGGCGGAGGCCACCAACTTGACCACGTAGCCGCCCCGCCCGGCCGAAGCGATCATCTCCGGGGTGATATCGCGGATTCCGTGGGTGTGGACATCCGAAAGCTGGACGCGGGTGTGGAAAGCGAGGGAGGCCAGAATGGCGCATTTTGCCGCGGCGTCGTACCCGTCCACATCGGCGCTTGGATCCGCTTCGGCATAGCCAAGCTCCTGCGCCTTCTTTACCGCAGCATCGAAACTTTCCCCGTTGGTGGTCATTTCGTCGAGGATGTAATTGGTGGTGCCATTGACGATCCCGAGGATATGGGTGACGCGGTCCCCGGCGAGGGATTCGCGCAGCCCGTACACCACCGGGACGGCCCCGCCCACCGCGGCCTCGTAATAGAGGTCGACGCCGGCACGCGCCGCGGCGTCGTACAATTCTGGACCGTGTTCGGCCAGCAGCGCCTTATTTCCGGTGACCACCGAGGCGCCGGCGGCAAAAGCGGCCAAAATATATTCGCGCGCCGGTTCAATGCCGCCCATAAGTTCAATAACAATATCCGCCTGGGCGATAATGGCGTGGGCGTCGGTGGTGAGCAGCGCGCGGTCAATCGCGGGATCGCGCGGGGCCTCCAGGTTGCGTACCGCGATGCCGATAACGCGCAGGCGCGCCCCGGCTCGCAGGTTAAATTCTTCCGCATTGGCTTGCAGCAGGCGGACGACGGCGCTTCCCACCGTTCCCGCCCCCAGCAGGGCAACCTTGACTTCCTTCACGCCTACTCCTTATCTTGACGAACGCGCCGCGCGAATGCCGGCTCGGCCTGCGCGGATGCGGCTTGGCTCGGGCAATACCGGCTCGGTCCGGGCGATGCGCCGGCCTCTCTGTCCTCGCGTGTCCTAGCCTAGCGAAGGTAGGGCCGGGGCGCGCCACCGGCCCGCCCGCAGCGAGCGTATGGTCTTTGTATGCGGCGAAAACTGGGTGTGGCGCCCGCCACGCGGATGGGTACAATATCCCCATGGAAAATGCATCGACCGATGCACGAAGAGAAAGCGAGGTGCGCGATGCCCACTGTGAAAATCAAGGACGTCACCTTCGGCTCCGGGCCGACGAAAATCCTCGTGTCCATTACGCCCGCCAATGGTGACGAGCTGCGGACGCAGGTAGCGAAGCTTCCCGAACAGGACATTGACGTTCTGGAATGGCGTGTGGATTTCCTCGAGGATCTTTCCACCCTCACCGAGGTGGGAACCCTTTTGCGTGAGTCCACGAATCTACCGATTCTGGGCACCTTCCGTTCCGCGGCGGAGGGTGGCCAGAAGGCGATTATGCCCGATGATTACGGGCCTTTGGTGATCCGGCTCATCCAATCCGGGCTGGTGGATGCGGTGGATGCGGAGCTGTTCCGCACCGGGGCGTGGACCGAACGCATTATTCAGGAGGCGGCCCGGGCTCAGATTCCGGTGATCGGTTCCTACCATGATTTCCGTTCTACCCCGCCCGAAGATGAGATCGTGAATCGCCTGCGGCTCTTGCAGGTGCACGGGGCGTCTATCGCGAAAATTGCGGTGACTCCCGCGCATCCGGGTGATGTGGTGACGGTGCTCAACGCGACCTACCGGGCCAGCCAGGAGCTGCACGTTCCGCTCATCACCATCGCCATGGGGGCGCTGGGGACCATGAGCCGGATTACTTCTGCTATTTTCGGCTCCGCGGGTACCTGGGGTCAGGCCGGGCAGACCACCGCGGCCGGGCAGATCGCCCTGAGCGAGCTGCGCCCGGTGGTGGACGCGATTTCGGCGTGGAGCAGCGCCCCGGATACCTGGGAAAAGCCCGCTCAGGTGAGCGAGGCCGTGCTGCCGGAGGATTAGTTTTCGGCGGCCGGGTAATCTGCGTCTAGCGCGAGGATATCGGCCACGGTTTCCCCGCGAATAAGCCAGCGAGCCCGGCCGCCGCTCACCGCAATAACTCCCGGGCTGGGCAGCATATTGTAATGCGAGGCCATGACCCGCCCGTAGGCGCCGGTGGCCGGCGTGACAAGCAGGTCACCGGCGTGAATATCCTCCGGGAGGGCGACGGCGCGCACCACAATATCGCCCGATTCGCAATGCTTACCGACAACTCGGCAGACGCGCGCACCTTCGGGATTCCCCTGGGTGGCCGCCGCACCGGCAGAGGGATCCGCCGCGCTTGCCGCGGCGGCGTCGTCGGCCTCAATAGTGGTGCCTGTGCTGGTGCCCGTGCCGGTGTTGGCCGGCACACGGTCCACGAGGGCCGCGGTGTAATCGGCGCCGTAGAGGGCGGGGCGGATGTTATCGGACATGCCTCCGTCCACCGAAACGTAGGTGCGGGTGCGGGTGGCATCCACGTGGACGTTTTTGACGGTTCCCACGGTGTAGAGCGTCATGCCGGCCGGGGCGATAATGGAGCGGCCCGGTTCCACGGAGATGCGCGGGGCGGGAATGCCGCTCTCGGCGCTGTGCCGAGCCACTTCCGCGGCGAGCACCGTGGCGAAGTCGCGCGGGGTGGGCGGAATCGGGTCCGCGCCGGTATAGCGCACCCCGTAACCACCACCCAGGTCAATTTCGGGGATGACGGTTCCCAGCTCGCGGGCCACCCGGGCCCGCAGGTCCAGGATGGCGCGTGCCGCGGCCACGAAAGCTTCCGTCGCCACAATTTGGGATCCGATATGCGAATGCAATCCCACCAGGCGTAGCCACGGATTGGCCTCGATGCGCTCAATCGCCTCCCAAGCCGCGCCGCTGGCGAGCGAGAGACCGAATTTTTGATCCTCGTGGGCCGTGGCAATGAAATCGTGGCCGCCCGCGTGAATACCGGAAGTCACCCGCACCACGACGGCGGCGACCTGCCCGCGCCGCGCGGCCGCGGCGGCCACCAGCTCTATTTCGGCCAGGGAATCAACCACCAGGTGGGCAACCGCATGGTCCAGGGCCAGCTCGATTTCCGCCGCGGATTTATTATTGCCGTGCAAGCCGAGCTGGTGCCCGCGCGCTCCGGCCGCCAGGGCGATGCGCAACTCCCCTTCGGAGCAGGTATCCAGGTGGAGACCTTCTTCCAGCATCCACCGGGCCACGCCCACGCTGGCAAAAGCCTTGCAGGCGTAGTAAACATCCGCTCCCGCCAGCTCCGCAAAAGCCTCCCGCATCGCGCTCACCCAGGCGGCAGCCCGGGCGCGCGCATCTGCTTCGTCCAGGATGTAGAGCGGGGTACCGAAGCGTTCCGCCAGGGCGCGCACCGAGCAGCCGCCCACCTCCAGGTCACCGGGAAGGCGGCGTGCCGTGGTGGACCACACCCCGGTAGGCGAACCTTCCGGGAGGGGCGCGGGCAGCTGCTCAAGATTACTCACCGCGGTGCTCACCGAGGTGCTCACCGGGCCGCTCACATTTTCTCCGGGGCGCTCACCCCGAGCAGGTGCAAGCCATTGGCGAGGACCTGGCGGGTGGCGTCGTTCACCCAGAGGCGGGTGCGGTGCAGATCGCTGACTTCTTCATCCGCGCGCGGGGTGACCCGGGCCTTGCCGTACCAGGTGTGGTAGGCGCCGGCCAGTTCTTCCAGGTAGCGGGCCACCCGGTGCGGTTCGCGATTGGCCGCGGCCAGCGAGATCACTTCCGGGAAGCGGGCGAGCTGCCCGATCAGATCAGAATCGGCTTGCTCCAGGAGTTCCGGGGTGAAGGCATCCGCGCGCTGCACCCCGTGTTCGGCCGCATTGCGGGCCACATTCGCGGTGCGGGCGTGCGCGTATTGCACGTAGTAGACCGGGTTGTCATTGGTGTGCGAGGCCAGCACATTGAGGTCCAGCTCCAGGGTGGTATCCACCGAGGCGCGCACCAGTGAGTAGCGTGCCGCATCCACGCCCACGGCGTCCACCAGATCCTCCAGGGTGACCACGGTGCCCGCGCGCTTGGACATGCGCACCGGAACACCATCGCGCTTGAGATTGACCAGCTGGCCGATGAGGATTTCCATATTGCCGCCCTTGCCGGCGGTATCCCCGAAAGCACGGGCCATGGCGTACATACGCCCGATATAGCCGTGGTGATCCGCGCCGAGCATATAGACGGCGTGATCGGCCCCGCGGTGGCGCTTATCGAGGTAGTAGGCGATGTCACCGGCGAAGTAGGCGGTTTCCCCGTCTGATTTCACGATGACGCGGTCTTTATCATCACCGAAATCGGTGGAGCGTAGCCATACCGCGTTATCTTCTTCGTAAATAACACCGCGTTCGCGCAGTTTTTCAATGGCGGCGGCAACCGCTCCGGAATCGTGGAGGGATTGCTCGTGGAAGAACACATCAAATTCGGCTCGGAAATCAGCCAGGGAACTCTTGATCTCCGCGAACATGAGCTCCACCCCGCCGGCGCGGAATACTTCCTGGGCTTCGGCTTCCGGGAGGGTGCGCGGATCGGGGCGCCCGGCGGCTAGCTCCTGGGCAATAACCTGATCGGCAATATCGGAAATATATGTTCCACCGTAGCCATCTTCCGGGGTTTCGCGGCCCAGCGCCGCGGCCAGCAGACTTTCCGAGAAATGGTTGATCTGGTTGCCGTGATCATTGAAGTAATATTCGCGCACCACGTTCGCGCCGGTGAAGCTGAGAATCCGGGCGAGGGTATCCCCCACCGCGGCCCAGCGTGCTCCCCCGATGTGGATGGGGCCGGTGGGATTCGCGGAAACGTATTCCAAATTGACGGTGGTTCCGGCGCCCGCCTGGGAGGAGCCGTAGCGCTCGCCCTGTTCCACGATGCTGCGGGCCAGTTCCCCGGCCGCCCCGGCCGAGAGACGAATATTAATAAAACCGGGGCCGGCGACCTCCACCTGGGCGATACCGGCCACGCCTTCGAGGCGCCCGGCCAGCAGGGTAGCCAGGTCACGCGGGGGCATCCCGGCGCGCTTGGCGAGTTGCATAGCCACATTCGTGGCCCAATCCCCGTGCTCGCGCGAACGCGGGCGCTCGATTTTCACCGCGGGAATATCACCATCGAGGTGAAGCTGACCTTCATTACGTGCGGCGCTGATTTCCGCCGCGATACATGCACTGAGTTCTTCCGGAGTCACGCATCTAAGTGTACGTGCTATCTACGACAGAATTACACCGCCACCCGCCGACGTGGTAAAGTAGCGCAGTGCGCCCCGATAGCTCAGGGGATAGAGCGTTCGCCTCCGGAGCGAAAGGCCGCAGGTTCGAATCCTGTTCGGGGCACAAATCGCACAAAGATGGGCCCGCGTATCGAAAGATATGCGGGCCCATCGCTGCACTGGTGGCCCCAGCTGCGCCGTCGTTCTTGAAGAGTGCGCGGTGCTTGAGCTGCGCCGTCGTTCCTCACACGCGCGCCGTAGCCGGAACACTACCGGCGTTTAGTACTCAACCACCAGGCGCCCCACGACCTCGTGATTCTTGAGCTTCTCGATGCCTTCGGGAATCTCCTCGAAGGGGATGGTGGTGACCTGCGGGGTGAGTTTCCCGGTGGCCATGAACTCGTAAATCCCGGCAATATCTTCCTTGGTGCCGCCGTTGGAGCCGATGAGGCGGCACTGGTTGAGGATGAGGCTCTTCGTGGAAATAAGCGATTCCAGCTTGCCCATGCCCACAACCACCACGGTGCCATCGCGGCGGATAATATCCACGGCGTCCGCGGTGGTGGTGCCGAAACCGGCGAAGTCCACGATGAGGTCGAAAGTAATATCGGAGAAGTCTTTAATATCTTTCTTCACGCCCTCGGCGCCGATCTTTTCGGCCAGCGGCCACACCTTTTCATTAATTTCAGCCACGTACACATCCGCGCCAGCGAGCACCGCCACTCGCGCACCGATCTGGCCGAGCCCGCCCAGGCCGATAATGCCCACAGTTTGGCCCTTCTGCAGACCGCCCTGGGTCACGACCGCCGCGTGGGAGGTCATCCCGGCATCGGTTGCGGCCGCGCCCAAAATAAAATCAACCCCGTCAGGAAGCGGAACGAGCGCTTCGGCCGGAACCGCCATCTTCGGCGCGAAACCGCCGTCAAAACTGTAACCGGGCGCCCCGGCCGCGGTGGTGGGGCACACGCCCACGCGATCCCCGACCTTGTACTCCGTGACGCCTTCGCCCACTTCGGCCACCACGCCCGAATTTTCGTGCCCAATGGTGATGGGGCGCTTGGCGAGCATGGACAGCCAGCCCTCATCCGTGAGTAGACCAACATCCGAATGGCAAATACCGGCCGCCTTCATCTCCAGGACCACCTCGCCCGGGCCGGCCGTGGGATCGGGAACCTCATTGAGAACAAGCGGTTCATTGGTATTCGTAAATTGCCAGGCCTTCATCACAACTCCTTCTGTGTGGCGGTGCGGCGCATCGATGCGCTGCAAGGGACTTTAAGCCTAGCATTTTTTGTTTGTTCCATCACTATTTGCGCGGAAGTTGCGCTGAGAGCGTGGCGCGCCGGCGTGGTCCAGAATGTGGTACGACGACGCCGCTCCCGGCCGCGTTCCCCTCCCGCGACCGGTGTTTAGATCCGCACCGAGTACTGCGAGTTATCGAAATAGCTGCGCATCGCGCTGGGTTCGTCGGTAATAATGCCATCAACACCCAGGTCGAGCAGCCCTTCCGCTTCCGCGGCTGAATTAATCGTCCAGGCGTGCACCGCCAGCCCTTGCGCGTGGGCGAGCTGCACAAACCGCGCGGTGAGAACGGGAACCGGGTGGCCGAGTGTGCCGCTGCCAGACTCATCCTCGCTCCGGAGCGAGCGGTGCAAGCGGTGGGTGCGCGAAAGCGGCCACGGGTTCGGTAGCGAGCGAAGGCCGGGCAGCGAGCGAAGGCGGGGTAACGAGCGCGGGCGCGGCAACGCGATATCTACCGGCACCTGAACGGCCTGGAAGCCACGCTGCGAACCGGGGAATTTGGCGATGCGCACCCCTTGTGCTCCCGGGAGGCGGGAGAGCGCCATGAGCCAGGCCACCGCCGAGCGGCCCAGCGAAAATGTGGCTCCGGGCAGCCGGCTGCGCATGCGTTCCACCCGGGCTTGGGAGAAACTGGCCAGGCACACCCGCCCCGCGGCCCCGGTGCGCCGCACCGCTGCCACCAGCGGTTCCACCGCGGCATCCGATTTCGCGTCCAGGTTAAAAACAGCATCCGGGAAAGCGTCGAGGACTTCATCCAGGCGCGGCGGGCGCTCCCCGGCTTCGTTGCGGACCTGCGCTACTTCCGCCCAGGTGTGCGCGCTGACCGGGCCAACCCCGTCCGTGGTGCGGTCCAAGAGCGGATCGTGGAGGATCACCGCTACGCCATCCGCAGTGGCATGCACATCCGATTCGATATGCCGAAATCCCGCGCGGTAGAGAGCCTCAAAAGCGCGCAGGGAGTTTTCCGGGTATTCGTTACCGCCGCCGCGGTGGGCGATGATGAGCGCGGGCCCATCAATATCGTAGAGTCGCCCCATTACTTGCAATCCGCCTCGAGAGGCTGGGCTTGGCGTTCTTCCAGGAAAGCGAGCGGGTCGAGAAGTTCGTCATTAGCGGCGTGGATCTCCAGGTGGAGATGCGGGCCGGTGGAGTAGCCATTCGAGCCCACCGCTCCGATCACGTCACCGGCCTTGACTTTGTCACCGGCCTTGACGAAAACTCCGTCGTCGTACATGTGGATATACCAGGAGCTGAACTTTTCTCCGTTAATGGTGTGCTCGATAATAATGAGATTATTTGAGCGGCCCTGGATGCCTTCGCCGGCGTGCTTGACCACGCCGTCAGCGATGGCGTGGATCGGGGTGCCGGCCGGGGCGCCGAAATCCTGCCCGGCGTGGGAGGAAACTTCCCCGGAGATCGGGTCCACGCGGGTGCCGAACGGCGAGGTGAGGCGATAGCTACCCTCGGGCAGCGGTTTGACGATAAGGCGATCCGTAGGGATATCAAAAGCGGCGCGAGTACCGGAAGCTCCGGCGGAGGTGGGGCAGGCGCGGCGCGGATTTTCCGCCGCGGTGCGGGCCTGGGCGCGCTGAATCGCACCGACTTCCCCGGTGAGCTGGGCCGGGGTGGTGAATTCTTCTGCCATGGGTGCCACGAAAGCTGGGTTCGCGGCCTGCGCCGCATTGCCCTGCAAGGTGGACATAACGGGAAGCACCATGCCCAAGCAGGCCACCGCGCCAATAAGAATATTGCGGTAAGGAGAAACGGAACGCGCTACCGCCCAGTGCGCGGCCGCCCCGGCCAGGATCCGGTCCGAGCGCTCCCGGTTCTGCGCGCGCCCACGGGCTTCACCCGCGCGCACCGCCGCATCAATATCCGATTCGGAGAGGACTTCCGTGCCCTCGGTATCGGTGGTGATTCCCGCGGCGCCGATTCCGCCGGTGGGCGCGGCTTCGCAGGCGGCGATGGTCAAAGAAGAAGGAAGAACGACACCGAAAGCGGCCCCGCGCCCCGCGTTCACTTGCGGTTTTAGTTCCGGGGTGGGGAGCGCAGTAGGTTCTGGCAGCGGGCTGACCGGACGCGCGCTTACCGGTGTGGCTTCCGACTGCGGGGTAGCTGCCGGCGCCGCGACGCGGGCGCGTTTGCCGCGCGCGGGAAGTTCGCTCACCGTTGCGAGCGGTGCGACTGTTGCGGGCGTTTCTGCTGCCGCAGCCGGGGCGACCGTTTCTGCCGCTGCAGCCGGGGCGACGACGGCGGCGCGGCGCCCGCGCCGCTCGGGTTGCGCAGCTTCGGCTCGTTTGCCGGAGGTACGCACCTGGCCGGCACTTTCAACGGTAGCGACCGCGCGGGAAGTTGAAAGGGACTCCGGCGCGGCAGCGCGGCGGGCACGCCCGGCGGAAGTTTCAGGAGCCGCCAGAGTTGCAGGAGCCGCAAGAGTTGCAGAAGTTACCTGAGCGGTGGGAGCAGCGGGACGTGCATGCGAAGCATGCGCAGCGTGCGCCGCGCGTGCAGGATGCGAATCAGGCACCGCGTGCGAAACAGACACCGAGTGTGAAACGGACACGGCGTGCGAAGCCGCCGCCCGGGAACCCGCAGGCCGAGACACCACCGAGCGCGAACCCTCCGCACTCACATCAGCAGCGGCGCGCGCGGCGCGTTTCCCAACGCGCTCCTGCGGAGCCTCGTGCGCCCGGGCCGCTCTGCGCCCGCCGCGAGAGGTGTGGTGTACCGCGCTCACTGCTCTCCTCATTTTCCCTGCCAAATGGCCGGCTCATCCACCGGCCCGTCACTATTACAAAATGATAACGGTCAGCGCCGGAAAGGCAAAGAGTTTTCACCACATGAGCCGTATCGCATCGCGCCCTACCGGCCCCACCCCGAACCGTTCCGCACCCTCATCACAGCAAACACACCCCGCCCAATCCGCGCTATCTCGCCGTTTTAGGCACGGCGCTGCATGGAATCGCGCACGTCCCCGACGAGGTCTTCAATGACATCTTCGAGGAAGATCACACCCGTTACCTTTCCGTTATCTTCCACGATAGCCATATGCGTCCCCGAGGTTTGCATAGTTCGCAGGGCGTCCTCCACGCTGGTGCTGGCAGCAAGGCTGCGGACCGGCCGCACCAAGCGGGCGGAGATAGGCAGGTCGCGCTGGGCGGCGTCGAGAATATCCTTCACGTGAATGTACCCGACGATATTCCCGCCACTGACCAGTGGGAACCGTGAATACCCGTGGTCGGCCACCAGCCGCTCCACCTGCGCGGGCGTGGCGGTGCGCGGGCAGGTCACCACCTTATCGAGGGGCAGCATAGTGTCCCCCACCTGGTGTTCGGAAAATTCCAGCGCCCCGGTGATAAGCCCCTGGGTATCCTGGAGCACTCCGGCCGCCTGGGAGGCGTGCACAATCGCCGCAACCTCGGAAGCGGTAAACGCGGAGATAACCTCGTCTTTCGGTTTCATCCCCATCCAGGAAACGATATGTACCGCGAGCCAGTTGAGCGATCCGGTGATCGGGCGGAAGACCCGGTCAAAAACCAACAGCGAAGGCACAAACAGCATCCCGAGGCGTTCGGGATGGGTGACCGCCAGGTTCTTCGGCACCATTTCCCCCAGGATCACGTGCAGGGCGGTTACCAGGAGCAGGGCCAGCACAAAAGCGATGGTGTGGGCGAGGACCGCCCCGGCGCCCACCGCGGCCAGCGGCACCAGCAGCAGCGCCGCGAGCGCCGGTTCCGCGAGCGCCCCGAGGGCCACCGAGCACAGGGTTACGCCGAGCTGGCAGGCGGCCAGCATTTCATTGAGGTTGCGGGACGCCGCCAGGGTTTTCGCGGCGCGCGCGTTGCTTTCCGCCAGGGGTTCCAGGCGGGAGGGCCGCGAGGCGGTGAGCGCGAATTCGCAGGCCACGAAATAGGCGTTTCCGGCAAGCAACAGCACGGTGAGGATGAGGGCGAGGGTATTACTCATGGATTTTCACCTCCACCGTTTCCACGCGTCGTTCGTCCATAGCACGCACTGTCAACTGGGCGTCGTCGACCTCCACCGTGTCCCCCACCGCAGGAATACGGCCAAGTTCGGCCATAATCAGCCCGCCGAGGGTTTCGTAGGGGCCGTCTTCGGGCAGGCGCACCCCGCAGATGCGGAAGGCTTCGTCCGGGCGCAACAAGCCGGGCACCACCCAGGTTCCCGGGGCGGTGCGGCGCGCGCCGGTGCCGCGGCGGTCGTGTTCGTCCGCTATATTGCCGACGATTTCTTCCACAGCGTCCTCAAGCGTCACGATTCCGGAGGTGCCGCCGTATTCATCGACGACGACGGCCGTTTGGCCACCGATATCTCGCAGCACCACGAGGAGCTCGGGCAATTCCATCGTTTCGGGTACCGCAAATGCTTCGCGCATCACCGAGGAGGAGGTGACGGGCACGTCCGCGCGGCGCTCGGCAGGAATAGCCACGGCGGGGCGCAGGTGCGCGAATCCGCGGATATCGTCGAGGCCGCCCTCGCCCACCACGGGGAAACGCGAGAAGCCGGTGGTGCGGGCTGCGGTGATCACATCCGCCGCGGAGGCGGTTTCTTCCAGGTATTCCACCCGGCCGCGGTCGGTCATAATATCGATGGCCGTGAGCCCGCCCGCGCCGATGGAGGCGGTGAGCAGGCGCGCGGTGGAGGGCTCCAGGGTGCCGGCCGCCGCGGATTGGCGCACCAGGGCACCCAGTTCCGGACCCGAACGCGCCCCGGAGATTTCATCGGCCGGTTCCACGCCCATGCGGCGCAGCAGCCAGTTCGCGGTGGCGTTGAAGGAGACGATCACGGGTTTGAACACCACGCTGAAGGCGTGCAACGGGCCGCCCACCCGGGCGGCGGTGCGCAGGGGTTCGGCCAGCGCCATATTCTTGGGGACCAATTCCCCGAAGAGCATGGAGAAGAGATTGACGAGGAGGAAGGCCGCGGCGGCGGCAATAGCAACCGCGGCGGCGCGCGCCACCCCGGCCGCGCCCAGCCAGCCCGTCAATATGTCGGTGAGGGGTTGCTGGGCCACGTAGCCGAGCAGGATCGTGGTGATGGTGATACCCACCTGGCAGGCGGAGAGGAAGAGGGAAAGGTGGTGGAGGCGGCCGGCCACGCTGGCGGCGGCCGGGTCCTCAGCGGCGCGCGATTCCACCGCGGCCGGGTCCAGGGCCACCAGGGAGAATTCCGCGGCCACGAAAAGCGCGGTTCCCAGCGTGAGGAGGATGCCGAGAAGTAAAAGAAGAGCGTTGGTCACATAAACTCCAGGGTAGGTGCTTCTTGCAGTCTAGCGATTCGCGGGGGTGGCGCGCGCCGCCGGTGTACGCGAACTGCACCGCACGCGCCGCCGCACGCAAACGCAACCGGTCTGCGCGCGCCACTCGATGCGGGCGAGCACGCTAGGATTTACCTAGTAGCAAGGGAGGCAGCCGTGGATTCTTTACGTGTCATCTTTATTGGCGATGAGCTGGTGGCCGGGTACGGCGATGCGCGGGCGCTCGGGTGGACGGGCCGCGTGATGGCTCGCACCCTCACCGATCCTCCGCTCCTCCCCCTCACGTTGGCTGTTCCCGGGGAAACAATTTCGGAGATGGCGGAGCGCTGGGAGCGGGAAGTTGCCCTGCGCACCGGCCCGGATATTGAATCGCGCCTGGTGATCGGGCTGGGAAGTCACGATCTGGAGCGCGGTGGCACCATGGCGCGGGCGCGCCTGCACCTGGCGAATCTGCTGGATTCCGCGGACCGCATGCGCATGCGCCCCTTCGTGGTGGGCCCGCCCCCGCGCCCGGATCTGCCCCGCGATGTGCAGCTCAATTTATCCAATGCCTACCGGGATGTGACCGAGCGGCGGCGTTTCCCCTTCGTGGATACCTTTAGCCCCCTGGTGGATCACGAGCAGTGGAATACCGATATGGACCTGAGCGGGGGTTATGCGCCGCGCCAGGCCGGTTACGGGCTTATGGCCTGGCTGGTGCTCCACCACGGGTGGAACCAGTGGCTCGGGATTCGCGCGGCGGCCAACTAGTAACCAACTACATAGCCCCGGCACTACAACGCGGCGGCCGACCACCAGATCGACCGCCGCGCAGCTCACTACTCGCAAGCAAAGCTTTTTAGCGACTTAGTAGTACGCCCCCTGTCGGAAATCCCAGCTGAGGAAGGATTCGGAAAGCAGCTGGAGAATCCGATCCAGGTACACGCCCTTGCGGATGAGCACCGGCGCGGGGGTGACCATCCGCTGCCCGTTCTGTTCGGGAACCAGTTTCCCGGATTCGTCCACGAAGGACACCATCACGCCCTGCTCCCAGCGGGTAGCTTCGGAGGCATCGGGCTGAATGGACGTCACATAATCATCAGCTTCGATCACCAGATCCGCTTCGGTGGCAATATCGGTTCCGATTCCTTCCACCTTGCCGCGGTTCCCACGCCCGGAGGGATTCGCCGAGGAAGCGAAGACCAGCTTCCTATCCTTCTCCCACAGCTCCGCGGCAATCTGCTCGGCAGCCTTGCCGTAGCGAATCACGAAGCAGGAGGTTCCACGCCCGTCGCGCACGAGGTTGCGCGCTTCGCCTTCTTCCGGAATGTATTGTTCGGCAGCCTCGGCTCGCCAGGGCAGGATGCAGCCCATGAGGATATCTTCGTCCCAGTTCTTCTGGTAAAAATCGCGAATTTCCGGGGTGAGTTGCGCCAGGGTTTCCAGTTCTTCCATGGAGCCGCACAGCACCACGGCGGGCTTATTGCGTTTGCGGTTCTTCACCGCGAATTTGCGTTCCAGCCCGGCCGAATCGGTGGTGGCGATAATATAGCCGACCTTGGTGGGCACCACGCACATGGCGCCGCCCGCGCGAAGCAGCTGGGTGGCTTCCGTATTCAGTTCGCCATTCCAGTGCACATATCCTTCAGCCACGCGGGCCTCCTTCTCTTCTACCGTGGGTGGTTCCGTTTTCTCGCGAAACATGCGCGCGGTTTTCGTTTCTAGTACGACGACGCCCGGCGCGTGCCGCGCCGGGAAACCGCGCACTCTAGACACTAATGTAAATTCCAGATTCTGAGACGAAATGTTCATATACTGGACGTACGCGAATCGTTCCGCGGACTAACATACCCGCCTATCCGGGGGAGATACGGAGTAACATATCGGGTGGATTGTCGAAAATATCGCCGATTGCCAATGAGGACACGGCACGGCACACACCATACGGAAGGGCACTAGCGGGAATGAGCGGAGTGGGATCTGAGGGAATCGACGTTCTTGTTGTGGAATCCGGAATCCTCCGCGTTGAGATCTCCTATGCCGGGAAAACCGGCTGGGCACTTGCCCATAACCAGGTTCCCGTTATCAAAAATATTCTCGCTACCAATACGTCGGATAGTGAGGCGAGCGAACCGGCCCACCTGGACCTGAGCGCTCGTATTGGCGCGGATTCGCTTTTCGATCTCACGGTTCCCCTTCCTGAACTTCGGCCCGGAAAGGCCACCCCGGTAGCACCGCGTTTCCTCGCGCACACCCGCCTCGACCCGAGCACTCCCCTATTACAGGCCACCGAATCCCAACCCGGAACCCTAGAAGCACATCTACGCACCGAGGGGAACTCCGCGGCCGGGTATGCCCGAGCCGATATACGTATTCTCGCTCCGAATGAGTGGTTCCACGCTCCGGCATATTTTGAGTCCCTGGCGGCTTTTGCGCAGCCCAACGCCCCGCAGATTCCCGCGCTGGTGCGCAAGGTGTCCGATTTACTCAAGGAAGCCACCGGCGATGCCTCGGTGCAGGGCTACCAGGCCGGTATCGAACGGGTGCTTCAAATCATGTCGGCTGTCTACGCGGTTTTAGCCGCCGAAGATATCCGTTACGTCACCCCACCCGCGTCCTTCGAAAATACCGGCCAGCGCATCCGCACCACGGAGGAGGTTCTCACCGCGAAAGCGGGAACCTGCATCGACCTGGTTCTTACCTACGCGGCCCTGGCGCAGTCCTGCGGGTTGCTCCCGGTGATTATTTTGGTGCCGGGGCACGCCCTCGTCGGTATTGCAAGCACGGAGGACGGCCTGCGCGAACCGGTTATTACCGAACCGGCCTCCATCAATAATTATTTGCGTTCCGGTGCGGTTCTTGCTTTGGATGCTGCTTTTTACGACGCCGCGCTCAGCTTCCCAGATAACCTCAACCGCACCAAGGCCAAGCTGACAGACGGTACTGTTCTTGCCCTCATTGGACTGGCGGAATCGCATAGAGATGGACTGCGCCCGCTCCCCACTCAAGCCCCTCCGGCCACCGCCCTGCCGAATGCCTCAAGCACGGCCTCAGCCACAGCCGAGGCCGAGGCCGCCACGGCCGCTCCTCACACGCACTCCCCCGCCGCGGATATTCGCGCTGCCGGGAAATTGGCGCAGCAGTTGGCCGGAGAGGATTCCGCGGATTATCTCACTTTGGATACCAGCGATGCGGCCCCTGCCCGGGTGCAGCGCTGGAAGCGTGAGCTCCTGGACCTCACCTTGCGCAACCGCCTCCTCAATATCAAACCGGCCAAAGAAGTCCTGGAATTCGAAGTTCGAGCTGGAATGCTGGCGGATATTGATGATCGCATTTCCCGCGGGGATCGCATTACGATGCGCGCCCAGGATGATCTTTCCGATAACCGTTTCCTGCGCGGAACTACGGATGTGAGCGATTTATCCGATGCTGAGGTGAGCGATGAGCTGAGCGAGCGCGGCATCCTATTCGGGCACGTAACGGAGTACCGCTACGCCGAGTTCTTTAAGAACTTGGCTCGCACCACGAAAACGCTGGCGGAGGAAACCGGCTCAGCAAATCTTTATCTCATGCTCGGAACGATGCGCTACACCAGCAAAAACGGGAAAGATGCCAGCGCACCCCTTTTCCTCCTCCCGGTACGGCTAGGGGGAGGTTCAGGCCGTTCCCGTTTCACAATCCAAGCCGATAACAGCGCCGAGGCCACCCCCAACCATTCTCTGGTGGAATGGCTCCATCAGGAACACGGCGTGCATATCACCGCGCTTTCCGAACCGAAGCTTGATGCTTCCGGTCTCGATATTGACTACGCACTCCGTGAGATTTCCGCCGCGCTGGTGCGCGAGAATCTTCCCTTTACGGTGACTCGGGATGTCTACCTGGGTATCGCCAAGTTTTCCACGTTCGGAATGTGGCGGGATCTGCGCGATCACTGGGATATTTTCATGGAATCTCCGGTGTTTGAACACCTGACCCTGCGCCCCGGGGAAAGTTTCGTGGAGCCGGGTGACCTCCCGCCGATTGAGCAGGTTACCCCGAATGAGGCAGAGCTGAATCTCCCTATTCCCGCCGATGGGGCGCAGATGCGGGTGGTATCCGCGGCCGGTCAGGGATATAGCTTCGTGGTGGAGGGGCCTCCGGGAACCGGGAAATCCCAAACCATCACGAATATCCTCGCCCACCTCCTGGAACAGGGGAAACGGGTACTCTTCGTGGCGGAGAAGCAGGCCGCGCTCGACGTCGTCAAAACACGCATGGAACGCATTGGCCTGGCACCTTTTATTCTCGATTTACACGGTGGCGAGCAACGCCCCCAGGCGATTCGGGATCAATTGCGCGGCGCGATTGACGCGAGTGTTCATTACGATATGCACCGCTGGGATAATGCGCGGGCACTGCTGCGTTCCCGCCTCGAACCCCTCGCGGCCTACCCGGCGCTTGTGCACGGAATGAATGCAGCCGGGCATTCGCTCTGGTCGGCCGTCACTGCCTCCCTCGATCTTGGCGAGGGAGCGGTCGCGATAGTTCCGCAACGCTTCGTCACCGATCCGAATGCGCGGGCAACTATCGCCACTATTGATGAAGCACTGCCCAATATTGCAGTGCGAGCACGCAGCACCGATCTGGCCGCCATGGCCGCCTGGCAGCTGGTGGGCCCGTATCACGCCCCGCTCCCCGAACTCATCCAAGCTTTTGACGGGCTCGCGGCCATGGCCGCGCAATGCGAGCGCTACCCGGAGCTAGCCGATACCCTGGAGAGCGTTCCGCTTTCGGACGTACGCAAAGCACTCGATGGAACCTCACCGCTACTAGATCCGGATGAAGCCCGGCAGCTGGCCTCCTCCACCTGGAAAATCGCAACGGTCGCCGATAAGCTTTCCCGGCTGGCTCCCGAACTGGAGTTTTTCACCGACATTTTCTCTCCCGCGTTCTTCGCGTACGGCGATACCTCCGCACTCACCCGCGCGCTCGATGAGCTCGCGGAGGGCGGCTTCTTCGGGAAGAAGAAACGCGTGGCGGCCTACCGTTCAGCCCTTATTCCGGCGCTGCCCGCCGGGCGGGAACCGGATATTGAGGGCAAGCACTCCCCTGATACAGTCCGGGCCGCGCTCGGCCGGCTCAGCTATATGCGCCGCGCCCTAGCTGATCTGGAAACCGAATTAGAAAACATCCCGGGAGCTCGCCAGCGCGTGAGTGTGGCCCTCAGCGACCCGAGCGCTCCGGCAGCTCTTGCGGAGGCAGCGGATTCTCTCCAGCGTTCTTTGGAGCTTTCCACCCGCTTCCCCGCCCTGGTGGAGCTCACCCGCCGCGCCGGCAGCCTGGATGATGCTCGTGCCGCGCTCGACATCATCAGCTCCACCTGGGACGCCTGGGCGACTGCCGCCAATCTGCAGCTCCCTTCGGAAAACCGGTGGATGAGCGTTTTCCGCGAGTGGTATCCGCGCTGGTCAGCAGCCGGGCGTGATTCCCTGGCTGCCGCGGTCGAATGGCACCGCGCCACCGCGATCTTGCGCAAGAACGGCCTGGAAGAATTCCAACACCAAATCGAAATGGGTGAGGTGCCCGACCGTGATATTTCGCTGGCCTTCCGCCGCGGGGTGGCCTCCACCAGCGCGGAAGAACGCATGCGGGCTTTCAGCGGCCATATTTCCCTCTCGGAACAAAATAGTTCGGATCTCACCCGCCTCCAGGAGGCTTTTGCCACGATCCAGGGCGAAGCCACCCAGGCACTACCGGCTACCCTCATGGCGCGGCGTTCTTTCCGCCCCGGGGAGCTCCACGGGAAAGTGGGAACCCTGCGGCGCAACCTGGATCGCAAACGCGGGGCACGCAGTTTCCGCTCCTTGCTGGAAGAATTCACCGAGGAGATCCTGGAAGCCACACCCTGTTTCTTCGCTAGCCCGGCATCGCTTGCCACGTTCGTAGATCCCACTGCCGTAGTTTTCGACGTCGTCATTTTTGATGAGGCGAGCCAAATTACCGTTGATCAGGCGATGGGTGCCATCGGACGCGCCAAAGCGGTGATCATTTCCGGGGATAGCCGGCAGATGCCGCCTACGCGTTTCGGGAAAACCGGGCCCTTCAGCGGTGACGATGAGGACCTTGACGATCCGGATCGCCCCCTCGTAGAGACGGTGGTTAGCGATCTGGAGTCGATTCTTTCCGAGGCGGTCGAGTCCGGCCTGCCGCGGCTGTGGCTCTCCTGGCACTACCGTTCCCGGGATGAATCCCTCATTGCCTTCTCCAACGAAGCCTATTACGAAGGCAAACTTTCCAGTTTCCCCTCGCCGGGTAACGCGGCACTTTTCGGCGGTGCGGGCGTGAGTATGCGGCGCGTTTCTGGAACGTTCGACCGCAGCCGCGGGGCCACCTTCCGAACCAACCGGGTGGAAGCCGAAGAAATCGTGCGCGATATTCACCGGCGCCTCAATTCTCCGGCATTGGCACACCAGTCAATTGGTGTTGTTACCTTCAATATCCAGCAGCGCAACCTTATTCTTGACCTGCTGGAAGACTCACGCGATCCCCTCATCCGCGCCGCGATGGAACAGGAAAAGGATCCGCTTTTCGTCAAGAATCTTGAGAACGTCCAGGGCGACGAACGCGATGTCATTATTTTCTCCACCGCATTTTCACCGCGCGAACCCGGTGGCCCGCTTCCCCTCAATTTCGGGCCGCTCAGCCGCGAGGGTGGTGAGCGCCGCTTCAACGTCGCCATTACCCGCGCCCGCAGCGAGGTGCTGGTGGTCACCTCCTTCGATCCGGAAGACATCGACCTCAATCGCACCCGCTCGCGCGGAATGCAGGACTTGCGTGAATACATGCTGCGGGCCCGCGCGCGTACTCAGAACGACGGCGCAGCTCCCGCGCTGGCTGATTCGGCCGCGGAGGGCAGTTCCGCGCTTCCCCGCGCCCTGAGTATTAATGACAACCCGGTGCGTGATCGACTCATGCACGAGCTGCGCGAGCGCGGTTGGGAAGTGGAGGGTGATTACGGCCTGTCGAGCTACACCCTCGATATCGTGGTGCGCGAACCGGGCAGCAAGGTGTGGCTGCTGGCTGTCATGTTCGATGACGAAAAATGGAGTTCGCTCCCCACCGTGACGGATCGTGATATTACTCCGCAGCTGCTGACCTCCATGATGGGGTGGCTCGCGGTGGAACGCGTGTGGCTTCCGGAACTGCGGCGCGATCCGGATGGGGTCATTGACCGCATTGATGCTTCGGCGCGGAAAGCCAAGGAACGGTACGCGGCAGAGGAACGGAAGGCAGAAAAACGTCAGGAGCGGGCCGCGAAAAAGCTGGCCGGCCGCAAAGCCAAACTCGCCCGCGCGGCAGCAGCGGATGGCGATGCCGCGCCTAGCGAGGAGCTCACCCCAGCCCCGGAAAGCAGCCGCGCCCCGGTGAGCAACCACAAGGACCCGGATGCCGAATCGGCTCTCACCTGGCGCGAAGTCCCCTCGGCGCATCGCAACACGCACACGAAAGCAAAACGTGCGGCTGAGCCAGCGCAACACGGCACCCAGGAGGATCCGCAACCAACCCCGCAATCTGCTCCGCAACCGAAGCGAAGTACAATTCGGGTCGCTCTCAAACCAGCCACCCCGGAAAATCCCACTGACACTTCTGAGGAACGCTGGCGTTTTGGGGAAGCCTGGGAAAAACACGGCACGAAACCCGGAGAATCCGTCCGTCACATAAGCGAGAGCGTTGATGACTGGGGTACCGATATTCCGCCATGCCCAGCACCGTTAACTCTCCCGGACACATCGCCCTTGGGGAGCCGCGAGGAGTTGGAATTCCCCATGTCTACCGCGCGAACAGCCGAAGTTCGCGAAGCCGTGCGAGAGATGATCGAAGAGAGTGCGCCGCTTCCTTTGCAGTCCTTGCGGGTAGCGATTGTTAAGAGGTTTGGGCGGCAACGGACCTCCGAGAAGGTTAACAAAATACTCGATACGTTCATCCCTCAGGATCAGATTTTCGTTGATGATTCCGATGGCCAAGAATTTGTATGGCCTGAGGATGTTTACCCGGAGAATTGGCATTACTACCGCCCCTACCCCGGCCGAGGCATCAACGAGATTCCGCTGCGCGAAATCTATAATATGGCGCGCGTATTGGTTGACAAGTATCCGGAAGAATACCGGTGGGGCGAATATCCTGATGAGGATTTCGTGCGCCGTATTCTCAAAGAATTCAGCCTCTTGCGGCTCAGCCCGGATTCCCAGGCTCGGGTGAGCGAAGCGGTGCTTTTGTACGGTAACGAGCACCGGGACTAGCCGGCAGTAAAGCGGCTCCCGCATTGAGCATAATGCGGGAGCCGCTTATTTTCTACCATTCAAGCGGATCGCTTGTGCCGCCCTCGTGGCGGGCCGTCTTGACGGATTCAGCGAAGCCGGGATCGCTCCGGCCGCGCTAACTTACCCGAGCGGGCGGCGCTGGTAGAGGCGCAGTGCGAGCCAGAGGAGCGCGCAGGCCGCGAGCGCCGTCGTCGTTCCTATCCACCACAGGCCCGGAACCTCAGCACCACTCGCCACGGCGCCCACCGCATCATTCAAACCGAGCGGGCTGTAGCGCGCGCCCGCCTCCCACATGCCGCCGAACGCCAGCACGAGGTACGCAACGAAACCGATACCGGCGCTGGCCAGCATATTTCCCGTCGCCACCGCGGCCAGGACCACCACGGAAAGCAGGAAAATAATCGCAAGCAGCCAGAGTGCCGCGGCTCCCAGGAGCGCGAGCACGGCGCCGTCGTCGAAAAGAATACGAGTGAGGATACCGGCTACCGCGCTGCCGCCGAAAGCAACCGCGGCCACCAGGAGCACCGTGCTCAGCATTTTCCCGGCGAAAACGGCCGTGCGGCTCACCGAGCGCGTCACGATCAGCACCACCGGGCCGCCGAGTATCCCGGTGACGATCTGGTAGGCGCCGAGCATCACGAAAAGCACGCCGAAAATCTGGTGGAGGTTTTTCACCCATTGCGCGTGCGCCTGGATCCAGGTGGGCTCGGGCATGGCCGCGCCGAGCGCCGCGGCGGTATCCGGCCCGGCCAGCGCGGCAATAATATCGGGGGCGTAGAGCGCCGTGAGCGGGGAGACCACCGCGAGCAGCAGCGCCAGGTCGAGCACCACCCAGGTGCTGGGCACGCGCAGCAGGCGGCGCAGGTCGTAGCGCAGCACCGCGCGGTTGCCGGTGCGAATGTCCGCGGCTTGAGTGCGCGCGGTTTGAGTACGCGCGGCGGGGCGATCCGTCGCGCGAGTGTCAGTGGCGCGAGTATTAGCAGAACTCATTGGCTTACCTTTCCGCGCGAGAGGTATTCGTATACATGCTGGAGCGAGGGCGGGGCGACATTGAGCTGCGCCTCCACGCCCGCTGCCCCGCATGCCGCCGCGATGGCGGTGCGCGCTGCCTCGGTATCCGCGCGCGCCACGCTGACCTGCACCGTTGCGCGTTCGGGCCGGTAGAGCGCGAGCACCTCATCGAGGGGCCCTTCGGCAAGGAGCGTGCCCTCGTGCAGCATCCCCACGTGATCGCACACCTGCTGCACATCCGCCAGCAGATGCGAGGTGAGAAGCACGGTGGTACGCCCTGCCAGCTCGCGAATAATATTCAGCACATCGGCGCGGCCGAGCGGATCGAGGGCGCTCGTCGGTTCGTCCAGCACCAGGAGCCGCGGAGCGCCCACCAGCGCCAGGGCAATCCCCAGGCGCTGCGTCATGCCGCGGGAAAACCCGCCAATATTCCCCGGGGCGCGGGTCAGGCCCACCAGCTCGAGCAGATTGGCGGCCCGGCGGCGAGCCACCGCGCGTTCCACCCCGGACACCTCGCCGAAAAATTCGAGGGCCTGCGGCGCGCTCATCCACCCCGGCAGGCTGGGCACGTCCGGCAGGTAGGCGACGCCGGGCACCGGGGCGGCCGGCAGCGTGCCCCGTTCATGCCCAAGCACCCGCGCCGTGCCGGAACTGGCGGCGATAAGCCCCAGCAGAATTTTAATTGTGGTAGTTTTCCCGGCACCGTTCCCGCCGATCAGCCCGTACACCGAGCCCTCGGGCACGTGCAGATTGACATCCGTGAGGGCGGCGAGCCCCGCGAAATTCTTACTGAGATTTTCGGTGCGAACCGCGTACGTCTTATCCATAGAGCTCACGCACCGTTTCGCTCACGTTGGCGGGTTGGGTTGCGGGCGCCGCCGCTTGCCTGCCGGCACCCGTGACCCGCCGTTCTTCCCAGGCCTGCCGCTGCGCCAACGCCTTACGCGCCCGCACGTACATAAAGAGGAAGAGCGAGGTCCCCACCAGCGAGCCGAGCAGCACAATCACCACCCACCCCAGGCGCGGCACCCCGGCGAGCTGCCGCTCCGGCCACCGCGACAGCAGCACCAGGCTCGTGATCAGCAGGGTGAGTTGAATCAGCGCCACGATTCCCAGGGCGATCTGCGCCGCCGCGGGCAAAGCAAGAAAATCTTCCATGGTTACTCAGTTTCTTTCGTATCGGGTGAGGTTGTAGTGCCGCGCGCGGCCTCGGCGGCGCCTGCGGATGCGGCCGGATTCTCCGAGTGCTTGCGTTTGAGCAAACGGTCCAGATTCCGTAGCGCTCCGCGCGTAGTGGCGACGACGACGCCAGCTGCCACCGCGGGAAGCGCCACCGCGGTACATCCAGCTAGGAGGGCTGCCGAGGCCGGGCGGTGACTGGCGTAGCGGTCTTGTGCCACAAGCGAGAGGAGAGCGGTGGCCTGCAATCCGGCCGCGAGCGCGGTAGCTGGAACATCCACGCGTTCGCGATTACCCCAGGCCGCGAGCGTTGTGCCGCCAGCTCCGAGGAGCGCGGCGGGCGCCACGGCCTGCACCGCCGGAACTATGCTGCGAGGGCGCAGGTTGGCACGAAAACCCGAGGGAAGGAGCCGGTGGCGGCGGGCCACCAGGGCGGCTGCTCCCGCAGTGAGGGCTCCGCCAAGAGCTGGCGCGATGCTGAGGGCGCGGCGGGTGCGGGGAGGAATATAGTCTTCCAGGTCCGGGAGGGAATCATCCGGGCGAATCATTCCCAGGCGCACCGCGAGCGCGCCCATATTAATATCCCAACCGATCCCGAAGCTGCGCGGCACGAAAATCCGGGGATTTTCCGGTTCGAACCAGCGCGAGCGCGCTTCGCGGGAGCGCAGGGCTTCCAGAGAAGCGGGGATTCCGAAGATTGTGGGAACCTCAGAATCGGTGGGAACCCCCGAAGCGGTGGGAATCCCGGAATCGGTGGTAGCCGTGGGGGTTGTAGGCGAGTTAGGCTCCGGCATTGTTATCACCTCGGTCGGTTGTGAGGGCGGTGAGATGGGATGTGACGACGGCGGCTAGGTTGCGCCATTCGCCGGCGAGTCGTTCCCCGTAGCTGCGGCCAGCCACGGTAATCGTGTAGATCTTGCGCGGGGGCCCGGCCGGGGATTCCTCCCAGTGAATAGCCAGGTGGCCAGCCTTTTTCAGACGGTTGAGAAGCGGGTAGAGGGTGCCGGCCGATACCGCCATACCCGCATTTTCCAGGCGTTGGAGCAATGCCCCGCCGTAAGCCGGCGCCCTGGAAAGCGAGGCGAGCACGATGAGTTCAAGCACGCCTTTACGAAGCTGAGAATCAGCCACCACTCCCCCTTTTGGTCACCGCGGCGCGGGTGCAGTGCAGGTACGTTCGCACCGCTTGTATGCATCACATAGTAGTAGGGATAGCACAGTAGCGCGGCGAGTTTTCAGGATATGAGAAATCCGAGCAGTGCTACCACAAGGAACCTGGCTGCCCCTACTGATTCTTCCGAACGTAGGAAATACTAAAGGCGCGTGCCCGCCTAAACTCTTGGCGCGCGCTGGGGAAAGCGTAAGCGCCACCCTCGAAGTTATGGAAGATATCAATTCCACGCCCTAGGAAAATGATCCAGCCGGTGTCGGTACGCAACCAGCGGTCGTGAGCATCCGGATCGAAAATCACTTCGAAGTCAATACCATGGGCCGCGGCATTTTTCGCTATCTTCTCGAACATTTTAACCCGACCGCCGTGATACTCCACCTTTTTTGTCGTAAGTGTATGCAGCCGAAAGCGGCATCGCTTTTCGGGATTTTTCACCAGGGCCACAACCGCCATTAGTTCAACAAGGTTGCGCCCCTGATAAGCCATCGAAATGAACGGGTCATGCAATTCGATATTCGTGCATCCACGCAAATGGGCTGCAAACAACGTCTCAAACGAGACACCAGTTTGCCCCTCCTCAAAGAAGCGATAGCCCGGAAGCGCGACACTGTGCCGACCGCGGCCATGCCAATGCAAAGATTCTTGACCGCCATGATCCTCATCGGTTTCTAGTGCATGCTTTCCCATAAGGAAAATATAGATGACCGGCCAGGCGTTCTCGGCAGAGGTGGCTGATCCCACCCGCGGCCACAGCTTCTACTCGCAGACCACCGCGCGAATCGCACCTTATTCGCCTGCATACTCCCTGCATAGTGACATTTTTGCCACTATGGAATAGAACCACATACTGGCCGACGCCCGCGCGCCGTTTCGCCAGTTCACATGTGCGTTTTCTGCAACCAATAGTCCACAAAGCCCTATCGCGAGCGCTCTCCCTTTCTGCATAGTGACATGCATAGTGACATTTTTGTCACTTAGCTCAGGCACGGAAGCGGCTGGACTGGGGCTGTTTTTCCGAGGTGTACTGCGTCTGTACAACAAATGAAGTACAGCTGCGAAAACACACCCTCTCCCCGCTGAGATTCATGTGACTTCCGAGATTTTTGGGAACACTGGGGTCTCGAATCGAGTCGGCTCGAGTCGAGCAGCGGCGTAACCCGCCAAAGCCCATCCCGCCAGCTGGCGGCGTCGTCGTAAAAAATAAAGGGCCCGGACGAAACCGGACCCTCTACGCTTCTCGCAACAGCGAGCACACCACTTTAGGAATTGGGGCGCTTGCCGTGGTTCGCCTTCTTCTTGCGGCGATCCTTGCGCTTACGACCACGCTGGCTCATGTTCTCTCCTCACGTCACGTTTTCTCAGCTCGTAAACGAGCAACCACATTAGCTTACCAAGGGCGACCGGTCAGGTAAATAAAACCGGCACAATGTGGCGAAACTACCCGAAACGGCGCGCGCACCGCACCGCGAGCCGGCGCAACGCGCGGCGCTACCCGAAATCGCGAGTGGTACGCCGATACACCGAAATCTGCTGGGCGATCCGCACCCGCAGCGTCGCCGGCGCGACCTCCCGGCACGAGGCTCGCAAAATATCGCGCACGTGGGTTTCCGCTTCCGCCCGTTCCGTACACCGCGAGCACCCCGAAATATGGGCCTGCAACCGCTCGCTTTGCACCGCGGAAAGCTGGTGATCCAGATACTCGAAAAGATAATCAGTAATATCCCGGCAGGAACACTCCCCCGCGGCGCTATCTAATTCAATCCCGCGGTTCCGGAACGAGTCTTCTACCCCGCGCTGCAACCTATCCTCACCGCTCACTTCTTCTCCTTCTTCCCATAGCCGAGTTCACGTGCGTAATCCGCGAGCAATTCCCGCAGCTGTTTACGCCCGCGATGCAGACGGGACATCACCGTTCCGATCGGCGTTTCCATGATGTCCGCGATCTCCTGGTAGGAGAAGCCTTCAATATCCGCCAGATACACAGCCATGCGGCGGTCTTCCGGCAGCGCGCTCAAAGCATCGCGAATTTCCGATTGCGGCAGATTCTCCAACGCCTCCGCTTCCGCGGACATCATCCCCGAGGAAGCATGCGAAGCCGCCCGATACTCCTGCCAATCCTCCACCTCCGAGGAGTCAGCCTGCTTGGGCTGGCGCTGCGCCTTGCGGTAATTAGAAATAAAGGTGTTATTGAGGATGCGGTAGAGCCACGCCTTCAAATTCGTGCCCGGCCGGTACTGGTGGAAGGCCGAGAAGGCTTTGGCGTAGGCCTCCTGAACCAAATCTTCGGCGTCGGTGGGATTGCGCGTGAGGCGCATCGCGGCCCCGTATAGCTGGTCGAGATACGGAAGAGCATCCCGTTCGAACCGCGCGGCGCGTTCGGCTGCGGTTTCATCGGGGGCGCTTCTCATTAGGTCTGTGCTCATCATGGTCTAGCCTAGTCCGTCTGCTGGACTGACATGGGTATAACGCCCGGAAAACGCGGGTATATTCCCCGATTTAGTGTAAGAATATAGGTATGGGTATGATTCGATTCCTCGCGCGGCCCCTACTTGCCGCGCCCTTTATTGCACAGGGGTTGTCCGCGGTACGCCACCCCGAGGACCACCAGGAACGGGCAGAGAACATCGCCGGCCTGGCCGGAATGGCCGGGGTTGATCTCGAATCCGTTGACACCACCACTCTCACCCGCGCGCTGGGCGCCGTCCAGCTCATCGGCGGGACCTTCCTTTCCATCGGCAAATTCCAGCGCCTGTCCGGCGCGGCTCTCGCCCTCACCCAAATCCCGGTGGCCCTGGCCAATCACCCGGTCTGGGCAGCGGAGAAGAGCGAACGGCGCGAGGTGCTGAGCGGGCTGCTCGGCGCGCTCGGGCTGGCCGGCGGCGCCGCCCTGGCGTGGACGGATCGCAAGGGCAAGCCTTCCCTGGGGTACCGTGTTTCCGAATGGCGCGATCAGCGCAATGAGCTCGCGGATGTGCGCGCTCAAGCACGCGAACAAATCAGAGAGGCGAAGCGTTCCTAAATGACTGACCTGTGGCCAGCACCCTTCCACCCCTCCCCCGTGCGCGGCAGCGTGGCCGTCCCCGGGTCCAAATCACTCATGGCACGCTTCCTCATCACCGCCGCGCTGGGCGGGCCCGGCACCACGGGCCGAATCCTCGCGCCCTTGCGCGCCCGCGATACCGAGCTCATGGCCCGCGCCCTCGCGAGCATGGGTGTAGGGGTCGCCTGGCAGCGCGGTGCAACCGAAGCTGAGGACGTCCTCGATATTTCCCCCGCCTCGCTCCACGGCGCCACCATTGACGCGGGGCTTGCGGGAACGGTCATGCGTTTCGTCCCGCCCGTGGCCGCGTTCGCGCGTGGTGAGGTTGTGATTGATGGCGACGACGCCGCCCGCGTGCGCCCTATGGACCCGGTGGTGCGGGCTCTTCGTGATCTGGGAGTGGAGGTTGATGCCGCCAGCGATAGCGCCGGGCGGGCGGTCCTCCCGGTACGGGTGCACGGCCAGGGCAGCCTGCGCGGCGGAACGGTGGACATTGATTCTTCCGCCTCCTCGCAATTCATTTCCGCGCTGCTGCTAGCCAGCCCGCGCTGCGAGGGCGGGCTGGTGCTGCGTTCGGTGGGGCCGAAGGTTCCTTCCGCTTTCCACCTGGCCATGACGGTGGACGTGCTGCGCCGCGCCGGTATTCAAGTGGAAGAATTCGCGGCCGGCGGGGTCCCGGCAGACCCCGAACACCCGGCGGTGGAATGGCACGTGCATCCGGGCACCCCGCAGCTGGGAACAGTGGTGCTGGAACCGGATCTGTCCAATGCTTCGCCTTTCCTGGCCGCCGCTATGGTGACGGGCGGGACCGTGGAAATTCCGCGCTGGCCGGAGCATACCACCCAGCCCGGCGCGCAGATCGTCGATATTTTCACGGCCATGGGTGCGCGCGCCCAACTGCGCGATGGCGGTGTGCTTGAGCTGACCGGGCCGCGGGATATTGCACCCCTCGATGCGGATCTTAGCGATGTTGGGGAGCTCACGCCCACGATTGCCGCGGTGGCGGCCTTCGCCACCGGCCCGAGCGCGCTGCGCAATATCGGGCAGCTGCGCGGGCACGAAACCAACCGGCTGGCTGCGATCACCGCGGAGCTGAGCGGCGTGGGAATTCCCGCCCGCGAAGAAGGCGATGACATTATTATCACGCCGGCGGCTGCTGGGCAGGCCGTGCAGCCCGCCGCAAACAACCCGATCATCCGCAGCTACGAAGACCACCGCATGGCAACTTTCGGAGCGATCCTCGGCCTGCGCATCCCCGGGCTGCGGGTGGAAAATATTGCGACCACCGGGAAAACCATGCCGCGTTTCGCCCAGATGTGGACAGACCTGGTGGGCCGATGAGGGATATCGGCACCGACGATCCCCGCGTGCGGGTGCGCCCCGGAAAGGGCTCGCGGCCGCGCACGAAGATTCGGCCCGATTACTCCGACCGGCCCCTCGGCCAGGTCATCACCATCGACCGCGGGCGCTACACCGTGCTCATGAACGAAGGCACCCGCGTCATTGCGGTCAAAGCGCGGGAATTGGGCCGGGGCGCCGTCGTTGTTGGAGATAAAGTACGCCTGACCGGTGACCTTTCCGGGCGCAAGGACACCCTGGCCCGCATCGTTTTTATCGAGGACCGCAGCTCGCAACTCACGCGTTCCACAGACGAAGGCAACGAACGCGAGCGCACCATCGTGGCGAACGCGGACCAGATGGCGATTGTGGCGGCGCTCGCGCAACCCGAACCGCGGCGCGGCATGATTGATCGTTGCCTGGTGGCCGCGCGCGACGCCGACATGGATCCGCTCCTCATCCTCACCAAAGCGGATCTGGCGCGCCCGGATGCCTTGCGTGCGTATTACGAACCGCTCGGGGTCCCGATTCTCGCAACGGCTTTGGGGTACGACGGCGCAGCTCCCGCAGCCGGGGATGCGGCCATGCACTCGGGCTCTGACACGGTGCCCGCGCCGGGGGAATCTGCCACGCAATCGGACGTGGACGCACTTCCCGCACCTCAGAACGCAACCACGAACTCGGGCTTGGAGGCCGTGCGCGCGGCGCTGCGCGGGCGCACCACGGTGCTCGTGGGGCATTCCGGAGTGGGCAAATCCACCCTGCTCAATGCGCTAGTGCCGGCCGCGGCGCGCGAAACCGGGCACGTCAACGAGGTGACCGGGAAAGGGCGTCACACCTCCACCTCCGCCATCGCCTTTCCGCTGCCCGGCGGCGGGCAACTCATTGATACGCCGGGGGTGCGCAGCTTCGGACTGGCTCATCTGGACGCCGCCGATATTCTCCGCGGTTTCCCTGATCTGGAAGAAACCGCGCTGGAATGCCCGCGCGGGTGCAGCCACGAGGCCACCGAACCCGAATGCGCCCTCGATAGCCTCACCGATCCACGCCTGCGCGAGCGGGTGAGTTCATTGCGCCGCGTGCTCGCCTCGCGCGGCTTCGAAGAATGGGAGAAATAAATGGATGCTCACACCGGGTCTGACGCGACTACCACGCCCGCCGCGCTCGACGGTCGCGAAACGCTCAATGCCAGCTCCACCATCGCTTTTCTGCACACCGTTGCGGATGCCGTGGACGCCCTCACCCTGGAGCGTTATGAGCGCCGCCGCCTCACCGTGGATACGAAGCCCGATAATTCGCCGGTATCCGATGCGGATCGGGCGGCCGAGCGGCTCATCCGCGAGTATCTGGAGCGGGATTTCCCCGAGGATGCCGTGTACGGGGAAGAGGAGGGCGGCAGCCTGGAGCACGCCCCGCGGCGCTGGATTATTGACCCGATTGACGGCACCCGCAACTACGTGCGTCACAACCCGGTGTGGGCCACGCTTATCGGTGTGGAAGAAAACGGCCAGATGGTGGCCGGGATGGCGTCCGCGCCCGCGCTCGGGCGGCGCTGGTGGGCGAGCCGCGGCAGTGGGGCGTGGCTGAGTGAAAACGGGGGCGAACCCCAGCGCCTGCGCGTCTCCGATATTGACCGGATGGACCGGGCCGCTTTCGGTTTTTCGTCCCTCTCGAGCTGGGACGAAACCGGGCGCATGCCCACCCTCATCGCTTTCGCCCGCGCCACCTGGGGCACCCGCGCCTACGGGGCTTTCTGGCCCTATATGCTGCTGGCCGAGGGAGCCTTCGATATTGCCGCGCAGCCGGGCCTGGATGTCTACGATATGGCGGCGCTGGTGCCGATCGTGGAAGAAGCCGGGGGAACTTTCACTTCGCTGGAGGGCAAGCCGGGGCCGTGGTGGGGAAGCGCACTGGTCACCAACGGAAAGTTGCACGCCGCCGCTCAAGCAATTATTAATGAGACACATGTCCAGCCGGGTAGCCGCGAATAGCCGACCGGATAGCGAGAGCAAGACGTACCCGCACAGCCGGGAACAGATCCAACCGGGTAGCCGGAACTAATCGAAGGAGGAGCCGTGGGTAGCAGTGATAAGGCCGAGCCGTTGATCGAGAACGAGGGTCTTCCCGGCAGCGCGCCCGGTAGTGCGCCTACTAGCACGCCCGCGCGCGAGGTTCTCACCTGGGACCGTTTCGGCGAGGTCACCCGCGAACTCGCCCGCGACATCTGGGATTCCGGCTACCGCCCGGAAATTATCGTGAGCGTGGCCCGCGGCGGCCTGCTTCCTGCCGGCGCAATTGCCTACGCTTTAGACCTCAAGAGCATGCTCGTCCTCAACGTCGAGTTTTACACCGGCATCGGCGTCACGCTCAAGGATCCGCGTCTGGTGGAACCTTCCGGTGACGTGCGTGGAATGGCCGGCAAAAGGGTTTTAATTGTCGACGACGTCGCTGACTCAGGGCGTACCTTACGCTTCGTGAAGGAACTCTGCGAAGAGTACGCCACTGAGATTCGCGTTGCGGTCCTCTACGAAAAGTCACGCTCGGTGCTCAAACCCGATTACGCCTATCTGCACACCGACGCGTGGATTGCCTTCCCGTGGTCGGATAAGGACCCGGTCAACGGAGGCCAGGCGGAAGCCTAAAGCGGGGTGCGGTGCGTCGGACGTTCGCGGGACAGTACATTCCGTGAGCCGGTGCGCTCCGCGGGCCGAACGTGGCCGGACGGGGCCGAAACCTCATCGGGCCAAAATTTTTGTCGTAGCCCCACAGTAGGCTGAAGCCATGAAGATCTTGCACACCTCCGATTGGCACCTCGGGCGTACCCTGCACCGGGCGGATCTCACTCCCGCCTTTGAAATGTGGGTGGATCACGTGGTGGATACCGTGCGGGAACGCGGTGTAGATGCCCTCCTTATTAGCGGGGATGTCTATGACCGCAGCGTCCCACCCGCTCCCATGGTTGAGCTTTTTTCGCGCACCCTGCGCCGGCTCGCGCAACTCACCACGGTCATTTTGATTTCCGGGAATCATGATTCTCCCCAGCGCCTGGGATTCGGTGCGGAGCTTTTCCAGGAGCGCATCGTCATTCGCACCGATCCGCTGCGCTGCGCCCAACCGGTAGAAGTGCGTGATCGCGCCGGTAATCTTGGAGCGCTGGTCTACCCCATCCCCTATTTGGATCCCGATGTGGAACGCCGCCGCCTGGCGGGCAGTGCTGCGCACGCTGGTTGCGCTGATAACGCGGATCACGCGGATCACGCTGGTCATGCTGGTCATGCTGGTAATGCTGGTCATGATGGCGCGGATAATGCGGATCGTGTCGATCCTGCTGCTCGTGTCGGTCACGCCGATGGCACCGATGGCACAGAGCTGCTGGAACGCTCGCACGCCGCGGTCATGCGCGCAGCTTTGGAGCGTATTGCCGCGGATATTCAGCACGGCCCGCACGCTGGTAAGCCGCTGGCGCGCATCGCTATGGCACATGCTTTCGTTGCCGGCGGGGCTGCCAGTGAATCCGAACGCGATATTTCGGTGGGCGGGGTGGAAGTTGTTCCCGCCGCGCTTTTCGCCCTGGGAGGCGCAGGGGCTAGCGCCACGGCGGGCCTGAGCTACGTGGCACTGGGCCACCTGCATTCTCCGCAGCGGGTGGGCGGTGCGCCAGAACCGGGCACTTCTGAAGCTAGCGGGCTGCCGCCTATGCGCTACTCGGGTTCGCCCATCGCTTTTTCTTTCTCGGAAACCCGGCCTAAATCTTCTGTTCTTCTCACCTTTGAAGGTGGGGCCCTGGTGGAAGAAGAACTCATTCCAGCTCCGGTATGGCGCCCCATCGTCACCATCGAAGCGCCGCTAGCTGAGGTGCTCAGCTCCGCACACCGTGATGATCGGGGTAAATTCGCGCGTATTCTGGTAACCGATTCGGCCCGCCCGGCGGATCTCACCACCCGGGTACGGGCCGCTTTCCCGCACGCTTTGGAAATCCGCCACGTGGTAGATCCGGCCGCCACCCGCCACAGCACGGCGGATACTCGCCGCCTCGATGCCCTGAGCGTGCTGCGCCAATTCATGACGGAAAGCGGGCACCGAGATCTCACAGAAGAAGAAAACCAGGTCATGGTGGCGGCGTGGGAAGCCGTCCGCACCGGGGAGAAGGAGTAGAGCCTCATGCAGCTGCGCCGCTTAGAACTTCAAGGTATCGGCTCCTTCGCGGGGCGGGAAGTTATTGATTTTGACGCCCTGGGAGCTTCCGGGCTTTTCCTGGTGGAAGGGCCCACCGGAGCTGGCAAATCAACCATTATTGACGCCGTCGTTTTCGGGCTTTTCGGTACGGTAGCCGGCGGGAAAGAAAGCTCAACCGAGCGCCTGCGCTCCACGTATGTTGATCCCTCCACCACCAGCTACGCGGACGTTATTTTCACCATCGAAGCAGGCACATTCCGGGTGCGGCGCACCCCGAGCTTCACCAAACCGGGCAATTCCTCCCCCACCGCAGCCACCGCGAAATTATGGAAGCTCTCCGAAACTGCGGTGGACCTCGGGGATATAGATGGCGGCACTCCGATTGCCACCAAAGCCCGCGATGTCGGGGTGTATATCAGCAACCTCCTCGGCCTCAATGCGGAACAGTTCTTGCAAACTATCGTGCTCCCGCAGGGAAAGTTCGCTGAGTTTCTGCGGCTGGAAAGCCAGGAACGCACCAAGCTGCTCACCCAAATTTTTGATACCCGGGTATTTGGTTCGGTCACCCAGTGGCTCACAGATCACGCCCGCGCGGCCCGCGGAGCTATCGCAAACGCTCAGGAAACCTTCGTGCGAGCCGTCTCCAATACCGCAACCGCCTTGGAGCTACCCCCCGAGGAAAGCGAGTCCCTCACCGCCGCCGCTCAAGGCGTGGATCTACCAGCCGAAGGCGAAGCGGTAGTCGCTGGCCTGGAGCAGGCACTCGCTACCACCGCTGGGAGTGCTAGCGAGGCACTCACCCAGGCTGAAAAAACCGAAGCCGCGTTCGAGCTGGCTCGGGAAGCTGAAAACACGCAACGCGCTTTGGCTGCCCGCATTGAACGCCGCCGGGATCTGCGCGCCCGGGCCGGCCAGCTCCAGAAACGCGAAGCCGTGATCGCCGCGGATCGCGCCCGCCTCGCTGCCCACCGCGCCGCCGCCCCGCTCCTGCCGCATGTGCATGCCCTTGATCGGGCTCTCCAAGAGAGCCGCGATTGTGCTGCTGCCTGCGCACAAGCCCAAGCCCGCCTCGTGGCTGTTTTCGCAGAATTCGGCTCGGGCACCGGGGGCAAACACGGCCCCGTCACTGATCTCAGCCCTGCCGGGGTGGAATCCGGGCACCGTCTGGTCACCGAGCTGAGCGAAGCTAGCGGGCGCTTAACCGAATTGGAGCGCTCGGAAAAAGAGGTAGAGACCAAACAGCAGGAAGCTGCCCGCACTACCGAACAGCTCGCCGAGCGCCAGCGCGCGGTGGAAAAACTACGTGAAGAAGCCACTACCGCCACGGCTGAACGCGAGGAGGTAGAGGGCAAGCTCGATACAGCCCGTGCCACTGCCAGCGGTGAGGCTGCTGCCGCGCAGCGGGTGCGCAGTGCCACGGAACTCCTTGAGGTATTGGAGCGGGTGTCCGCCAGCGAAAAAGCGGAAGCAGAAGCCCGTGCCGCGCTGGCAGATGCTCTCTCCCAGGTTCAGGAAAAGGAAAGCTCCGCCAGGGAAATCACCGACGCGTGGGTGCAGTCCACCGCAGGTGAATTAGCGGGGCAGCTGCGTGAGAATGAGCCCTGCCCCGTCTGCGGATCCTGTACCCACCCGGCACCCGCCCCGCCCGAAGCCGTGCGTGCCACTGCCGCGCAGGTGAAGGCCGCCCAGGCAGCTGCCAGCACCGCCCGGGAACACTACAGCACCTGCCTAGCTCATGTGGAGAAAATAAAAGCCCAGCTTGCTGAGCAACGCGCCGTGGCCGGAGATGCCACCGCGGACGTGGCCAGCGCAGAATTAGCTGCTGCCCGCGCTGATGTGAGTGCGGCACAGCAGGCAGCTTTGCGCGTAACAGACTTGGAGAAGCGGCTCGCGCAACTTGCCGAGGAAGCCCGCACGCGGGAAACTTCCCTGGAGCAATTGCGCACCGAAGTGGCGCAATTAGAGGCTGAAAACACCTCTCTCGCCCGTGAGATCAGCGCGCAGCTCACCCACCTAAGTGCGGAATACGCCGGCTTTTCTTCTATCGCAGCGCGCCGCACGGCTCTGGATGAACTACGTGAAGCTCAGGATGCCTGGAACACCGCCGCGAGTGGGGTGCTCGCAGCACGTGAAGATGAAGAGGCTCGCGGTGAAGAGCTCGCTGCGGCTCTGGCCGGCACTGAGTTCGCGGATGCCCCGGCGGTAAAGGCTGCCGTGCTCAGCAAAGTGGAAGAGGCACAGCTCCAAGATTCCATCACCGCTTTTGATGAGGAATGCCGCGATGTGAAACGCGAGCTCGCCGAACCGGAGCTCGCTGAGCTTCCCGAGGATGCTCAGGCCGACGTCGCAGGGGCTGCCGAAGCCAGCGCGCTGGCGCGCCACGCCGCTCAAGAAGCACGAGCGCGGGCTACGAGGGCAGAGAACCAGGCCCGCTCCGGCGGGGAACGCTTGCGCACCGCACAGCGAGATCTTCAGGCATGGCGGGAACTTCGTGAGCATTCCGGGGCGGTTGTGCGTCTAGCTTCCTTGGCTACCGCGGGCCCCGAATCAGTAACGAAAGTTCCCCTGGAAACCTTTGTGCTGCAACACCGTTTCGAGCAAGTTGTTGATGTTGCTAATGAGCAGCTCGCAGATATTTCCCTCGGGCGTTTTGAGCTCATCCGGACGGACGAAAAGGAGAAGGGCAGTCACCAGTCGAAAACCGGCCTCGGCCTGGCTGTTATCGACCACGCCGGCCCCGAACCGGTCCAACGTTCCGTTCGCACGCTCTCGGGAGGCGAAACATTCTATGTGTCCATCTCCCTGGCCCTTGCCTTAGCGGAAGTGGTGCGCGCGGAAAATGGAGGGATCCACCTCGATACCCTCCTCATTGACGAAGGCTTCGGCTCGCTTTCAGATGGAGCGCTTGATCAGGTCATGGGAGTGTTGCATGGCCTCGGGAAAAACGGGCGCACCGTAGGGGTTGTCTCCCACGTTTCGGAAATGAAACAGATGATCAGCGAACGCATCTCCGTTATCCCGCGAGACGACGGCACCTCGCATATCCGTGTGACCGCCTAGATTTTCTGGGTGAATCCGCCATTCAGAGCCATCGAGTGAGCGGACTTGTACATAGATGAGGGACTGGCAGAGTGTCCTTGTGAAGGTTCGTCTGCCAGCCCCTCTCTTGCGTTACGCGATCAGTTCAGCACTTATGCCTTACGGCGCCGCGTCACCACGAGCCCACCAGCAAGCAGCAAGATTGCCGCCGTACCAGCAAGACCAACGCTCGTTGCACCAGTGACCTGAAGAGTCTTCTTCACCTTCTTGGTCTTCGGCGCAGGCTTACCCGGATCGTTCGGGTTCAACGGGTCGGTGCCGTTCTTGATTTCGTCACCGTCGTTGATACCGTCACCATCCGTGTCGGCCTTATTCGGGTTAGTCGGCTTGCCACCATTCTTCACGCCCGTCACCTCATCACCATCAGTGAGACCATCACCATCAGTGTCGGGGTTGAGCGGGTCAGTGTTACCGGGCTTGCCGTCCTTATTGAACTTATCGTCCTGGAACGGGTTCTTAGTGCCATTGACCTCATCCCCGTCGTTGATGCC